>NZ_JBXAJH010000004.1:197012-340930 GCF_058797075.1 Acidovorax sp. GW823-FHT02H02 | reverse complement strand
ATAAAAAGGGAACGTGAAACACGTTCCCTTTTTACTGCCAATCAGATCAAGCCAAGCTTAACTGACTGGCATTGGCCATCGGCCCCCTTGTTTTATGGCGGTGTGGCGCACGCGGTCGCACGCCGCCATCTCCCGCCCTTGGCCATTCAAAAGCGCTGGATTCCGAGCCCCTCCAGGCTGATATCCGGGCTGCGCTGGCCGATCAGGTCTGCCACGGCGCGGGCGCAGCCGCTGGCCAGTGCCCATCCGCCCGCGCCATGGCCGGTGTTGAGCCACAGGCCCGGCACGCCGCTGGCACCCACCACGGGCGCGCCGTCGGGCAGCGTGGGGCGTGCGCCGCGCCATATCTGAAGCCCGGATGAGAGCAGGGCGCCACCGGGGAACCAGTCGTTCAGGGTCCGGTAGAGCTGCTGCAGCGTGGGGGCGTGGTGTGCGGCATCCGGCGCGCCCAGTTCGGCGCCACCCGCGATGCGCACACGCTGGCCCAGCCGCGTGATGCTGATCTGCAACTGACTGTCCACCACGCTGGCCACCGGCGCATGCAGGGTCTCGCGCAGCGGGGCACTGACGGAATAGCCATGCACTGCCGCCATCGGCAGGCGCGGGCCCAGGGGGCGCAGCAGGGCGGCCGATGCCATGCCGGCGCACAGCACCACGGCATCGAAGGACCGCGTGCCGCTTTCGCCCTGCACCTGCACGCCCAGGGGCTGGGAAGTCAGCCGGGCCACGCGGGTGCCAAACGCAAAATGCACTCCGCCGGCCTGGGTGCCCTGGCGCAGCAGTTGGGCGAAGAGTCGGCAGTTGCCGGCCTTGGCGTCGGGCAGGTGCAGCGCCCCCGCCAGCGGGGTTTCGGGGCACAGGCCGGGCTCGATCTGGCGTGCGGCGTCGGCATCGATCTCGCGCAGCGCAATCCCGGCGTCGCGCAGAACCTGCAGGGTGGGTTGCCAGCGGGCCTGTTCCTGCGCGGTGCGCAGCAGGATGAGGCGCCCCTGGCTGCTTTCAAAATCCAGCTCGTGTTGCACGGCGATGTGCTGCAGGCGCCGCTGGCTGTAGCGTGCCAGGCTTTCCAGTGTCGACAGCTGTGCGGCCGATGCGCCGCGCCGCGCTGCGCGCCGCCAGCGCCACAGCCATGCCAGGTCTGTGCCTTTGAAGCCTTCGGCCAGCCGCAGCGTGGCGCGGCGGCCCAGGAGCTTCAGAGGCGTGCCCAGGCCGGGTGTGCCCCAGGGTGTGAGCAGGTGCGGCGCCAGCAGGCCGGCGTTGGCAAAGCTGGCCTCCTCGGCGGCGGCGTTGCGTTGTTCGAAGACGGTGACCTCGTGGCCGTCATGGGCCAGCTCGTATGCGGTGGACACGCCGACAATGCCGGCGCCCACGATGGCGATTTTCATGAATTTGAATGTTTTTTCTCTAGCGCTTGATGGTAAAGCGCTGACAGCTATTATTTTTGTAGTATCTGCTCGATCTGCAGGCCCACGTTGAGTACCGCGTCGTCGTGCAAGGCAGCGTGCCAGACCATCAGCCCGACCGGGAGTTCCCCGGCCACATGGCAGGGCAGCGACAGCGCACAGCCATCGAGCATGTTCACCACGCTGGTGTTGCGCAGCAGCAGGGCGTTGATGCGGAAGAACTCGGCATCGTGCTTGGCGCCGGGCGCCACCTCGGCGATGGGGGGCGCCACCATCGGCACCGTGGGCGAGAGCAGGGCGTCGTAGGGGGCCAGTGCGGCTTCCATGCGGGCTATCCAGTTCTGGCGGGCCTGCAGCAGATCGATGTAGTCTGCGGCCGCCATGGTGGCGCCACGCTCGATGCGGCTGCGCACCCGTGGATCGTATTGCGCCGCCTGCCGTGCCAGCAGGCGGCGGTGCCAGGCATGGCTTTCTGCCGCCGACAGGCTGCCGCCCGCCTGCATGGGCCCAAGTTCGGCCGTCAGCGGCAGGTCGATTTCTTCAATGTGGGCGCCCGCTTGGCGCAAGGTATCCAGCGTGCGGCCGAATGCCCGCGCCACTGTGGCATCCAGGTTGTCGAGGAAGGTGGTGGATGGCACGGCCAGACGCCACCAACGCAGGGGAGCGGGGCTGCGCGTGACGCGTCGCGCGGCCAGCACCTCGTGCACCACGATGGCATCGCGCACGCTGCGCGTCATGGCGCAGGCCGTATCCAGCGTGGTGGACAATGGAATGGCGCCCGCCGTGGGAACCAGCCGGGCCGTGTTCTTGAAGCCCACGATGCCGTTGAGCGCCGCGGGAATGCGGATGGAGCCGCCTGTGTCCGAGCCCAGGCCCACAAAGGCCGCGCCAGTAGCCACCGATACGGCCGCGCCCGAGGACGAGCCTCCGGGAATTCTCGGCGCCCCCGGCAACGCGCCAAAGCGCCCATCCCATGCTGCAGGCGTGCCGAAGTGCGGATTCACGCCGACACCCGAGAAGGCAAATTCCACCATGTTCGTGCGGCCGATGACCGTGCCGCCGGCGGAGCGCAGGCGGGCGACGGCGGGGCAATCGTGCGGCGCCGGCGCCGCGTCGGCCAGGGCCGTGGAGCCGGCGGTGGTGGGCTGGCCGGCGATGTCAAACAGGTCCTTGACCGACACGGAAAGCCCGGCCAGCGGCAGCCGGAGGGGATCGCCTTGCACCACGATGGTGCGCACCGCCTCCGGCATCAGGCGCAAGAAGGCATGGCCGCAGGCGGCAGACTGCGCCGCATCCAGGCACTGCTCCAGTTCCGCTGTGGCGGTGTGGGGGCCGTCCTGCAGGCGTTGGCGGGTGGAGGTGAGGTCAATAAGCATGGCTGTGCTAGAATCTTTGGGTTTTGCTGAGAGCCGCGGCACGTGCAATGCCTTCGGTGGTGTATGCGCTGCGAAGGCGGCAAAACCAATCGCAAACCAGCCCTGTCAAGGTGTTGCGTCTTCGTGCAGATGCACGGCGGCGCAAGTATTGGGGCTGGATTTTAGACCCAACCTTTGGAGTATTTTTATGTCCGTTACCATGCGCGAAATGCTGGAAGCCGGTGTCCACTTCGGTCACCAGACCCGCTTCTGGAACCCCAAGATGGCCCCCTACATCTTCGGCCATCGCAACAAGATTCACATCATCAACCTGGAAAAGTCGCTGCCACTGTTCCAGGAAGCCCAGAAGTTCGCCAAGCAGCTGGCTGCCAACCGCGGCACGATCCTGATGGTCGGCACGAAGCGCCAGGCCCGTGAAATCCTGGCCACCGAAGCACAGCGCGCTGGCGTGCCCTTTGTGGACCAGCGCTGGCTGGGCGGCATGCTGACCAACTTCAAGACCGTCAAGACCTCGATAAAGCGCCTGAAGGACATGAAGGCCCAGCTCGAAACCGGCCTCGACAGCCTGAGCAAGAAAGAGCAGCTGACGTTCAGCCGCGAAATCGCCAAGCTTGAAAAGGACATCGGCGGCATCCAGGATATGGCAGCCCTGCCCGACGCGATCTTCATCATCGACGTGGGTTTCCACAAGATCGCCGTGGCCGAAGCCAAGAAGCTGGGCATCCCGCTGATCGGCGTGGTGGATACCAACCACTCGCCCGAAGGCATCGACTACGTGATCCCCGGCAACGACGACTCGGCCAAGGCTGTGACGCTGTACGCCCGTGGCATCGCTGATGCGATCATCGAAGGCCGTGCGAACGCCGTGAACGAAGTGGCCAAGGCGGCTGCTCCTGAAGGTGGCGACGAATTCGTGGAAGTGCAAGAGTCCGCTGCCTGAAGTCCCGGCTGCGCGATGTATCGCGGATAAAAGCGGGGCCCCTGGTGAGCCCCCTTTTTTTTAGCCCGAATCTGAACTGACTGAACTGAATACTGAAGGAATAAAGATGGCTGCAATTACCGCAAGCATGGTGGCTGAACTGCGTGGCAAGACCGACGCTCCCATGATGGAATGCAAGAAGGCCCTGACCGAAGCCGACGGCGACATGGCCAAAGCCGAAGAGTTGCTGCGTGTCAAGCTCGGCACCAAGGCTGGCAAGGCCGCTTCGCGCGTCACTGCCGAAGGCGTGGTCGCCAGCTTCATCAACGGCAACCTGGGTGCATTGATCGAAGTCAACAGCGAAACCGACTTCGTCTCCAAGAACGACAGCTTCATCGCCATGGCCAACGCCGCCGCCAAACTGGTGGCCGAGCACAACCCCGCCACCATCGAAGCCCTGGGCGCGCTGCCCTACGAGCAAGACAGCTTCGGCCCCACGCTGGAAGACGTGCGCAAGGGCCTGATCGGCAAGATCGGCGAGAACATGTCGTTCCGCCGCTTCAAGCGCTTCAGCGGCTCCAATCTGGCTGCCTACCTGCACGGTTCGCGCATCGGCGTGGTCGTCGAGTTCGACGGTGACGCAGCTGCCGCCAAGGATGTGGCCATGCATGTGGCTGCCATGAAGCCCGTGGCGCTGACCAGCGCCGACGTGCCTGCCGAACTGATCGCCAAGGAGCGTTCGGTTGCCGAAGGCAAGGCCGACGAAGCCAACAAGGAGCTGGTGGCTGCCGGCAAGCCTGCGCAAAGCGCGGAAATCACCGCCAAGCGCATCGACGGCGCTGTGCAGAAGTACCTCAAGGAGGTCTCGCTGGCTGACCAGGTCTTCGTGAAGGCTGCCGACGGCAAGCAGACCGTGGCCCAGATGCTCAAGGCTGCCAGCACCAACGTGAAGGGTTTCACGCTGTATGTCGTGGGTGAAGGCATCGAGAAGAAGGTGGACGACTTCGCCGCCGAAGTGGCTGCGCAAGTGGCTGCTGCCAAGGCTGCCGCCTGATCGTTTCCGTTATCCCCAAAGCCCCGTTCCTATCACCGGAGAAAATCCCCATGTCCCACGCTGCACCAGCCCACAAGCGCATTCTGCTCAAGCTGTCTGGTGAGGCGCTGATGGGGGATGATGCCTTCGGCATCAACCGCACCACCATCGTTCGCATGGTGGAGGAGATCGCCGAGGTCACCCGCCTGGGCGTCCAGGTGGCGGTGGTGATCGGTGGGGGCAATATTTTCCGTGGCGTCGCGGGTGGCTCGGTCGGCATGGACCGGGCCACCGCCGACTACATGGGCATGCTGGCTACCGTGATGAACGCGTTGGCTCTGGCTGACGCCATGAACAAGCAGGGCCTGGTGGCGCGTGTGATGTCTGCCATCGCCATCGAGCAGGTGGTTGAGCCCTACGTGCGCCCCAAGGCCTTGCAGTACCTCGAAGAGGGCAAGGTCGTCGTGTTTGCTGCGGGCACGGGCAATCCTTTCTTCACCACCGACACCGCCGCTGCCCTGCGCGGTGCAGAGATCGGCGCCGAGCTGGTGCTCAAGGCCACCAAGGTGGACGGCGTTTATACTGCCGACCCCCAGAAGGACCCTTCGGCCACGCGCTACACCAAGCTCAGCTTCGACGAGGCCATGTCCCGCAATCTGGGCATCATGGATGCGACCGCTTTTGCCCTGTGCCGCGACCAGAAGCTGCCGGTGAAGGTGTTCTCCATCATCAAGCATGGCGCCTTGAAGCGCGTGGTGATGGGTGAAGACGAAGGTACATTGGTTTACGCTTGATCACGATGGATGGACCTGCACCGGATGCAGGTCGGCCCCAGGAGAAAACATGACGATTGCCGACATCAAGAAGACTGCCGAAACCAAGATGGACCAGTCCATCACAGCATTCAAGAACAACCTGCAGAAGATCCGCACCGGCCGTGCCAATCCTGCGCTGCTCGACACGGTGCAGGTGGAGTACTACGGCTCCATGGTGCCCCTGAGCCAGGTGGCCAACGTGGCCCTGATCGACTCGCGCACCATCAGCGTGCAGCCCTGGGAAAAGGGCATGGGCGCCAAGATCGAAAAAGCCATCCGCGAAAGCGATCTGGGGCTGAACCCTGCGTCCATGGGCGATCTGATCCGGGTGCCCATGCCGCCCATGAGCGAAGAGCGCCGCAAGGAAATGACCAAGCTGGCGCGCAATGAAGGCGAGAGCGCCAAGATCGCCGTGCGCAACCTGCGCCGTGACGCCAACGAATCCGTCAAGAAGCTGGTCAAGGACAAGCTGGCATCGGAAGACGACCAGAAGCGCGCCGAAGCCGAAGTGCAGAAGTTCACCGACAGGCACATCGCCGAAATCGATGTTCTGGTAGCGGGCAAAGAACAGGAAATCATGGCGGTCTGAGCCGTCCATTGACGGGCCTGATCGTTCTACATGTCTGAACCAAAGGTGGTGCCACACCACATTGCCATCGTCATGGATGGCAACGGCCGCTGGGCTACACGCCGCTTCCTGCCGCGCCTGGCGGGCCACAAGCAAGGGGTTGATTCGCTGCGCCGCTGCGCACGCGCTTGCGTGCAGCGGGGCGTGGCCGTGCTGACCGTCTTTGCGTTCTCATCCGAAAACTGGAACCGTCCGGTCGATGAGGTCTCTGGCCTCATGGAACTGTTGGCGATGGCGCTGGCGCGCGAGGTGCCGCAGCTCAAAAAAGACGGCGTTCGCCTGTACTTTGTGGGCGAGCGCGCGGGTCTGTCGCCCAAGGTGCGTGACGGTCTGGCGCAGGCGGAGGCCGCCACAGCGGAAAACACCCGCCTCGTGCTCAACGTGTGCTTCAACTACGGCGGCCGCTGGGACATCGCCCAGGCCGCTGCGTCGCTGGCCGCGCGCGGCGAGCCCATCACCGAGGCCAGCCTGAATGGCGCGATGGGCCTGGCCCATGTGCCCGACCCGGACCTGGTGATCCGCACCGGGGGCGAAATGCGGATCAGCAACTTTTTGTTGTGGCAGGCTGCATACTCCGAGTTGTTTTTCAGCGACCGGCTCTGGCCGGATTTCGACGAGTCGGCACTGGACGAGGCGATTGCCGCCTTCAGTGCACGCGAGCGCCGTTTTGGCAAAACCTCCGAACAGATCCTGACCGCGCATCCCGTCCCGGTGCTCGGCTGAATAGGCCCCATGCTTCTACAGCGTGTCATCACCGCTCTTGTCCTGCTGGCCATTCTGCTGCCCGCGCTCTTTTATCCCTCCGCGGTGCCATTCACGCTGGTCGTGCTGGTGCTCATGGCTGCCGGCGCATGGGAGTGGGGGCGCCTGAGCGGTTTTGGCCAGGCAGGTTCGCTGGCCGTGGGCGCCGCCTGCGTTGCCCTATGTGCAGCGTCGTGGGTGCTGGGCTGGATTGATCGGCCCCTGACCGCCCTGTGGATCGTTGGTGGCGGCCTGTGGGTGCTGTGCGCTGCCTGGCTGTTGCGCGCCGGCGTGCCGGGCTGGCCCCGCATTCCTGCGGGCGTTCGGCTGGTGGCCGGGGTGCTGGCACTTTGGCTCGCCTGGCTGGCCGTGGTGCAGGCCCGCCATCTGGGCGTCAATTTTCTGCTGTCGGTGCTGGTTCTGGTGTGGGTGGCCGATATCTTTGCCTACTTTGCCGGCCGTGCCTTTGGTTTGCGTTTCACCAAGAACAAACTGGCGCCTTCCATCAGTCCCGGCAAGAGCTGGGAAGGGGTGTGGGGCGGGCTGGCGGGCGTGGTCGTGCTGGCATTTGCCTGGGTTGCCGCAGATACCTACTGGCAGGCCGCAGTGCCCAGTTTTTATAGCCGCCTGGCGCAGCAGGGGGGTTGGCTGCTGGTGATTTCGGTCCTGTTCATGGTGGCCATGAGTGTGGCAGGTGATCTGGTGGAGTCGCTGATCAAGCGCAGTGCGGGTGTGAAAGACAGCAGTGGCCTGCTGCCGGGGCATGGCGGGGTACTGGACCGCGTGGATGCCTTGTTGCCCACGCTTCCTCTGGCCCTGATGCTGACGCGCCTGACGACACCCCTATGAAACAACGACTCACTGTTCTGGGCTCTACAGGCTCTATCGGTACCAGCACGCTCGACGTGGTGGCGCGCCATCCGGATCGATTCGAGGTGTTTGCCCTCAGCGCAGCCACCCAGGTGGACCTGATGCTGGCGCAGTGCGCGCAATTCAGGCCCTGCTTTGCCGTGATGGCCAGTGCACCCCATGCCCGTTTGCTGGCGGAGAAAATCAAGGCAAATGGGCTAAAAACGCACGTTCTTCAATCCCCTGATGCTCTTGAAATAATAGCCTCCAACGAGGAGGTGGATACGGTCATGGCGGCCATTGTCGGGTCGGCGGGGCTGGCGCCTTGTCTCGCGGCGGCCTGGGCCGGAAAGCGCCTGCTGCTGGCCAACAAGGAGGCGCTGGTCGTGGGGGGGGACGTGTTTCTGGACGCGGTGCGCGAAGGGGCGGCCACGTTGCTGCCAATCGACAGTGAGCATTCGGCCATCTTCCAGTCCTTGCCCGAAGATGCCGCCACCTGGGGCCAGCGGGTCGAGAAAATCATTCTGACCGCCTCCGGGGGGCCGTTTCGCACCCGGTCGCCCGACACGCTGCGCGATGTCACGCCGGAGCAGGCCTGCGCCCATCCCAACTGGAACATGGGGCGCAAGATTTCGGTGGATTCGGCCACCATGATGAACAAGGCACTCGAAGTCATCGAGGCGCGCTATCTGTTTGGCCTGGCTCCGTCGCAGCTGGATGTGGTGATCCACCCCCAAAGCATCATCCACTCCATGGTGCAGTACCGGGACACTTCGGTGGTGGCGCAACTGGGCACCCCGGACATGCGTGTTCCCATCGCGTACGGCCTGGCCTGGCCCGAGCGGGTCGAGTCGGGGGCTGCGGCGCTGAATTTCCACGCGCTTTCCGCCATGACCTTCGAGGCCATTGACGACCATGGGCATCGTGACCGCTTCCCTGGGCTGCAGCTGGCGTGGGACGCCCTGGCGGCCCCGCAGGGCACGACGGCGGTGCTGAATGCGGCCAACGAGGTGGCCGTGGCGGCGTTTCTGGAGCGCCGCATCCGTTTCGATCAGATACACCATCTCAATCTTGCAACTTTGGAAGCGGTTGCTCCCTCCAACCCCGATTCACTCAAGGCCTTGCTGGCCCTGGATGCCCAGGCGCGCAGTGTGGCCGAGCAGGTTGTTGGCCGTCTGGCCGGCTGAATGCGGTTGATTCACGGAGCCATTGCATGCTGTTGACCCTTGTCGCGTTCGTTGTTGCCCTGGGTGTGCTGATCGCAGTGCACGAGTATGGGCATTACCGGGTGGCGGTGGCCTGTGGCGTCAAGGTGCTGCGGTTTTCTGTGGGTTTTGGCAAGCCGCTCCTGCGCTGGCAACCCAAGGGTTCAGCCACCGAGTTTGTGCTGAGTGCGTTCCCGTTGGGGGGCTATGTGCGCATGCTCGATGAGCGCGAGGCACCCGTGCCCGAGGCTGAGCGCCATCTTGCGTTCAATACCCAGCCCCTGCGCTCGCGTGCGGCCATCGTGGCGGCAGGTCCACTGGCCAATCTGCTGCTGGCCGTGTTGCTGTATTCAGCGGTCAACTGGATCGGGGTCCAGGAACCCAGGGCGCTGCTGGCCAGTCCCGTGGCAGGTTCGGTGGCGCAGGCTGCGGGTTTGCGCGGCGGTGAACTGGTGCACAGCGCGGCCCTGGGGGCGAACGAACTGGAGCCCGTGCGTTCTTTCGAGGACTTGCGCTGGTTGTTGACCCGCGGCGCGCTGGAAGGCGAAAGGGTCCGGCTGGAGGTCGAGCCAACACCCGGTGCCATGCACCGGGAGGTGTTGCTGGATATGGCGCAGCTCGACACGCGCGAGGCCGATGCGCAACTGTTTCGCAAGGTGGGGCTTCTGGGGCCCTGGACGCGTCCGGTGCTGGGTGAAATTATGGCCGGCGGTGCTGCGCAGCGCGCGGGGCTTCGCCAGGGCGATGTGGTGCTCCGGATTGGCGCGGCAGAGGTGGTGGATGGCCAGCAGCTGCGCGAACTGATTCGCCAGTCCGTGCGCGCCGAGGCGGCCGTGGTGCAACCCTGGCGTATCGATCGCGGTGGCCAGCAGATCACCGTGGATGTCATGCCCGATGTCCAGAAGGAGCAGGGTGGCAGTGTGGGCCGCATCGGTGCCTATGTGGGCGCACCGCCTGAGCTGGTGATCGTGCAGCACAGTGCGGTGGAGGGCTTGTGGAATGGCGTTGTGCGTACCTGGGACGTGTCCGTCCTGACGCTTCGCATGATGGGCCGCATGGTGCTGGGTCAGGCGTCCCTGAAAAACCTCAGTGGACCCTTGACGATTGCCGACTATGCCGGCCGCTCGGCCAGCATGGGTTTCACGCAGTACCTGGTGTTCCTGGCGCTCATCAGCGTGAGTCTGGGCGTGCTGAACCTGCTGCCCTTGCCAGTCCTCGATGGGGGGCACCTGATGTATTATCTTTGGGAGGGTGTGACCGGCAGGAAGGTGTCGGATGCTTGGATGGAGCAGTTGCAGCGCGGTGGCGTGGCAGTGCTTCTTCTCATGATGTCCATTGCCCTGTTCAACGATATCACCCGGCTATTTGGCTAACCTTTTTGCCGCTTTCCCCTGCGTCTGCGGCCTCCGCTTCACTCATGAAAAAACACATCAATCGCCTGGGCGTGCGTACTGCAGCGGCCGTTGCCGCCATGGTTTTTGTCGCCAATGCGGCCTGGGCTCTGGAGCCCTTCAAGGTGCAGGACATCCGGGTGGAAGGGCTGCAGCGTGTGGAGCCTGGGACCATTTTTGCTTCCATGCCGCTGCGGGTGGGCGATGACTACAACGATGAAAAGGGCGCGGCCGCCATCCGGGCACTGTTTGGTCTGGGATTGTTCAAGGATGTGAGGCTGGAAGCCACCGGCAATGTGCTGGTGGTGGTGGTGGAAGAGCGCCCCACCATTGCAGATGTCGATTTTGCAGGCTCCAAGGAGTTCGACAAGGAGGCCCTCAAGAAGAGCATGCGCGACGTGGGGCTCACCGAAGGGCGTCCCTATGACAAGGCGCTGGCCGACCGGGCAGAGCAGGAACTCAAACGCCAGTACATCAACAAGAGCCTGTACGGCGCCGAAGTGGTGACCACTGTGACGCCGATTGAGCGCAACCGTGTCAATCTCACCTTCACGGTGGTGGAGGGCGAGCCTGCACGCATCAAGGAAGTGCGCATTGTCGGCAACAAGGCGTTCAGCGAGTCCACGCTCAAGGGGCTCTTTGACCAGGACACCGGCGGCTGGCTGAGCTGGTACACCAAGTCGGACCGCTATGCCCGTGCAAAGCTCAACGCCGATCTGGAGACCCTGCGTTCCTACTATCTGCAGCGCGGCTATCTGGAGTTTCGCGTGGACTCCACCCAGGTGGCCATCTCGCCCGACAAGCAGGACATCTCCATTGTGGTCAATGTCACCGAAGGCGAGCGTTTCGTGGTGTCGGGGGTCAAGCTCGAAGGCAATTACCTCGACCGCGACGACGAGTTCAAGTCGCTGGTCACCATTCGCCCGGGGGAGCCCTACAACGCCGATCAGGTCACTGAAACGACCAAGGCTTTTTCCGAATATTTTGGGCGTTTCGGTTTTGCCTTCGCGCGCGTCGAGGCGGTGCCCGACATCGATCGCGAAAACAACCGCGTGACCTTGGTGCTGCAGGCCGAACCGGCCCGCCGCGCGTATGTGCGGCGCATCAATGTGAGCGGCAACAACCGCACCCGTGATGAAGTCGTGCGCCGTGAATTCCGACAGTACGAGGCCTCCTGGTATGACGGCGAGAAGATCCGCCTGTCGCGCGACCGCGTGGACCGGCTTGGCTACTTTACCGAGGTGGGCATCGAAACCCAGGAAGTGCCCGGATCGCCAGACCAGGTCGACCTCGTGATCAATGTGGCCGAGAAGCCCACTGGGTCACTGCAATTGGGCGCCGGTTTTTCCAGCGCTGAAAAGGTGGCCTTGTCCTTTTCCATCAAGCAGGAAAACGTTTTCGGTTCCGGCAACTATCTGGGGGTGGATGTCAACACCAGCAAGTACCGCCGCACCTTGGTGTTCAGCACCACCAATCCGTATTTCACCCAGAATGGCATTTCCCGTACGATGGATCTCTACTACCGTACCGACAAGCCCTATGACCATCAGGGTGGCAATTACCAGCTGGTCACCACGGGTGCATCCATTCGTTTCGGGGTGCCCTTCAGCGAAACCGACACCGTGTTCTTCGGTGGCGGGGTGGAGCAGATCAAGATCAAGGCAGGCACCCTCATACCGGCCGCTTACCTGGCCTACGCGGACACCTATGGAAGCAGCAGCATCGCCGCCCCCCTGACCATTGGCTGGTCGCGCGATGACCGCGACAGTGCGCTGGCACCCAATTCGGGGCGTTATCAGCGGCTCAATTCCGAATGGTCTGTGGCAGGTGATGCGCGCTATCTGCGGGCGAACTACCAGTACCAGCAGTACATCCCGCTGAACAAACGTTTCACGGTGGCCTTCAATGGCGAACTGGGCTACGGCAAGGGCATGAACGGTCGGCCGTTCCCGGTGTTCAAGAATTTTTATTCCGGTGGTCTGGGTTCCGTGCGTGGTTTCGATCAGGGCACACTGGGGCCGCGCGATGTCACGGGCGCTTCCTTGGGCGGACCCAAGAAAGTCACGCTCAATGCCGAGTTGATGGCGCCTTTCCCGGGGGCCGGCAATGACCGCACGCTGCGCATTTTCACTTTCGTGGATGTGGGCAATGTGTATGGCGAAGATGACAAAGTCAGTTTTAATGACATGCGTGCATCCGCAGGTGTGGGCCTGAGCTGGATTTCCCCCCTGGGTCCGCTGCGTCTTGCCTATGCGCAGCCGGTGCGCAAGTTCGCCGGCGATAGAATCCAGAAACTTCAATTCCAGATTGGTACGTCCTTCTAATGAAATCCCTTTCCCGCCATTTCACTCTGGGTCTGCTGCTGAGCGCACTGGCCGTGGCTGCTCCTGCGCTGCAGGCACAAGAATTCAAGGCCGGTTTTGTCAATACCGACCGTATCTTCCGCGAAGCCACCACCGCCAAGGCGGCCCAGGCCAAGCTGGAGCAGGAGTTTTCCCGTCGCGAGAAAGAGCTCATCGACATGGGCAACACCTTGAAGACGGCGACGGAGAAATTCGAGCGCGAGGCCCCTACCATGGCCGAGAGCCAGCGCACCACCCGCCAGCGCCAGCTGGTGGACCAGGACCGTGAATTCCAGCGCAAGCGCCGTGAGTTCCAGGAAGACCTGAATGCCCGCAAGAACGAAGAGCTCGCACAGGTTCTGGAGCGCGCCAACAAGGTGGTCAAGCAAGTGGCCGAGGCGGAGAAGTACGACGTCATCCTGCAGGAAGCTGTGTACATCAATCCCAAGCACGACATCACCGACCGGGTGATCAAGGCGCTGAATGCCGCTGGCAAATAAGCTGCGGCTCAGGGTGGGTGGCGCGTGAGTTTGCTCCTCGGGAACATTGTCGATGCGCTGGGCGGATCGCTGGAAGGGGGGCAGCGGGAAACCGAGGTTCTTCGCATTGCGCCGCTCGAAACCGCCGGGCCAGGAGACATCAGTTTCCTGAGCCACCCGCGTTATCAGCAGCAACTGGCCGCCTCCCGGGCGGCCTGCGTCATTGTGGCGCCTGCCATGCGCGAGCTTGCGCTGGCGCGCGGCGCGTGCATCGTGGCGGACAACCCCTATGTCTATTTCGCCCGGGTGACGCAGCTTTGGCGGCAGCGCCATGGCGAAGCCGTGCCAGCCGGTGTGCACCCCAGCGCCGTGGTGGATGCGACCGCCGTGGTGCATCCCAGCGCTTCGGTCGGTCCGCTGTGCGTTGTCGAGCGCGGTGCCCGCATTGGCGCAGGCACGGTGCTCAAGTCGCGCGTGACGGTGGGTGCAGATTGCCACATCGGTGCGCGCTGCATCGTGCACGCTGGCGTGGTGATCGGGGCCGACGGATTTGGTTTTGCACCAGAAAACGGGCAATGGATCAAGATCGAGCAACTGGGCGCCGTGCGCATTGGCGACGATGTCGAGATCGGTGCCAACACCTGCATAGATCGCGGTGCGCTGCAGGACACGGTGGTCGAAGACGGGGTGAAACTCGACAATCTGATCCAGGTGGGCCACAACGTGCACATCGGCAAGCATGCTGCGATGGCCGGGTGTGTGGGCATCGCGGGCAGCGCCACCATTGGAGCGCATTGCACCGTTGGTGGGGGCGCGATTGTGCTGGGCCACCTGGAATTGGCCGACAACGTGCATATTTCCGCGGGCACGGTGGTCACACGCTCCTTGAACAGGCCGGGCCAGTACACCGGCATGTTCCCCATCGACGACAATGCCCGCTGGGAAAAGAACGCTGCGACACTCAAACAACTGCACAGCCTGCGCGAGCGCATCAAGGCGCTGGAGCAGGCCCTGAAGGCAGCATGAACGGAAGAACAACTCGATGATGGATATCCACGCAATTCTCAAGCAGCTGCCCCACCGCTACCCGTTTCTGTTGGTAGACAAGGTGATCGAGCTTGAGAGCAACACCCGCATCAAGGCCATCAAGAACGTCACGTTCAACGAGCCTTATTTCATGGGGCATTTCCCCGGCCGTCCCGTGATGCCCGGTGTGTTGATCCTTGAAGCCTTGGCGCAAGCCGCAGGCCTGCTGGCTTTTGATGCCATGGGCAAGGTGCCCGATGAAAACAACATCTATTATTTTGTCGGTATCGACGGCGCGCGTTTCAAGCGCCCTGTGGAGCCGGGTGACCAGCTGATCCTGTCCATCACCATCGACCGCGTGCGCGGCGGCATCTGGAAGTTCAAGGGCGTGGCCAGCGTGGGCGACGAGGTGGCTTGCGAAGCCGAACTCATGTGCACCATGCGCAGCGTAGGCTGACTGACCAAACTGTTCAGACCTGTTGGACCGTGAGCAATATTCATCCCACAGCCATTGTCGAGGCGGGTGCCCGCATCGATCCCTCCGTGACGGTGGGGCCGTACACCGTGATAGGCCCTGATGTTTCCATCGGTGCCGGCACCACCGTGGGGCCGCATTGCGTGATCGAAGGGCGCACCACCATCGGTGCGGACAATCGCATTTTCCAGTTTGCATCGCTCGGTGCCGCGCCGCAGGACAAGAAGTACGCGGGCGAGCCCACACGGCTTGTCATCGGAGACCGCAACACCATCCGCGAGTTTTGCACCTTCAACCTGGGAACCACCCAGGACAAGGGCGTGACGACCATAGGCGATGACAACTGGATCATGGCCTACGTGCACATCGCGCACGACTGTGTGGTGGGCAACCAGACCATCCTGGCCAACAACGCCACCCTGGCGGGGCATGTGCAGGTGGCGGACCAGGCCATCATCGGCGGGCTCACGGGCATTCACCAGTTTGTGAAAGTGGGCGCGCATGTGATGGCCGGTTTTGCCAGCCATATCTCGCAGGACGTTCCGCCCTTCATGATGGTGGACGGCAACCCGCTGGCTGTGCGCGGCCTGAACCTCGAAGGCCTGCGTCGCCGTGGTTTTTCGGCTGCGCGGATGGCTGGCATCAAGCAGATGCATCGCGTTCTGTACCGGCAGGGGCTGACCCTGGAGTCTGCCCGCACCGCCATCGCCGAGTTGCCGCTCACCCATCCGGAAGCCAGCGCCGACATCGCGCTGGTGCTGGCCTTTCTGGATGCCTCCACGCGCGGCATTGCGCGCTGAGGGGCTCCCATGAGTATTTCCCCCCGCGTCGCCATGGTGGCGGGCGAGACTTCGGGCGATCTGCTCGCAGGCCTGCTGATCGACGGAATGCAGGCCCACTGGCCACAGTTGCAGTCCTGCGGCATTGGTGGTCCGCAAATGCAGCGGCGTGGTTTTGAGGCCTGGTGGCCCAGCGAGAAGCTGGCCGTCCATGGCTACAGCATGGAAGTGCTGCGCCGGCTGCGGGAGTTGCTCCGAATCCGCAAACAGCTGCGCGAGCGTTTGCTCAGGGACCGTCCCGATGTTTTCATCGGTGTGGACGCCCCCGACTTCAATCTGGGGCTGGAGGCCGACTTGCGTGCTGCCGGCATCAAGACGGTGCACTTCGTGTGTCCGTCCATCTGGGCCTGGCGTGCTGACCGGGTCGAGAAGATCCGCCGCAGCGCGGACCATGTGCTGTGCATTTTCCCGTTCGAGCCGGAGCTTCTGGCGCACCATGGCATTGCGGCCACGTACGTGGGCCACCCCCTGGCGGGTGTGATTCCCATGCTGCCAGACCGCGCTGCTGCCCGGGCGCAACTCGGTCTGCAAGATTCGGACGAGGTGCTGGCCATCCTGCCCGGCAGCCGTTCTTCCGAGATTCAGTACATTGCCCAGCCCTTCTTCGAGGCGGCGGCGCTGGTGCTGAAAGCGCGACCCGCCATCAAATTGATCGTGCCGGCGGTGCCCGCCTTGCGTGACCGGATCGTTCAGATCGCCCACCACTGTGGCCTGGGTGGGGCGGTGCAGATCATTGCGGGGCAGTCCCACACCGTGCTTGCCGCCTGTGATGCCACCTTGATCGCCAGCGGTACTGCAACGCTGGAAGCGGCACTCTTCAAGCGCCCCATGGTGATCGGCTACCACATGCATCCCTGGAGCTGGTGGCTCATGCGCCGCAGGCAGTTGCAGCCCTGGGTGGGGTTGCCCAACATCCTTTGCCGCGAGTTTGTGGTGCCTGAACTCATCCAGGATGCGGCCACGCCGCAAGCGCTTTGCGCGGCAGCGTTGGACTGGCTGGATGCGCGGCGCAGCAACCCCCAGAAAATCGCGGCCCTGGAGCGGCGCTTCACGGCGCTGCACGAAAGCCTGCAACGCAACACCCCTCAACTGGCTGCCGATGCGATCCAGAAAATCCTTGCCGCCTGAACAGGCCAGCCTGCCCTGGCATCCCCCGGGTCTGGTGGCGGGGGTAGACGAGGCTGGCCGCGGCCCGTTGGCCGGGCCCGTGGTGGCCGCAGCGGTCATCCTCGACGACCTGCACCCCATCGCCGGACTGGCCGACTCCAAGAAGCTCACCGCTGCACGGCGCGAGGCCCTGTTTGACGAGATCCGGGCCAAGGCGCTGTGCTGCAGCATTGCCGAAGCCAGTGTCGAGGAAATCGACCGTCTGAACATCCTGCAGGCCACGCTGCTGGCCATGCGCCGCGCCGTGCTGGGCCTGCGGCTCAAGCCGAAGATGGTCCTGGTCGATGGCAACCGGCTGCCCACGCTGGACATGCCGGCCGAGGCCATTGTCAAGGGCGATGCGCTGGTGCCTGCCATTTCGGCGGCCTCCATCCTGGCCAAGGTGCACCGGGACCGCTGGTGCGTGCAGGTCGATGCGCAGTACCCGCAATACGGCTTTGCCGGCCACAAGGGCTACGGCACGGCCATGCACATGGCCGCCCTGCGCGAGCATGGTGCCTGCATTCACCATCGGCACAGCTTCGCGCCCGTGGCCAGGGTGCTGGCCTGAATCGCCGGGTGCTGCACGCCATTTCATTGCTCGCACGGGACACCGCATGACCTCCGCACCCCTGACCGTGATCCACTCGCGTGACAACGCCTTTGTCAAAGACCTGCGCCGGCTGGCGCAGGACAGCACGGCCTACCGCAAGCAGGGCCGTGTCTGGCTGGAGGGCGACCACCTGTGCAGCGCGGCCCTGCAGCGTGGCGTGCGGCCTGTGGTGGCGGTATTTTCGGAGTCTTTTTGGCCTCTGGCGCCTGCTGCATATGCGCAAGCAGCTATGAAGCTAGTAGTGATCGCCGATGCCCTGTTTGCCGACATCAGTGGCCTGGAATCACCGGCGCCCATGGGGTTTGTGGTGGATGTCGCCGCGCCGAGGGGGTTGCAGACGGGGGTGGCCACGGTGGTGCTGGACCGCGTGCAGGATGCCGGCAATGTGGGTTCCATCCTGCGCAGTGCATCGGCATTTGGCTTCCGGCAGGTGGCGGCGCTCAAGGGCAGCGCGGCGCTGTGGGCGCCCAAGGTGCTGCGCGCGGGCATGGGCGCGCACTTTGCGCTCGATCTCGTGGAAGGGCTGGAGGTGCAGGATCTCCAGGCGCTTCAGGTGCCACTGCTGGTGACCCATGTGCACGATGGCGACTTCCTGCACCGCGCCGCCTTGCCGTGGCCTTGCGCCTGGGTGCTGGGCCATGAGGGGCAGGGCGTGTCGCCCGCGCTGGAGGAGCGTGCCACCCGGCGTATCCGCATTGCGCAGCCTGGCGGCGAGGAGTCCCTGAACGTGGCGGCCGCCGCAGCCATCTGCCTGCACGCCAGTGGCGCCACGCGCTGAAATTTGGAACGCGCCGGCTGGGTCGGTTGTGAAGGAGAGGCGCATTGCGTGGCGTGCTGCAGCCCCTGTCTCGATGCCGCATTGCAGCATGAGGGCATTCGAAGCGGGACTCAGCTGGGTATAATCAAGGGCTTTTCTCGCAACAGCGTCGCCCGATCGCACCCAAAGCAACAACCCATCTGAGAGCAGCCGCCGGCACACCTTGCGCGAGCGGCCTGCAGGCGCCGGGCGACCGTAACCATCCGGAGAATCCAGTGCTCTTGTCTCTACAGGGAAACTTCCCGCCCGCCATCCTGGCGCTCGCAGACGGCACGGTCTTTATCGGTAATTCGATCGGTGCTTCATCCGCAGATGCGGGCACCACCGTCGGCGAGGTGGTGTTCAACACCGCCATCACCGGCTACCAGGAAATCCTCACCGACCCCAGCTATTGCCAGCAGATCGTGACGCTCACGTATCCGCACATCGGCAACTACGGCGTCAACACCGAGGATATCGAAGCCGACAAGGTCCATGCCGCAGGCCTCATCATCAAGGACCTGCCCCTGCTGGCCAGCAACTTCCGCCAGACCGAAACCCTCTCGCAATACCTTGTGCGCCACAAGACGGTGGCCATTGCCAACATCGACACCCGCAAGCTGACTCGCCTGCTGCGCAACAAGGGCGCGCAGAACGGTGCCATCGTCGGCCTGGCGGCCGGCGAAACCGTGACACAGGCACGCGTTGACGCAGCGCTGGCCGCAGCCAAGGCCGCGCCCAGCATGAAGGGCCTGGACCTGGCCCAGGTCGTGACCACCCCTGCCGCCTATTCCTGGGAGCAGACCGAGTGGAAGCTGGGCTCTGGCTACGGCAAGCAGGAGTCGCCGCGCTTCCATGTGGTGGCCTACGACTACGGCGTGAAGCTGAACATCCTGCGCATGCTGGCCGAGCGCGGCTGCAGGCTGACGGTGGTGCCTGCCAAGACGCCGGCCGCCGAAGTGCTGGCCATGAACCCCGACGGCGTGTTCCTGTCGAACGGCCCTGGCGACCCCGAGCCCTGCGACTACGCCATCACGGCGGTGCGCGAGATCATCGACAGCGGTATTCCCACTTTCGGTATCTGCCTGGGCCACCAGATCATGGCCCTGGCCTCTGGCGCCAAGACCTTCAAGATGCAGCACAGCCACCATGGTGCCAACCACCCGGTGAAAGACCTGGACAACGGGCGCGTCAGCATCACCAGCCAGAACCACGGCTTTGCGGTGGAGCTGGAGTCATTGCCCGCCAACCTGCGCGCCACGCACATCAGCCTGTTCGACGGCACGCTGCAGGGCCTGGTGCGCACCGACAAGCCCGCCTTCTGCTTCCAGGGGCACCCCGAGGCATCGCCCGGCCCGCACGACATTGCCTACCTGTTCGACCGCTTCACGGCATTGATGGCCACGGCCCAGGAGAAAAAATAATGCCAAAGCGCACAGACATTAAAAGCGTCCTCATCATCGGCGCCGGCCCCATCATCATCGGCCAGGCCTGCGAGTTCGACTACTCCGGCGTGCAGGCCTGCAAGGCCCTGCGCGAAGAGGGCTACAAGGTCATCCTGATCAACAGCAACCCTGCCACGATCATGACCGACCCGGCCACGGCCGACGTCACCTATATCGAGCCCATCACCTGGCAGACGGTCGAGAAGATCATCGCCAAGGAACGCCCCGACGCCATCCTGCCCACCATGGGCGGCCAGACCGCGCTGAACTGCGCGCTGGACCTGTGGCACCACGGCGTGCTCGACAAGTACCAGGTCGAACTGATCGGCGCCACGCCCGAGGCCATCGACAAGGCCGAAGACCGCCTGAAGTTCAAGGATGCCATGACCAAGATCGGTCTGGGCTCCGCGCGCTCAGGCATCGCCCACAGCATGGACGAGGCCTGGGCGGTGCAGAGGCAAGTGGGTTTCCCCACCGTGATCCGCCCCAGCTTCACGCTGGGCGGCACGGGTGGCGGCATTGCCTACAACCCCGAAGAGTTCGAGACCATCTGCAAGCGCGGCCTCGAAGCCTCGCCCACCAACGAGCTGCTGATCGAAGAGTCGCTGCTCGGCTGGAAAGAGTACGAGATGGAAGTGGTTCGCGACAAGGCAGACAACTGCATCATCATCTGCTCGATTGAAAACCTCGACCCCATGGGCGTGCACACCGGTGACTCGATCACCGTGGCTCCCGCGCAGACCCTGACCGACAAGGAATACCAGGTCCTGCGCAACGCCAGCCTGGCAGTGCTGCGCGAGATCGGCGTGGACACCGGTGGCTCCAACGTGCAGTTCTCGATCAATCCGCAGGACGGCCGCATGGTCGTCATCGAGATGAACCCGCGCGTCTCCCGCTCCTCGGCGCTGGCCTCCAAGGCCACGGGCTTTCCGATCGCCAAGGTGGCGGCCAAGCTGGCCGTGGGCTACACGCTGGATGAGCTCAAGAACGAAATCACCGGCGGCGCCACGCCCGCATCGTTCGAGCCCTCGATCGACTACGTGGTCACCAAGATCCCACGTTTTGCCTTTGAGAAGTTCCCCACTGCCGACAGCCGCCTGACCACGCAGATGAAATCGGTGGGCGAGGTCATGGCCATGGGCCGTACCTTCCAGGAGTCCTTCCAGAAAGCCCTGCGTGGCCTGGAAGTGGGTGTGGACGGCATGAACGAGAAGACCCAGGACCGCGAAGTCCTGGAGAAGGAGCTGGGCGAGCCCGGCCCCGAGCGCATCTGGTACGTGGGCGATGCATTTGCCATGGGCCTGTCGGTCGATGAGGTGTTTGACCTCACCAAGATCGACAAGTGGTTCCTGGTGCAGATCGAGCAGATCGTGAAGATCGAGCTCGATATCGACAAGCTTGTGGCCGAGAAGGGCGCGGGCGCCCTGGCGGCAATCGATGCCGGCACGCTGCTCACGCTCAAGCAAAAGGGCTTCTCCGACCGCCGCTTGGCGAAACTGCTCAAGACCACCGAGAAGGCCGTGCGCGAAGCGCGCCGTGCGCTGAACGTGCGCCCGGTGTACAAGCGCGTGGACACCTGCGCGGCCGAGTTCGCCACCGACACCGCTTACCTGTACTCCACTTACGAAAATGCCACCTACGGGGGCGTCGCGGAATGCGAGGCAGAGCCCACCGCCAACAAGAAGATCATGGTGCTGGGCGGTGGCCCGAACCGGATCGGTCAGGGCATCGAGTTCGACTACTGCTGCGTGCATGCGGCCCTCGCCATGCGCGAGGACGGCTACGAGACCATCATGGTCAACTGCAATCCCGAGACCGTCTCCACCGACTACGATACCTCCGACCGCCTGTACTTCGAGCCCGTCACGCTCGAAGATGTGCTGGAGATCGTGGATAAGGAAAAACCGGTCGGTGTGATCGTGCAGTACGGCGGCCAGACGCCACTCAAGCTCGCCCTGGGCCTGGAAGCCGAAGGCGTGCCGATCATCGGCACCAGCCCCGACATGATCGATGCGGCCGAAGACCGCGAGCGCTTCCAGAAGCTGCTGGGCGAGTTGGGCCTGCGCCAGCCGCCCAACGCCACGGCCCGCACCGAGCCGGAAGCGCTGGAAAAGGCATCCGCCCTGGGCTACCCCCTGGTGGTGCGCCCCAGCTACGTGCTGGGTGGCCGCGCGATGGAAATCGTGCACGAGCAGCGTGACCTGGAGCGCTACATGCGCGAGGCCGTCAAGGTGAGCAACGACTCGCCCGTGCTGCTCGACCGTTTCCTCTCCAACGCCATCGAGTGCGATGTGGACTGCGTGCGTGATTCCGCGGGCGTCACCTTCATCGGCGGCGTGATGGAGCACATCGAACAGGCCGGCGTGCACAGCGGCGACTCGGCCTGCTCGCTGCCCCCGTACTACCTGTCGCAGCCCACCATCGACGAAATCAAGCGTCAGACGGCCGCCATGGCCGAGGGCCTGAACGTGGTGGGCCTGATGAACGTGCAGTTCGCCATCCAGGAAGTGGATGGCAAGGACATCATCTACGTGCTGGAAGTGAACCCCCGCGCATCGCGCACGGTGCCCTTCGTCAGCAAGGCCACCGGCATCCAGCTGGCCAAGGTGGCTGCGCGCTGCATGGCGGGCCAGACCCTTGCCAGCCAGGGCATCACCCAGGAAGTGACGCCCCCGTATTTCAGCGTGAAGGAGGCCGTGTTCCCGTTCGTCAAGTTCCCTGGCGTGGACACCATCCTCGGCCCCGAGATGAAGTCCACCGGCGAGGTGATGGGCGTGGGCAAGACCTTCGGCGAAGCCTTCGTGAAGAGCCAGCTGGGCGCGGGCACCAAGCTGCCCACCTCGGGCAAGGTGTTTCTCACCGTGAAGAACAGCGACAAGGCACGCGCCGTGGCCATTGCCCGCGACCTGGTGGCGATGGGCTTCGAGCTCGTGGCCACCAAGGGCACGGCGGCGGCCATTGCCGAGGCCGGCGTGCCAGTGGCGGTGGTCAACAAGGTGACCGAGGGCCGCCCACACATCGTGGACATGATCAAGAACGACGAGATCGCCATGGTCATCAACACGGTGGAAGAGCGCCGCAACGCGATCGCCGACTCGCGGGCCATCCGCACCTCGTCGCTGCTGGCGCGCGTGACCACGTTCACCACCATCTTTGGTGCGGAAGCCGCGGTCGAGGGCATGAAGTTCCTCGACAAGCTCGATGTGTATTCGGTGCAGGAACTGCACGCCCAGCTGGCCGCCTGATGGTGGTCGGCACCCGGGCAAACGCGGCATAATCTGCCCTGACCAGACACCGCCGCGCGGCAACGTGCGGCGGTTTCCTTTTTAGGGTCGCCAAAGGCATGGACAGCGAAGCTTCCTGTCCATGTCGGGTGACTGACCGGCGGGGTTGCTTCGTGCCCCCACCGCTTTGTTTGACGGAGATTCATCGCAATGGCCACCATTCCCATTACCAAGCGCGGCGCTGAAATGCTCAAGGCCGAGCTGCACCGCCTCAAGACCATAGAGCGGCCCGCAGTGATCACGGCAATTGCCGAGGCGCGTGCGCAGGGAGACCTCAGCGAAAATGCCGACTACGACGCGGCCAAGGACCGCCAGGGCTTCATCGAGGGCCGCATTCAGGAAATCGAGGGCAAGCTGTCAGTTGCTCAGGTCATCGACCCCAGTGCCGTGGACGGCGGCGGCAAGGTGGTGTTTGGTGCCACGGTCGAACTGGAGGATGAAGACTCGGGCGACACGGTGAAATACCAGATCGTGGGCGAGGACGAGGCCGATCTGAAACAAGGCCTGATCAATATCTCCAGCCCGATTGCCCGGGCCCTGATCGGCAAGGAAGAGGGTGACACGGCGGAAGTACAGGCGCCGGGCGGCGTGCGCCGCTATGAAGTGGTGGCCGTCAGCTACCTGTGATCCGAAGCACCATGCACACCCGCCTTCCTGCCTTTCTGGCGGCCCTCTGGTGGGGCAGTCTGACGACCATCGGGCTGCTGGTGGTGCCGTTGTTGTTTGCCCATTTGCCCACCCCGGCACTGGCGGGCGGCATGGCGGCAAGGCTGTTTGCCGCCCAGACCTGGGTGACGGTAGTGTGTTGCGTGCTGTTGCTGCTGGTTTCAAGGCCAAAAGGCGAGGTGACCCAATATCCATGGGCGCAAGCGGCTATGGTTTTCATAGTTGCAGGCCTGCTGCTGGCATTGCTGACCCAGTTTGGCGTGGCGCCGCGCATCGTCGCCCGGCAGGATTTGCGCCTGTGGCACACGGTGGGTAGCGTGACGTATGCCGTGCAGTGGGTGTGTGCAGGCATGTCGCTCTGGCGAACGCTGCCGGCCCGTCATCCACAATGACGGCTGGTCGCGGCTCTGTGATCGCAACGGGAGGCAGGTGATGGTTTCGCAAGTCGTACGCATCGAAACAACGCAATGGCAGGGGCTGCAGGGTAATCCTGCCTGGACGACTGCGGTGGAGGGGGGGCAGGTGCTGTTCTTTCCCCAGCTCGCTTTTGCACTGCTGCCGGAGGAGAAAACATACCTGCGCCCGGACATCCGCGACCCGGGCGCACGCAACATCAGTCTGGATGCCCAGGGCCGCCTGAAAGGGGCGGCGGGCGACGCGGCAACGCAGGCGGGCCTGGCGGCGATGGTGGGGCGCTTTCGGGAGCAGGCCATGGCGCTGGTCTCGGGCCTGCTGCCGGACTATGTGCCCGCGCTGCGCCTGGCGCCCACGAGCTTTCGGCCCATGCAGGTGGAGTCGCGTGTGCAGTCGTGGCGCGCGGACGACCGCCGCCTGCATGTGGACGCCTTTCCATCGCGCCCCAATTACGGTGAGCGCATTTTGCGCGTGTTCACCAATGTCAATCCCGAGGGCCGGCCCCGTGTGTGGCGGCTGGGTGAACCGTTTGAAACGGTGGCGCGCAATTTCCTGCCCAAGGCCAAGCCCTATGTGCGCTGGCAGGCCCATGCCCTCCAGGCGCTGCATGTGACCAAGTCGCTGCGCAGTGAATACGATCACCTGATGCTGCAACTGCACGATGGCATGAAGCGCGACCTGGCCTACCAGAAAGAGGCGACGCAGGAAACCGTGCCATTTCCTGCCGGATCGACCTGGATCTGTTTTTCCGACCAGGCTTCGCATGCGGTGATGTCGGGCCAGTACATGCTGGAGCAGACCCTGCACCTGGCCCCCGGCCATGAGTACGACCCCGCCGCGAGTCCGCTGGCGATCCTGGCGCGCCTGACGGGACGCCCCTTGGTGGGGGTTTGAGGGCCCGCCCGGTCGGGCGCGGCTATTCGTTCCAGTAGCGCGCAATCCAGCGCGCGGGCTCCATGTGCCGAAAGCGCTTGTTGCGGCGGCCGGCGAGGGCGTCGGGCGGGTTGCACTCGCCATGAAATATCACCACCCGCGCATCTGCAGGCACGATCGGCTCGCGCCAGTAATTGCTGGGCCAGGCGGGAATGCAGCTGTACTTGAAACTGGGGCACCAGGCTTGCGGCCAGTACTGCAGTTTTCCCTGGCTGTGCAGCCGGTGTGACAGGTAGGCCTGCTCATTGCGAAATTGTGAGCGTACCTCGTTGATATGGCTGCGGAAGTAGTCCAGCAGGTCGGCGTGTGCGCCCAGTTCGAAGCGGTAGATCGACGAGTTGCCGGTGATGCGCCCGAACTGCCACGGCCGCACATAGTCGCGGATGATGCGAAAGCTGCCGGGTTGCTCGAAAAAACCATCGAGGCTACCCACCACCACCACGTCCAGGTCCATGAACAAGGCCGTGCCGCGCAGGCCATGCAGATCCGCTTCGAAGGTGGTGAGCTTTTGCCAGGCGCCATCGCGCTCGCCGGGCGCCAGATTCAGGTCCAGATCGGGAATCGGCAGGCAATGCACCTCCTGGCGAATGCCTGTGCTGTCGTCGGTCAGGCAAACGAAGTGAAAATCACCCGTGAGGTTGCGGCGCACCATCGCGTACAGCCGGTTGACGTATTCGGGGCCGTATTTTGTGCCCCATTTCATGCAGATCACATGGCGCTGCTGCGCCGCGGCAGTGGGTGCGGCCATGGCGTCAGTCAGCCTGGCTTTTCTTGATCGACTTCAGCTTGGGCTTTTTTGCCCGCTTGATCTGCCCGCCGGACGTGAGGCGCTGGTTGCCCAGCACGCGCAGTTGCTTGATTTCGGGCCGCTGGCCGCCGCGTTTGCTGTATTTGAGCACCTTGACGTCGCGCGGGCCGGGCATGCGGTCTTCGTCCGGTGTGCGCTCCTTGGCGGGCTGGGGGCGCCAGAGCACCAGAAGTTTGCCGATGTGCTGGATGGGGGCCGCGTTCAGCTCTGCAGCCAGCTGCTGGTACATCAGTTCACGGGCCGTGCGGTCATCGTTGAAGATGCGCACCTTGATCAGCCCATGGGCGTTCAGGGCGGCATCGATTTCTTTTTGCACCGCGGCGGTCAGGCCATCTCCCCCTACAAGGACCACGGGGTCGAGGTGGTGGGCATTGGCGCGATGTTCCCGGCGCTCTGCGGGAGTCAGTTGAATTTGGGGCATGGCCGTATTATGTCTGCGGCCCGTCGCGGAGCGACTTCACCCCGTTGCGCGTGGTGAGCACTTGACGCAATCAGCGGTGCCGATTGTCGAGAGACAATGGAGCGGTATGAAAGTTAAAACCCAAAGCAAGAAGGTCAACAAGGCCTGGTTGAACGACCATGTCAATGACACCTACGTCAAGCTGGCCCAGAAAGACGGCTATCGCGCGCGTGCGGCCTACAAGCTCAAGGAAATCGACGAGCAGCTGGGGTTGATCAAGCCGGGCCACACGGTCGTGGATCTGGGCTCCACCCCCGGGGCCTGGAGCCAGTATGTGCGCCGGCGACTGTCACCTGCAGGGGCGGCGGCCGGGCAGCTCAATGGCTGCATCATTGCGTTGGACATTCTGCCCATGGAGCCCGTCGAGGGCGTGACTTTCCTGCACGGCGACTTTCGGGAGCCCGAGGTATTGCGGCAGCTGGAGGACGCATTGCAGGGCAGGGCGGTGGATGTGGTGGTGTCCGACATGGCGCCCAACCTGTCCGGCATCGAGTCGGCCGATGCGGCGCGCATTGCGCATCTCGTGGAGCTTGCCGTGGACTTTGCCTGCCAGCACCTGAAGCCCGAGGGCGCGCTGGTGGTGAAGCTGTTCCATGGTAGCGGCTATGGCGAACTGGTGGCGCTGTTCAAGCGCAGCTTCAAAACCGTCAAGCCGATCAAGCCCAAGGCCTCACGAGACAAGTCCTCCGAAACTTTCCTGGTGGGCATGGGTCTCAGAAACAACGCCTGAGTGGGGTGGATCGGGGCCATGATTTATGCCATTTGGCGCCAAAGTCCGTGCTGAGTCCATGGCAGGCAGGGGGAATAAGACCCCCCAAGGCTTGAAACACTTAAAATGGGACATACGTAAGCCGTGACGGCTTCGTGACCGTTTTTTCCCGCGACTGGAGTCCTGCTTGAACAATCAGTGGTTTTCAAAAATTGCCGTGTGGCTGGTCATCGCCATGGTGCTGTTCACTGTGTTCAAACAGTTCGACACCCGCACCGGTGCGAGTGCCGGCCATGTCGGCTATTCGGAGTTCCTGGAGGAAGTCCGCAGCAATCGCATCAAGAGCGCCACGATCCAGGAAGGCCAGGGTGGCACCGAGATCGTTGCCGTCACCAACGATGACCGCAAGATCCGCACTACCGCCACCTACCTTGACCGCGGCCTTGTCGGCGATCTGATCAACAACAACGTCAAGTTCGACGTCAAGCCGCGTGAAGAAGGCTCTTTGCTCATGACCCTGCTGGTTAGCTGGGGGCCCATGCTGCTGCTGATCGGCGTGTGGGTGTATTTCATGCGCCAGATGCAGGGCGGCGGCAAGGGCGGAGCCTTCAGCTTTGGCAAGAGCAAGGCGCGCATGCTGGACGAAAACACCAACCAGGTCACGTTCGCCGACGTGGCTGGCTGTGACGAAGCCAAGGAAGAGGTCAAGGAAGTCGTCGACTTCCTGAAAGATCCCCAGAAGTTCCAGAAGCTCGGTGGCCGCATCCCCCGTGGTCTGCTGCTGGTCGGGCCACCGGGTACCGGCAAGACCTTGCTGGCCAAATCCATTGCCGGTGAAGCCAAGGTGCCGTTCTTCAGCATCTCGGGTTCGGACTTTGTGGAAATGTTCGTCGGTGTCGGCGCGGCCCGCGTGCGCGATATGTTCGAGAACGCCAAGAAGAACGCCCCCTGCATCATCTTCATCGACGAAATCGACGCCGTGGGCCGCCAGCGCGGTGCGGGCCTTGGCGGCGGCAACGACGAGCGCGAGCAGACCCTCAACCAGATGCTGGTCGAGATGGATGGCTTCGAGACCAACCTGGGCGTGATCGTGGTCGCTGCCACCAACCGCCCCGACATTCTGGACGCTGCTCTGCTGCGCCCTGGCCGCTTCGACCGCCAGGTGTATGTGACGCTGCCCGACATCCGCGGCCGCGAACAGATCCTGAACGTGCACATGCGCAAGATTCCGATCGGCCAGGACGTGAATGCCGGCATCATCGCCCGTGGCACACCCGGCATGAGCGGTGCCGACCTGGCCAACCTGTGCAACGAAGCCGCCCTGATGGCTGCGCGCCGCAACGCCCGCACCGTGGAAATGCAGGACTTCGAGAAGGCCAAGGACAAGATCCTCATGGGTCCAGAGCGCAAGAGCATGGTCATGCCCGAGGAAGAGCGCCGCAATACGGCCTACCATGAGTCCGGCCATGCACTGATCGGCAAGCTGCTGCCCAAGTGCGACCCGGTGCACAAGGTCACGATCATTCCCCGTGGCCGCGCCCTGGGCGTGACGATGAGCCTGCCTGCGCAGGACCGCTACAGCTACGACCGTGAATACATGCTGAACCAGATCAGCATGCTCTTTGGTGGCCGTATTGCCGAAGAAGTGTTCATGAACCAGATGACGACCGGCGCCAGCAACGACTTCGAGCGGGCCACCCACATCGCCCGCGACATGGTTACGCGCTACGGCATGACCGATGCCTTGGGGCCGATGGTCTATGCCGAGAATGAAGGCGAGGTGTTCTTGGGTCGTTCGGTGACCAAGACCACCACCATGAGCGAGCAGACCATGGAAAAGGTGGACATGGAAGTGCGCCGCATCATCGACGAGCAGTACAACCTGGCCCGTCGCCTGATTGAAGAGAACAGCGACAAGATGCACGCCATGGCGAAAGCCCTGCTCGAGTGGGAAACCATTGATACCGAGCAGTTGGACGACATCATGGCTGGCAAGGCACCGCGCCCACCCAAGGACTGGACACCGCGTACGCCCCCATCCTCCGGCGATGGCCCCAGCGGTGGGTCGCCCGCTGTGACCACGGAGCCCGCCCCTACCGTTGCTTGACGCGGGAGCACCTTCATTACCAAAACGGGGCTTGTGGCCCCGTTTTTGTTTTCACCACCCATTTTCCCGGAGTCCCATGTTCTGGCAAACCACCCGATTCACCCTGGATCTGACCCGCCCTCACACCATGGGCATTGTCAATGTGACGCCAGACTCCTTCTCCGACGGGGGGCGTCATGGATCCACTGCGGCGGCGCTGCGCCACTGCGAGCAACTTTTGAAGGATGGCGCCGACATCCTCGACATCGGCGGTGAATCCACCCGTCCTGGCAGCCCGGCCGTGGGTCTCGATGAGGAACTGGCGCGTGTACTCCCCCTGGTGCGCGAAGCGGTGGGCCTGGGCGTGCCGATCTCGGTGGATACCTACAAACCCGAGGTCATGCAGGCGGTGCTCGATCTGGGGGCCGATATCGTGAACGACATATGGGCTTTGCGCCAGCCCGGAGCTGCGCAGGTGGTGGCGCGGCACCCGCACTGCGGTGTGTGCCTGATGCACATGCACGGCGATCCGCAGACCATGCAGGTGGCACCCATGGTGGGTGATGTATTGCCGCAGGTGCTCTCATTTTTAGAGCTTTCAGCGCATGACCTGCAGGCGCTGGGGGTCAACAAGACCAGAATTGTGCTGGACCCGGGTATTGGCTTTGGCAAAACAGTGGCACAGAACTTCGCCCTGCTGGCGCGCCAGCGCGAGTTGCTGGCACCGGGCTATCCGTTGCTGGCAGGCTGGTCGCGCAAATCATCACTGGGTGCGGTGACGGGCCTGGACGTGGAGCAACGGCTGCAGCCCAGCGTGGCCGCTGCGCTGCTCGCAGTGGAGCGCGGCGCCCGCGTGGTGCGCGTGCACGATGTCCGCGAAACGGTGCAGGCACTGGCGGTCTGGCGTGCCATGGAGTCAGACCCCGTGGTGGCTGGGTAAGGGCAGTCTGGCGCTATTGGCAACGCCTCGCGGGGTACTTGGCTGCGATGGGGTCGCAGGACGGAGGTGGGCTTGCCATGCGCTAGACTCAAAATTCACAATATCAGCGCAAAGCCGTTTCCATGACTCAAAAATATTTTGGTACCGATGGCATTCGTGGCACTGTCGGGCAGTTTCCCATCACCGCTGACTTCGTATTGCGTCTGGCGCATGCCGTCGGTCGGGTATTGAAACAGGCCGAAGAGCGCCCCACGGTGCTGATTGGCAAGGACACGCGCATTTCAGGCTATATGCTGGAGAGCGCCCTGGAGTCGGGCTTCAACTCTGCGGGGGTGGATGTGGTGCTGCTGGGGCCTATACCTACACCGGGTGTGGCTTACCTGACCAGGGCACAGCGGGCCAGTCTGGGGGTGGTCATCAGCGCCAGCCACAACGCCTATCCCGACAACGGCATCAAATTCTTCAGCGCCCAGGGTACCAAGCTGCCGGATGCCTGGGAACTGGCGGTGGAAGCCGCACTGGATGAGCCCCCCAAGTGGGCTGATTCGGCCTCCCTGGGCAAAGCCCGCCGCCTGGACGATGCGGCAGGCCGGTACATCGAGTTCTGCAAGAGCACGGTCCCGCACGCGATGTCCTTGCGAGGCCTCAAGATCGTGGTGGATGCAGCCCATGGTGCTGCCTACCAGGTGGCTCCCAAGGTGTTCCATGAACTCGGTGCCGAAGTGCTGACCATAGGTTGTGCGCCGGATGGTCTCAATATCAACCACGAGGTGGGGGCCACCCATCCCGATGCACTGGTACGGGCGGTGCGCGCCAACCATGCCGACTATGGCATCGCGCTTGATGGGGATGCCGACCGGCTGCAGATGGTGGACGCGGCGGGACGTTTGTACAACGGGGATGAGTTGCTGTACCTCATGGCGGCCGATCGCATGGGGCGCGATGAGCATGTGCCTGGTGTGGTGGGCACCGTGATGACCAACATGGCCGTCGAGGTCGCTTTGCATGCCCGTGGCGTGAAGTTGGTGCGGGCGCGCGTGGGCGACCGCTATGTACTGGAAGAATTGGCACGCCACCACTGGGTGTTGGGTGGCGAGAGCTCGGGCCACCTGTTGGCGCTGGACCGCCATACGACGGGCGACGGCATCGTCAGTGCCTTGCAGGTGCTGCAGGCATGCGTGCGCAATGGGAAAACCATGGCACACATGCTGTCTGACGTGGTGCTTTATCCCCAGGTGCTCTTGAATGTCCGCCTGGTGCCGGGGCAGGACTGGAAGTCCAACAAATTGCTTGCACAGACCACTCAGGCTGTTGAGCAGGAGTTGGGTTCCACCGGGCGCGTCCTGATCCGCGCCAGCGGCACGGAGCCCCTGCTGCGGGTGATGGTGGAGGCGCGTGATGCGCAAATGGCCAGTCGCTGCGCGCAGGCGCTGGCCGATGCGGCCCGCGCGGGCTGAGTTTTTGTGCCTGAAGGGCGGGAAAGCGCCGGAGCGTTTTCCTGAGCGCTAAGGAGCAGGGTACTCCGGCATTTCGCTCGCGCTCTTGAGTGCGCCGCTGAACCTGTGGCAAATGTTGAGTGGCTGCAGGGCAATCCCTGGTTGCCGGCATCGTCTTGTGGACGGCGTTTGCCCGGTGCCACCGTTGTTTGTGGGCAATGCGTCATGCAATCGACATGACAACGACATGGCGTTGTCACGGGAGTCTTTCACACTGCTTTGCGAGGAAGCGGTGCCCGAATAGGTAGCGATTTCCGGAGAAAGCCATTTTCCTGCCCCTCGGAGACGTCCCATGAATGAGTTGACCAACCTGCCGCTGCTACCTGCTTCACCGTCAACCGGGGGGGCGCATGCGCGCACAGAGGGCAAAAGCAGCGTTGCCCCGTTGATGCAGGTGCAGGGCAATATTCAGGTGGGTTGGGCGCGGCACCTTGATGAAGTGCGTCAGGCGCAGCGACTGCGCTTCGATGTCTTTGCCGCAGAAATGGGCGCCCGGCTGGCAACGACCCTGCCGGGCCACGATGTGGATCTGTTTGACGACTACTGCGAGCATCTTTTGGTGCGCGATGTGCCAAGCCAGCAGGTGATCGGAACCTACCGGGTGCTCACCCCGGCACAGGCAAAGCGTGTGGGGGGGACCTACAGCGACAATGAGTTTGATCTGACCCGCTTGCGCAGTTTGCGTCCCCGCATGGTCGAGCTGGGCCGCAGTTGCGTGCATCCGGACCATCGCCATGGGGGGGTCATTCTGGCCCTGTGGGGGGCGCTGGCGGACTTCATGGTGCGCAACCAGCTCGATACGATGATTGGCTGCGCCAGTATTCCGATGCTGCACAACGGCGTGGTGAGCGGCGATGCAGCTGCCAGCATCTGGCAGCAATTGCGCCAGACCCACATGGCGCCCATTGATTTCCATGTGCGGCCCCGGCTGCCATTGCCGGTAGAGCAGCTCGATGGTTCTCTGCTGATCGAGCCACCTGCCTTGATCAAGGGCTATCTGCGCCTGGGAGCCCGGGTTCTGGGGGCGCCGGCCTGGGATCCGGATTTCAATACGGCCGACCTGCCGATGCTGATGCGCATTGCCGACCTGCCCTCCCGCTATCGCAAGCACTTTCTGGGGGCCTGATGCGTACGGCGTTCGACGCCTTGGGGCCGTGGAGCGCAGCCTTGGGCACGGAGGGAGTCGCCAGCCATACGGGTGACGTGCATGTGCCCGAGCCGCACCGTTTCCGGGCGGTGTTCATTTCCGATCTGCACCTCGGAACTCCGGGCTGCCAGGCAACGGCGCTGCTGGATTTTCTCAAGCACCATCCCAGCGAAACGCTTTATCTTGTGGGGGATATCGTGGACGGGTGGCAGCTGCGTCGCAGATGGTTTTGGCCGCAGGCCCACAACGATGTGGTCCAAAAACTGCTGCGCAGTGCCCGCAAGGGATGTCGCGTGGTGTTCGTGCCGGGCAATCATGATGAATTTGCCCGTGCGTTCGTCGGCCATTCGTTCGGTGGTATCGAAGTGGTTGCCGATGCCGTGCACCTGACGGTCGATGGCCGGCAGCTTTGGGTCACCCATGGTGACTACTTTGACGGAGTTATCCAGTGTGCCAAGTGGCTGGCCTACCTGGGGGATAACCTTTATGAGTTCACTCTCAAGCTCAATCGGCACCTTAATTCGTTGCGTGCGCGCATGGGCTTGCCATACTGGTCGTTGTCGGCCTATCTCAAGGGCAAGGTGAAAAAAGCGCTCAATTATGTAACGGACTTCGAGATCGCCGTTGCGGCAGAGGCGCGCCGGCGGGGGCACCATGGCGTGGTTTGCGGACATATCCACCGTGCAGAAATGCGGGAGATCGACGGCATTCTGTATTGCAACGATGGCGACTGGGTCGAGAGCCGTACTGCACTGGTGGAGCATCTCGATGGTCGATTGGAGTTGTTGCAATGGCCTGCCCGGCCCGCGGTGCCATCTTTAGCCCCGGTCTCGGAATTGGTTGCATGAAGATTGTTCTGGTGACGGATGCGTGGCATCCGCAGGTGAATGGGGTGGTGACCACTCTCGTGGAGTTGGTGCAGCAACTGCAGGGGCTGGGGCACGAAGTCCATGTGATTCACCCAGGCCAGTTTCGCAACCGCCCTTGTCCCGGCTATTCAGGCATCGATCTCGCGGTTCGACCGGCAGCGTCTTTGGGGCGCGCCATGGACGCCATCAAGCCGGACGCCATCCACCTCGCCACGGAGGGGCCTCTTGGATGGGCTGCCCGAGGCTATTGTCTGCGCCACAAACTGGCTTTCACCACGGCATTTCACACGCGATTTCCTGAAATATTGAATGCAGCCGTGCGTGTTCCGCTGGCATGGGGCTATGCATTGTTCAGGCACTTCCATCGTCCGTCCTCGGGAATCATGGTGCCCACGCAAGGAGTCCTGCAAATGCTGGAGCGTCGTGGGTTTCGCAATTTGCGCCAGTGGACCCACGGTGTGGATACGCAGGCGTTCCCTTTTCAGGGGGAGGCTTCACCCAGCCCCCTGGTTGGCGCATTGGCCCATCCCGTGAGCCTGTATGTGGGTCGCGTTTCGTACGAAAAGAACATTGAGTCCTTCCTGCAGATCAGGATGCCCGGCACCAAGATTGTGTGCGGCGTGGGTCCATTGGAGCAGCGGTTGAAGGAGCGTTATCCCGAGGTGCGGTGGGTGGGCCTGCTGGATCGGCAATCCCTTGCAGCACTGTATGCCTGTGCCGATGTGTTCGTATTTCCCAGCCGCTCAGAGACCTTTGGGTTGGTCATGCTGGAGGCCATGTCCTGCGGAACCCCCGTGGCGGCGTTTCCGGTGGATGGTCCGCTGGAAGTCCTGGGGGCTCTGGATCCACAAGGCGTGAGGGGCGGTGTTCTGCATGAAGACCTGCTTTCGGCATGCCAGGCAGCATTGGCTGTGCCGCGTCACGAGGCCCGTCGCCGGGCGCTGGATTTCACCTGGGCCAATGCAACAAAACTCTTCGTTCAGCATCTGGTTCCCGCCCGATCAGATGGGTTGTTGCATCTTATGTCTGTCACATAAAGCGCCATATGAATTGACACAAGAATGTCATATTCGTATTGAATACTGGGAAAGTCTGTACAACCCCTGATTGCGTGCCCATGTCTCCACTGTCCCCTGACGCTGCCGTGGCCCCATCGCGCGCCAAACTACCTGTCGTCGCAGCGGGTTCTGGCGCCGCAGAAATACTGGATCCGCAGCCCGCAGCACCGGTGGCGCAACTTTCTGTGGTGGAGCTTCTGGACAGGGACCACAGCATTCTGGCCTTCAATGAGCGTGTGTTCGATTGGGCTGTCCGGACCGACGTGCCGCTGCTGGAACGGCTGCGCTATCTTTGCATCGTGTCTTCCAATCTGGATGAGTTCTTTGAGGTGAGGGCTGCGCCGCACATCACCGCAGCCAAAAACGGAGAGACCAAGGGTCTCTACACCGAAGCATCATTCGAGGCCCTGTCGGTCTTGGCGCACGACCTGGTGGCGCGGCAATATGCTCTGTACAACGAATCCCTGGTTCCGGCTTTTGCAGCGCACGGAATTCGCATTGTTCCGCATGGTGAGCGCTCAGCTATCCAGAAGCGCTGGGTGCACGACTATTTCATGCGCGAAGTGCGGCCGCTGCTCATTCCCGTGGGGCTGGATCCTGCCCATCCATTTCCGCAGGTCGCCAACAAATCCTTGAATTTCATCGTGCGACTCAAGGGGCGCGATGCGTTTGGGCGTGAAAACGAAATTGCCATTGTCAAGGTCCCCCGCGCCTTGCCGCGGCTTGTTCGCATGCCGCCGAAGGTTGCACCCAAGGAGGCCTTGTTCGTCAGTCTCTCCAGTATCGTGCGGGCGCACCTGCATGACCTTTTCCCGGGGCGGGAGGTCACCGAGTTTTCGCAGTTCCGCGTGACCCGCCATTCCGATCTGGCACTCGATGAAGAGGACGTCCGCAACCTGAGAACGGCACTGCGCCAGGGCTTGCAGCATCGCCACTATGGCCAGGCGGTTCGGTTGGAAGTTTCTGCCGGCTGTTCGGCGTTTCTTTCGAACTTTTTGCTTGAGCAGTTTGAATTGCCCGCTGCCGCGCTTTACCGTGTCAGTGGGCCGGTCAATCTGGTGCGCCTGACCCAGTTGGTGGATCTGGTCAACGATCCCGCGTTGCTGTTTTCCCCCTGGCGTTCTGCCTGGCCGCGGCAGATTCAGCCCGGTGTTTCCATCCTGGAGCAATTGCGGCACCGCGATATCTTGATGCACCAGCCGTTCGAGAGCTTTGACGGTTTGCTGGCCTTTCTGCGCGAGGCGGTCAATGACCCCCAGGTGCTGGTTATCAAGCAGACCATTTACCGCACCGGTTCAGACTCTGAGCTCATGGATCTGTTGACCGAGGCAGTGCGCCGCGGCAAGGAGGTCATGGCCGTGGTGGAACTCAAGGCGCGCTTTGACGAAGAAGCCAATATCAACTGGGCTGAAGCGCTGGAATCCATTGGTGCCCAGGTGGTGTACGGTGTGGTGGGGCTCAAGACACATGCCAAGATGCTGCTGGTCACCAGGCGGGAGGGGCGTCAGCTTCGTCGCTATGGCCATTTGTCCACGGGCAACTACAACATGCGCACCGCGCGCCTGTACACCGACCTGAGCTATCTCACCGCGGACGAAGAAACCACCGCCGACATGGATGGGGTGTTCAACCATCTGGCCAGTCAGAATCGCCCACCCAGGTTGCGCAGGCTGCTGTTGGCGCCGTTTCACCTGCACCGCCGCATGCTGGAAAAAATTGAGCAGGTGGGGCTGGCAGCCAGCCGAGGAGAAGATGCGCGCATTGTGGCCAAAATGAACGCCCTGACGGATGAAGCGTTGATCCGGGCGCTGATCCTTGCCGGGCAGCGCGGTGCTCGGATTGACCTCATTGTGCGGGGTGCCTGCATGCTGCCGGCCCAGTTGCCAGGAGTCACTGAAAACATCCGGGTGCGCTCGGTGATTGGCCGTTTTTTGGAGCACACACGGGTGTTCTATTTCCGCTCAGGCAGCCAGGAAGATTTGTACCTGTCCAGCGCCGACTGGATGAACCGCAACATGATGCGGCGGGTGGAACTGGCCTGGCCCGTGACGGACCCGGTTTTGCGTCAGCAGATCGTGGACGAATGCCTGGTCGCCTATCTTCATGACGACAAGGACGCCTGGATGCTCAAGGCGGATGGAACCTATGAGCGCGCCAGCCAGCCTATCGCCGGCCAGGGGGCTCAGAATGCACTGATGGTGCGATACGGCGGCATGTCGGCTGCGGCTCTGCAGGATCAGGGAGCGGCGTGATGGACCTCATCCTCTGGCGTCACGCCGAAGCCGAGGAGGCGGCTGATGGTGTGGATGATGCGGCGCGTCCTCTTACGCCGCGAGGCGAGAAGCAGGCGGCACGCATGGCAGCCTGGCTGGACCGGCAATTGCCGGAAGGTTTGAGGGTGCTCGCAAGCCCGGCTCGGCGTACGGAGCAGACGGCCAGGGCTTTGGGGCGCAAGTTCAAGATGCGTGCCGAGCTTCTGCCCGGGGGCAGCGTGCAGGACTTGCTGGAACTGGCCCAGTGGCCGCGTGCCCGTGGAGCCGTGCTGATCATCGGGCATCAGCCTGTGCTCGGACAGGCGATTGCTCAATTGCTGGAAATGCAATCACCCGAATGCACCGTGCGCAAGGGCGCCGTGTGGTGGCTCCGCCAGCGCCAAAGACTGGACCATAGCCAGACCGTGCTCATGACAGTGCAGTCCCCGGAATTCCTCTGACCTGCAATCACCGGGCCATTCCGGTACTGTCCAGCTCACTTGCCTTGCTTGCGGACTGTTTTTGCCGAGGGCTTGGCGGCTGGGGTCTCCGCTTTGGGACGCCCCGTCTTGATGGATGGAACCGCTTGCAAGGCATTGCGCAGGGCCGCGTCCGACAGCCCTGCCAGCACCTTCAGACCGGCGCGCAGCAGTTCGCTTTTCTTGGCTGGCTGGGCGAGCAAGTTCGCGCGTTGCTTGAGTGTCTCGATGACGGCGTACTCGTCCTTGGGGATGGTGAAGCTGTCGCGAACCAGTTTGGGCTTTTTGGCGCGAACTTCCTTGGCTTGCAAGGCGGGCGCAGGCGCTGGTGCTGCCTTGGCTGGAGCGGGTGTTGCCGAACGCTTGACGGGTTTGGCCGGTGCCTTGTTGGCAATTGTCTTGGGTTGACTCGTCGCTGATGTCTTTGCACCGGCCGCGGTTGCCGTTGCAACGGTGCTCGCTGCTGCGGTCTTGGCGGCAGGTTGTGTGGGTGTTGTGCTGGCGTTTTGGCCTGGAACAGTGCTGGAGGTGTTCATGGTGAATGAATGAATAAACGGTATAAACAGTTTATACCGTTTATTGCATCACGTCACCCAAGTCTGAGTTCCAGCTCCCAGGGCGTTTTTTGCCAGGCTACCAGTTCTTCCCGCAGCAGGTAGGCCGATTGGGGGTAGGCAGCCGTCCATCCGGCCCGGGTGCTGACGGTGTGGCGCGTGCCCAGTGTCTGCAAGGACAGGCCTTCCACATCCGGGTCGCGTCGTGCATGGCAGAGCGCGACCGCCATGCGCAAACTCAACAACTGCAGGGCAAAGCCAGGGTCGTTGATCAGGGCTGCCTCCAGCTTGCGGACTTTGCCCCGCTGCCCCAGCACCAGCGCACCGAGCCTGTGCAGTTCGGACACGGCAAACCCTGCCGCGTCGGTGTGATCCAGGATGTAGGCGCCATGGCGGTGGTATTCGCTGTGAGAGATGATGCCGCCAATCTCGTGCAGGCGAGCGGCCCATTGCAGCTTCCGTGCTGCGCGCTCGCTGTTCTGGGGCGCCGCCTGGGTGAAGAGGTCGGAGGCAACGCGTGCCACCCGTTCGGCCTGTGCTGCGTCCACCGAGAATCGCTGCATGAGGCCTTTCACCGTGGTGGTTCTCAAGTCGGTCTCGGGCTGCTCGCGGTCCAGCAGGTCGTAGAGTGCGCCCTGGCGCAGCGCGCCCTGGGCCACTTGCATCTGCCGGATCTCGAGAAGATCAAAAACAGCCCGCAGCACGCTGATACCTCCGCCAATCACTGCCCGCCGGTCTTCCTTGAGCCCCTCCAGGCGAACGCGATCTGCATGGTGCGCGCGCAGCAGGCGGTCATGCAGCCATTCCAGTCCTTCCAGGGTGATCAGCCCCTGCGGGCCACCCGCGGCAAAGAGGATGTCGCCTACTGCTCCAGCCGTACCCGAAGACCCATAAGCGATATCCCAGGTTTCTGGCCGGAATGTGCCAAGGGCCTCATCGAGCACCGCCTTGGCCGCGATTTCTGCGGCCATGAATGCCTGCCGTGTGAACTGGCCATTGGCAAAGTAGCGCGTGGACCATGCCACGCTGCCAACCCGGAACGAGGCCACCGTGTGGGGGTTGAATTGCTGGCCGAGAATGAACTCCGTGGACCTGCCGCCAATGTCCACCACGAGCCGGCGTTCGTCCGATTGGGGTAGCAGGCGTGCAACCCCCTGGTAGATCAGCCGGGCTTCTTCCGGGCCTGACACCACATCGATGGGGTAGCCCAGAATTTCTCCACCGCGGATCAGGAAGTCTTCCCGGTTGCGGGCTTCGCGAAGGGTCTGGGTTGCCACGGCGCGCACTTGTGCGCGCTCAAACCCCGCCAGGCGCTCGCCAAAGCGCGCCAGGCAATCCCAGCCGCGCTGCATGGCTTCGGGGGTGAGGTTGAATTCTTCGTCAAGGCCATTGCCCAGGCGCACGGTTTCCTTGAGATATTCCATCCGTTGGATGTGACCGTGCTCGTAACGGCCGATTTCAAGGCGAAAGCTGTTCGATCCCAGATCGACAGCTGCGAGCAGTGTTCCGTTGTGCATGTTTCTGCGCGTGATGCGCTTGATCTCCAGCGGGCAGCATAGCACCCGCGCCCCTTTTCTCGGGCCTGTATCAACCGATGATGCGCCCGTCCTGCGTCAGCATGCTTTGCGTGACGTAGGCGTTTGAACGCTTGGTTCCTTGATAGGCAACGGTATACCCGCCCACATTGACGTCGGCACGCCTTTGCAATGCCGAGAGCATGCTGGCGCGCGTCAATGGTCCTGAAATTCCGCCCAGGATTTCGGCGGTATAGCGCGCTGCAATGAACCCGGCCAGACCTTGCGGGGAGGGGGCCTCATCAAAGAATCGGCTTAGCGCGGCACGGTATGCGCGCACCACGGGCAGGCTGGATGTGATCAATGGAACGGGCTGGGTGGCAATGATGGAGATGCCTTTGGGCGTGCCTCCCATCTGGGCCAGCACCTGCAGGTTCACATCGGCCAGGGCCACGACAAAGCACTGGCGGCCTGCCGGGGCAATCAGCTTGCTGGTGAATGCATGCAGCTCTGGTGTTCCGCCCACGAACAAGATGATGGTCTGGGTTGGATTGATGAGCTGATTCGCTGCCTGTCCTTCCGTGCCCGGAAGCGGCAATATCTGTGCCTGCAAACCCAGGCTCTTTGCTGCCTGGAAAACATAGGCTTGAGATTGGTGTTGTACCTGTGCGGAAGCAAACACCACGCCGATCTGCTTTACGCCCAGGGATGCATGGGTCTGGATGGCATGCGCTATCTGAATCTGGTGGCCCGGGAACACCTCGAACACTGTCTCTGCCTCGTTGTCGGTGACGGCGTTGTGCAGCCACGGGGCCACGAGCGCCAGGGGTGACGCCGAACCCGCCGAAGTCTGCAGGGCCACAAGCCCGGCGGCTGCGGCATTGCCCACGCAACCAGACAGCGCTATGCACTCGGGTTGACGGTGGGCGGCCTGCCATGCGGCCGCGAGGCCTTGGGGGGTGCCATCGGTCTCGATGGTGACGTGCCGCACTGTCCGCCCGCGTACACCGCCGCGCGCATTCAGGTCTTGCCAGGCCGATCGGGAGCCCGCCAGAAAGTCGCGGCTCACATCCTGCTGGCCGAAAGTCAGGTCAACAATCTGGGCCACCACCAGCGAGCGTTCTCCGTCGCTGTTGCGAGGAGGGCTCGCCGAGGAGGGCTGGGCCATTACTTCGCCTGCCATGACGGCACTTGCAGCAGCGGACCATTGAATCCAGTGTCGGCGATTCAGTGAAACCGCGGGGAAGTCGGAGAAGTACATGGCCATGGAAGCTCTGAGCGGTGCTTATTTCTTCGGCGGCATCAGCACGCGGTCCACCACATGCACCACGCCATTGGTGGCCGCGATGTCGGCTTGCTCCACCATGGCGTCTTCCACGGTCACGAACGTGCCAGCGCGCGCCAGTGCGACGTTTGCGCCCTGCACGGTCTTGAAATTACCTGGCTTCACTTCTGCAGAGGCCAGGCGCGATGGCACGATGTGGTAGCTGAGCACGGATTTCAGCAACGCTTTGTCTTGCTTGAGTGCTTCCAGGGTCTTGGCGGGAACTGCTTTGAATGCCGCATCGGACGGCGCAAAAACGGTGTAGGGGCCTGCAGCCTTGAGGGTGTCCGTCAGGCCGGCTTCTGCAACCAGGGTATTGAAAGTCTGCAGCGAGGGGGTCTTGGCGACCGTGTCGGCCAGCGTCTGGGATGTTGGGGCGTGCGTGGCGCAGGCGCCCAGAGCGGTCACTGCCACCAGGGCGATGGCAGATTGAAGTGCATGACGGCGAAACATGGAATTCTCCTGGAAGTAGATAGCCGACGCATGTCGGTCGCAGGAGACTACGCAACGGCCGTGACAAAAATATGACGATTTGATTCAATACGGCCCCGTGGGAACGGGAAAATAGGTGTGTGACAGGTATTGGTAAATGTCACGGTGTTGTCATATATGACACCTAGAGTCGCGGCATCCCAACTTTTTCAACCCAAAAGGTATCTTCATGAAAATGTCCGTGATTCGAGTTCTGGTGGCTGGTGTCGCTTCTGCTGGAGCATTCTCCAGTGCCATGGCGCAGCAGGAAGCCACGGGGGCTGGTGCTAGTTTTCCTGCGCCGCTGTACTCCAAGTGGGCGTCTGACTACCACAAGGCCACTGGCGTGAAGATCAACTACCAGTCGGTGGGTTCGGGTGCTGGCCTGCGCCAGATCGAAGCCAAGACGGTGGATTTCGGTGCTTCCGACGCGCCCCTCAAGGACGAGGATCTCGCCAAGAAGGGCCTGGTTCAGTTTCCCACCGTGATCGGCGGCATCGTTCCGGTGGTCAATATCAAGGGTATTGCACCCGGGCAGCTCAAGCTGAACGGTCAGGTGCTGGGGGATATCTATCTGGGCAAGATCACCAAGTGGAGCGATCCTGCCATCAAGGCGCTGAATCCTTCGCTGCCGCTGCCGGATGATTCCATTGCGCCAGTGCGTCGCGCCGACGGTTCGGGCACCACTTTTGGCTTTACGAACTACCTGTCCAAAGTCAACGCCGAGTGGAAGAGCAAGGTGGGTGAGGGTACCGCCGTGAACTGGCCCACGGGTGCGGGCGGTAAGGGCAATGAAGGTGTGGCTGCATTCGTGGGCCGCCTGCCCAACTCGATCGGCTATGTGGAGTACGCCTATGTCAAGCAGAACAAGCTGACCTACGCACAGCTGCAAAACTCGGCTGGCAATTATGTTTCACCCGATGATTCGACCTTCAAGGCGGCTGCCGCGGGTGCTGACTGGGCCAAGAGCTTCTATCAGATCCTGACGAACCAGCCAGGCAAGGATGCGTGGCCAATCACTTCTGCCACGTTCATTCTGTTCCAGAAGACCCAGGACAAGCCGGTGCAGGCTGGTACGGCTCTGAAGTTCTTCGAGTGGGCTTACAAGTCGGGTGACAAGACGGCGTCCGAACTGGACTATGTTCCCATGCCAGACAGCGTCAAGAACGTCATCATCAAGTCCTGGGGTGACATCAAGGACACCTCTGGCAAGGCTGTGTCGTTCAAGTAATCTCCTGGGCCGGCATCCTGCCGGCCATTTGATTTAACCTTTCAAGGCTACCAACGTGTCTACTACGATGCCGGCTCGCCAGAGTTCGCCCTCAGAGGCTGCCTCTGGCATCAAGCGGAGCACGCCTCCACCCCGCAAACCGCTGATATCAGGCATGTTGGCAGACCGAATTTTTGGATGGCTCGCGCGTGGCGCGGCCATCCTCACGCTGTTGCTGCTGCTGGGCATCATGGCGTCGCTGGTGGCGGGGGCCTGGCCCTCCATTTCCCAATACGGCCTGAGTTTCCTCGCCCGCAGCGTCTGGGATCCCGTGCAAAACGAGTACGGCGGCCTGGTCATGATCTATGGCACGCTGGCCACGTCGTTCATCGCGTTGCTGATTGCCGTACCTGTGAGCTTTGGTATCGCCTTGTTCCTCACCGAGCTGTCTCCCGCCTGGCTGAAGCGGCCCCTGGGAACGGCGATCGAGTTGCTGGCCGCCGTGCCGTCGATTGTGTATGGCATGTGGGGGTTGATGGTTTTTGGCCCCATCCTCGCGCGTTTTGTGCAGCAGCCCTTGCAGTCCTTGTTTGCCGGTATTCCCTATCTGGGTGCGCTGGTCTCGGGTCCCCCGGTAGGCATTGGCATTTTGTCGGCGGGCATCATTTTGGCCATCATGATCATTCCCTTCATTGCTTCGGTGATGCGGGATGTTTTTGATGTCACGCCAGCGCTCCTCAAGGAGTCGGCTTATGGCCTGGGTTCGACCACCTGGGAGGTGATGTGGAAGGTGGTGCTGCCCTATACCAAGACGGGGGTGCTGGGGGGCATCATGCTGGGGCTGGGGCGTGCGCTGGGGGAAACCATGGCGGTAACGTTCGTCATCGGCAACATGAACCAGCTCGATTCCCTGTCGATTTTCGAGGCAGCCAACAGCATCACGTCGGCCCTGGCGAATGAATTTGCAGAGGCTGGCGAAGGCCTGCACCAGGCATCGCTGATCTATCTGGGGCTGGTGCTCTTCTTTATCACTTTTGTGGTGCTGGCCTTGTCCAAGGTCTTGCTGTCACGCCTTCAAAAGAACGAAGGAGTCCGCACATGACCACCTCGCAGCCTCTTATCTCGGCGGCCGATGTCGCGAAGGCGCGCCAGGCACGCTACAACGGTCGCAAGCGCGTCAACCAGATTGCCCTGACCCTGTCGTTGGCCGCCATGGCTTTTGGCTTGTTCTGGCTGGTATGGATCTTGTGGGAAACCGTGCGCCTCGGGGTTGGGGGGTTGAGCCTGACACTGTTCACCGAAATGACGCCGCCGCCCAATGAGGCGGGGGGCATCGCCAATGCCATCTACGGCTCGGTGGTGATGGTATTGCTGGCCACTTTCGTGGGAACCCCCATCGGCATCATGGCCGGGGTTTACCTGGCCGAGTACGACGTGCGCGGCTGGCTGGCATCCACGACACGCTTCGTGAACGACATTCTGCTGTCGGCACCTAGCATCGTGATCGGCCTTTTTGTTTATGCCGTGGTGGTGGCGCGCTTCAAGAGTTTTTCGGCCTACGCCGGGATTATGGCCCTGGCATTGATCGTTATTCCGGTGGTCATCCGGACCACTGAAAACATGCTGATTCTGGTGCCCGCCAGCCTGCGCGAGGCGGCCTACGCCCTGGGCACACCCAAGTGGAAGGTGATCACCATGGTCACCCTGCGGGCGGCGCGGGCCGGCGTCATTACGGGGGTATTGCTGGCGGTGGCGCGCATTGCGGGTGAGACGGCGCCCTTGCTGTTCACGGCGTTGAGCAACCAGTTCTGGACCTCGGACTTGTCCAAACCCATGGCCAGTCTGCCCGTCACCATTTTCAAGTTCGCCATGAGCCCCTATGAAAACTGGCAGCAACTGGCCTGGGCGGGAGTGTTCCTGATCACACTCGCCGTTCTCGGACTCAATATCCTCGCGCGGGTTCTGACCCGGCAGAAATAAGCAAGGAAGACTTTCATGCCCTCCACTATCCAAAAATCGCAACCGGGCCCGTCGAAGATCACGGTCAGGGACCTGAACTTCTATTACGGCAAGTTCCACGCCCTCAAGGCCATCAATCTGGATATTCCGGAAAACAAGGTCACGGCCTTTATCGGACCGTCCGGTTGTGGCAAGTCCACGCTGTTGCGCACCTTCAATCGCATGTTCGAGCTGTATCCCGAGCAGCGTGCCGAAGGCCAGATCGTGCTGGATGGCGAAAACCTGCTGACCACCAAGCAGGATGTGGCGCTGATCCGGGCCAAGATCGGCATGGTGTTCCAGAAGCCAACGCCTTTTCCCATGTCGATCTACGACAACATCGCCTTTGGTGTGAAGCTGTTTGAAAGCCTCAGCGCCACGGACATGGATGACCGCGTGGAGTGGGCATTGCGCAAGGCGGCGCTGTGGAATGAGGTCAAGGACAAGCTCAGTCAGAGTGGCTCCAGCCTCTCGGGCGGGCAACAGCAGCGCCTTTGCATTGCGCGTGGCATTGCCATCAAGCCAGAGGTGCTGCTGCTGGACGAACCGTGCTCGGCCCTCGACCCGATCTCCACCGCCAAGATCGAGGAGTTGATCGCCGAACTGAAGGAAGACTACACCGTGGTGATCGTCACGCACAACATGCAGCAGGCAGCGCGTTGCAGCGACTACACCGCCTACATGTACCTGGGGGATCTGGTGGAGTTCGGTGAGACAGAACAGATGTTCTTCAAGCCCCAGCGCAAGGAAACCGAAGACTATATTACCGGCCGTTTTGGCTGAGGAGGCAAATTCATGGCTGACAAGCACCTTTCATCGCAGTTCGACAGCGAACTCAACGGCGTCTCTGCCCGCGTCATGGAATTGGGGGGACTGGTGGAATCGCAGATTCGCCAGGCCATTTACGCGCTTTCACATTTCAGTCTCGAAGCGGTGGAGCAGGTGGCATTGATAGAGCAGCGCGTGAATGCCATGGAAGTCGAGATTGACCACGAACTCGCGTCCATCATTGGCCGGCGCCAGCCCACTGCCCGCGACTTGCGGCTGCTGCTCTCCATTTCCAAGGCCACCGCCAACCTGGAACGCGTGGGTGACGAGGCCAACAAGATGGCCCGCATGGTGAAGTCGATCATTGAGAGCGGTGCGGCCCGTTCACTGCCATCGAGCGACCTGCGCGTATCGGCCGACCTGGCCTCGGGCATGCTGCGCAAGGCGCTGGATGCCTTTGCGCGCCTGGACACCAAGGCGGCGCTGGCCATCCTCAAGGAGGACGATCTCATTGACAAAGAGTTCGATGGCTTTGTCCGCAAGCTCATCACCTACATGGTGGAAGACCCGCGCACCATCTCCGCCAGCCTGGACCTGTTGTTCCTGGCCAAGGCGATCGAACGCATTGGCGATCACTCCAAGAATGTGGCCGAACTCGTCATCTACCTTGTCAAGGGCAAGGACGTGCGGCACACGGCACTTGATGAAATTGAAACCACTTTGTTGCAGTGAGCGATTGGCGTTGACATGAAAAAGCTTCCTCGCGTATTGATTGTGGAAGATGAGCCGGCGATTGCCGAGCTGATTGCCGTCAATCTGCGCCACAACGGTTTTCAGCCCATCTGGTCGGAAGATGGTGATTCGGCCCAGCGTGAACTCGATGCTGTCCTTCCCGATGTCATCCTGCTCGACTGGATGCTGCCCGGTCAAAGCGGCCTCGTGCTGGCGCGTAAGTGGCGTGCAGACAGTCGGACCAAACCCATCCCCATCCTCATGCTGACCGCCCGGGGTGATGAGCCCGACAAGGTGGCCGGGCTCGATGCGGGGGCGGACGACTACATCACCAAGCCGTTTTCCACGCAGGAGCTGCTGGCGCGCATCCGGGCGGTGCTGCGGCGCCGCGCGCCCGAGCAGGTGAGCGACAGCGTCACCATTGGCGATCTCGTGCTGGACGCGGGTACCTACCGGGTCACTTTCCATGGGCAGCCGCTGAAGGTGGGGCCGACCGAGTTCAAGCTGCTGCATTTCTTCATGAAGCACTCGGAGCGCGTGCACAGCCGCTCACAACTGCTGGACAAGGTGTGGGGCGACCATGTGTTCATTGAAGAGCGAACCGTGGACGTGCATGTGAAGCGGCTGCGGGAGGCCCTGGGTACGGCGGGCGTCATGGTGGAAACCGTGCGCGGCGCGGGCTACCGGCTCACCGCCCAGCCGCCCGCGCTGATGCAGGCCTGAATGTTGCAGTCCGGGGGCGGAGTGCCTTCGTGACCCCCGAGAAAGTTGTGTAGTCCGCATGCTCTGGCGTTTTCTTTATTATCTGGCCTGGCAATTGGCTGGAGGCGCGCTCGGCTGGTGGCAAGGTGGCCCCTGGGGCGCAGTGCTGGGGGCCGGGGTGGCTGCATGGTTGTGGTTTGTCGGAGATTTGTGGCGGGGGGTGCGGGTGCTGCAGTGGCTGCGCTCGGGTGACCTGTCGGCGGCTCCGTCAACTTTCGGCATGTGGGGTGAAGCGGCAGATCGCGCGCGGCGTCTGTTGCGCCAGCGCCAGGCGCAGGTCAACGAAAGCGAGGATCGTCTGCAGGAAATTCTGGCAGCACTCCAGGCCACGCCCAATGGCATTGTCCTGCTCGATGGAGAAGGGCGCATTGAATGGTGCAATCAGCTTGCGGCTGCACAGTTTGGGTTCGATGCCCAACGGGATGTCATGCAGTCTGTCGGCAACCTGGTACGGGATCCCGATTTCAGTGCCTACTATGCGGCCCAGGATTACACCCACGATGTGGTGCTGCAGGGCAGGAACAGCACGCTGTCCCGGCCCGTGCGCATTTCGGTGCATCTGCATCCGTATGGTGATGGGCGCAAGCTGATGCTGTCCCGGGATGTCACGGCGCTGGAGCAGGCCGACGCCATGCGCCGCGATTTTGTGGCCAATGTGTCACATGAAATCCGCACGCCCCTGACCGTGCTGACGGGTTTTGTGGAAACCCTGCAAACCCTGCCGCTGGATGCCGAGGAGCGTGCACGCTACCTGGCCATGATGGCCCAGCAGGCGGCGCGCATGCAGAGCGTGGTGCACGATTTGCTGACGCTCTCGCGCCTGGAAGGCAGTCCCCTGCCCGGTATTTCCGAATGGACGTCGGTACAGGTCCTGATGCTGCGGTGCGAGGAAGAGGGCCGGGCCTTGTCGGCACTGTTGACGCAAAACAACCATCGGCACCATGTGCTGCAGTTTCCTGCGGCGCAGGATTTGCGATCCGCGGGCGAAATTGCCGGGGTGCAGGCCGAGTTGCAAAGTGTGCTGTCCAACCTCATCAGCAATGCCGTGCGCTACACGCCCGCAGGCGGCACCATCACGGTGCAATGGCGCTACACGACCGATGGCAATGCCATCTTTTCCGTGAGCGACACCGGGCCCGGCATTGCGCCGGAGCATATTCCGCGCATCACCGAGCGGTTCTACCGCGTCGACCGCAGCCGGTCGAGGGAAACGGGTGGCACGGGCCTGGGGCTGGCCATCGTCAAGCATGCCGTGCAGCGGCATGGCGCCACGCTTGATATCACCAGTGCACTGGGCAAGGGATCGGTCTTCTCGGTTACTTTTCCTGCCAACCGGCTTCGCCGCTCCGCGTTGCCGGCCGAATTGCAACCCGCAGCATCAGCACAAACAGCCCTGCCGTGATGGCCAGTGCCAGGGCACTGGCCGCCCAGAACGGCACGGGAGACGTTATGGGTGCCCAAGGGCCCAGCCCTTGGTACGCCAGCACATAGCCCCCGCCAAGCCCGGCGCCCCACAGCAAGGTGCAATAAACCACCAAGGGGGCGATCGTGACGCGGTAACTGCGCAGCACAAAGACACACAGGGTCTGCACGGCGTCAGCGGCATGGTAGGTCGCAACCCACAGCAGCAATCCACCGGTGGTTGCCACCACGGCGGCACTGCTGGAATACAGGGCAGCGACGGTTTCATTTGCTATGAATAATAGAGCTGATAGCGCAATACCCACAGGTACTGCGAGCCTGAAACCTATCAAAACGACGCTGCGTGCCTGCACAGCGTTGCCGGCACCCAGCCAGTAGCTCACCCGGGCGCTGGTGGCAATGGCCAGTGAAAGGGGCGCCATGTACAGCACGGCCGCCACGTTGGCAGCGATCTGGTGGGCTGCGGTGGCCACCGTGCCCTGGCGGGCAATGAAAAGGGCCATCAGGGTGAACGAGGTCACTTCCACCAGGATGGCAAGCCCCGCAGGCACGCCCAGCCGGGCGAAGCCGAGAAGGGTGGGCCAATGGGGTGGCTCCATGCGCTGCCAGATGCGCAGCGGCCTGTAGAGATCCTGGCTGCGCAACAGCCAGAAAGCCAGGGCCAGCATGCAGGCATTCACCACCAGGGTGGCCCAGGCGCAGCCCACGGCGCCTTGCGCCGGCAGGCCGGCGCCGCCAAAAGTGAACCAGATGGACAGGGGCACCTTGATGAACAGCGACCCCACCTGCAGCCAGGTCACCAGTTGCGGTCGTCCAATGGCTTGGTTCAGCGTGCTGTACAGGCGAAAGAGCAGGGCGGGTGGCAGCGCCAGGGCCAGCACTGCAAGGTATTGTTCTACCTCGGTGCGCAACGCCTGTGGTACCTCGGTCCAGCGCAGCAGCGGACCGGGCGACAACAGGATGAGCATGCCGACGGCTGCCGTCACGGCACACAGGTAGAGCGCCTGGCGCAGCGATTGGCCAATGGCGCCGGGGTTGTGCGCACCCCGCTGCTCGGCCCAGACGGGCATGAGGGCCTGGAAGATGCCCATCAGGGCCACATAGACGCTGATGAAGATGGCCGAGCCCACCGACAGTGCCGCCAGAGAGGTTTCGCCGTGGCGCCCGGCCACGATGGTGTCGGTCACGCCGAAGGCCATCACGGCCAGCTGCCCCGTGAGCACGGTCAGTGCGTGGCGGGAGATGGTGGAAGACTCCGACATCAGTCGGGTGATTCCGTTCTCCGGAACAGCAGGATGGACTCCTTCTTGTCGGTAGGGCGGCCGATGGTGGCTTGCCTCTTCCAGTGGTCAGGATTCACCAGGTTTGCGGGTGCCGGCCAGGCGTTGTTGTCTGCAATCAGCCAGGGGCAGTGAATTGCCGGGTTGACCGGTTGCAGGCGCAGCCGGGCGTGGTATTGCAGTGCGGCCACCTGCGCCCGACTCAGGCCGACCATCTGCACGCATCCGGGGTGTGGGCCCAAGGCAGCCGCCAGTTTGTGCGCCTGCGGTGCATAGCTGCGGGCATAGTCGAGCAGCGGGAGCCACAGGGTGGTCAGCAGCAGCCAGCCCAGAGCCGCCCCGCTGGCGGGCAATACCAGGCTTTTCCAGATGGCGGCACGGTTGCGTGCTGCGCGCCACCAGACCAGCCGGCACCAGGCCGCCGAGGCGGCCAGTGCCACCGCCAGTGCCAGCCATGAGAACTCGGGCGTGAATCCGGGGGCTAGTTTGGCCACGTTGGCTGCAGGCTGTGCCGGAACGCCCGTCTGCATGGCAAACCAGATGACCCAGATGGCCAGGGCCGATATGCTGAAGAACAGCAAGGTGAACCAGTCGATCAGCGACGCCATGCTGCGCCGGAATGTGGGCAACGCAAACGCGGCCAGCGTGGCGATGGCCGGCAAACCGACGAGCAACGCCCGGTCTGCCGGCTGTGTGGTGAAGGTGGCACCCACCGAGACCAGCGAAAACCACAGGGGCAACCACAGGTGTCGATGCAACTGGCGGCTGAACAGCTGTCTGCGCCAGCGCCACAGCGTCCAGGTGGCCATGGGCCAGGCTGGCCAGCCAAACCAGAGCAGCAGCCGTATCAGGCTTCTGAATTCCTTGCCCTCGGTGGCCGCATCGACCAGGCGCCAGCGCCACAGATCCAGTTGCCATGCCACGGCGGCGGCCAGCAGCGTGATGGCCGCCAGCGCCGCGACCCAGTGCAGACGTCGATCGGAGTGATGGGCCGGGTCGGCGGGGCCGGGTGGGGCCAGCGCAACCAGAGCAATGCAGCCCCCCCCCAGCAAGGCGGCGAACGTGGGCGCGCCGGCCAGCGTGAGTCCCATCATGCCCGCAACCAGAGCCACGGCGGGCACCACCGTGCGGTAAGGCAAGGTGGCTACGGCAAAGAAGATCAGTGCCGCACATGCCAGTTGCAGCAGATAGCCGGTGGCTTCGTGCGAAAGCTGTGCCAGGCCCAGGCAGGCGATCAGGGCCAGCAAGGCGCCATCGGCGATGGCGCGGGCGTAATCCAGGGGTTTGGCCTCGCCGCCAAAGGCAAATGCCACAGGCTGAGCGCCCGGACTGCGCGCCAGGTAGTAAACGCCATACCAGGTGGCAGCCAGCGTCAGCGCCAGCAGCAACATGAAGGGCAGGCGGGCCGCCATCTCGGGCGCCATCAGACCATCGGGCGTGATCCGGATGGCCCAGGCTCCCAGCCAGTAGGGCAGCAAACCGTCGGTTTCGGGGGGGACCCCCCCCAGCAGCGGTTTCAGCCACGGGGTGTGCCCGTTGGCCAGTTCCAGCATGTAGCCAAAGGCCGTCACATCGGCGTTCTTCCACGGGCCTCGGCCGACAAAGCCAGGCACCACATAAGCCAGGCACAGCAGCAGCAAGGCCCAGCGAGGAAGCTGGCGTGCAGCATTTCGGGTAACGATGGCAGGGGTGGGAGCGTTCACGCGTCAGGAGGATGGCAATGGCTGGCTGTCGAGAATAAGGGCAAATCCAAACAAAAAGGCAGCGCGGTTGCCCGTGCTGCCTTTTTGGCGGAAACGCGGTGAATTACTTCGCTGCGGTCTTGCCGAAACGGTTGCGGAAACGCTCCACACGGCCGCCCATGTTGTCCACGGATTTTTGCGTGCCGGTATAGAAAGGATGCGATTCGCTGGAGGTGTCCAGCTTGAACAGGGGCAGCTCACGGCCGTCGTCGGTCTTGCCCATTTCCTTGGTGTTCACGCACGAGCGGGTGACAAACTTGAAACCGTTGGACAGGTCCACGAACAGAACTTCGCGGTAGTTGGGGTGAATGCCTTCTTTCATGATCAATCCTTGTCAAGTGCGGGAGCCGTGCGGGACCCGAAGCAACCTTTGCCTCGTGAAACATCCAGCGTACTTTCCGCAGAAAAAGCCTGCCATTATAGCCCGGAGCGGCAGTCGGCGATGTTTGCCGTGGCGCGCGGAATTATCCGCCCCTTCGCATCATGTCGAAAAACTCGACATTGCTCTTGGTGGCCTTCATGTTCTTGATCATGAGCTCCATGGACTCGATCTCGTCCATGTTGTACATGAACTGGCGCAGGATGCGGGTTTTTTGCAGAATCTCGGGGGCCAGCAGCAGCTCTTCGCGGCGCGTGCCGCTCTTGTTGAGCTCGATGGCGGGGAACACGCGCTTTTCATACAGGCGGCGGTTCAGGTGGATTTCACAGTTGCCCGTGCCCTTGAATTCTTCAAAGATCACCTCGTCCATGCGGCTGCCGGTATCGACCAGCGCCGTGGCGATGATGGTGAGCGAGCCACCTTCCTCGACCTTGCGTGCGGCACCGAAGAAGCGCTTGGGGCGCTGCAGCGCGGCGGCGTCCACACCGCCCGACAGCACCTTGCCGCTCGACGGCACGACGTTGTTGTAGGCGCGGGCCAAGCGGGTGATGGAGTCCAGCAGGATCACCACGTCTTTTTTCAGCTCGACCAGGCGCTTGGCGCGCTCGATCACCATCTCGGCCACGTGCACGTGGCGGGCGGCGGGCTCGTCAAAGGTGGAGGCGATGATTTCGCCCTTCACCGTGCGCTGCATTTCCGTCACTTCTTCAGGGCGCTCGTCCACCAGCAGCACCATCAGGTGCACATCGGGGTTGTTGGCCGTGATGGCATGGGCGATGTGCTGCATCATCACCGTCTTGCCGCTCTTGGGCGGAGCGACGATCAGGGCGCGCTGGCCGCGGCCGATGGGCGCGATGATGTCTATGATGCGGCCGGTGATGTTCTCTTCGCTCTTGACGTCGCGCTCCAGGCGCATCTGCTCCTTGGGGAACAGGGGCGTCAGGTTCTCGAACATCACCTTGTGCTTGTTCTGCTCGGGCGGACCACCATTGACGGAATCGAGCTTGTTCAGCGCGAAGTAACGTTCACCGTCTTTGGGGGTACGGACCTCCCCTTCGATCATGTCGCCGGTGTGCAGGTTGAAGCGGCGCACCTGGCTGGGGCTGATGTAGATGTCGTCCGTGCTGGCCGTGAAGCTCGTGTCGGGGCTGCGCAGGAAGCCGAAGCCGTCGGGCAGGATTTCCAGCACGCCGTCGGCAATGATTTGTTCCCCGGTCTTGGCGCGCTTCTTGATGATGGCAAACATCAACTCCTGCTTGCGCATGCGGCCCGTGTTTTCGATTTCGAGTTCTTCGGCCTGCTTCAGGACTTCAGACACGTGCAGTGCCTTGAGTTCGTTTAAGTGCATGGATTGACTCCTTGGCGGAGCTGGTATGAATCTTTGGGGAGGGGGGCCGGGGCCGGATGGGCTGCTGTTTGCAGCTCCGGCGCGCCTGGGATCTTGGTCCGGCTGCCAATGCACGCAGCCCGGTGATCTGGAAGAATTATGACAGGAAAAAAAGCGAGGACTTCATGCGAGCGCAATTGAGTCGATGATTGCCGCCGACCCTGGTGCCTGTGTGTGCACCATGCATCCGATAAAAAGCCCCGGTGGCGGCACAGCCAGCGGGGCGTCGGTGAATCAGGCCAGTTGCTGATCGATGAAGGCGGTCAGTTGCGCCTTGCTCATGGCACCGACCTTGGTGGCGGCCAGCTGGCCGTCCTTGAACAGCATCAGCGTGGGGATGCCGCGGATGCCGAACTTGGCAGGGATCTCGCGGTTTTCATCCACGTTCATCTTGGCGATCTGCAGCTTGCCCTGGTAGGTGCCAGCCACTTCATCCAGGATGGGGGCGATCATCTTGCAGGGGCCGCACCATTCGGCCCAGTAGTCCACCAGCACGGCGGTGCCGGGTTGGAGCACGTCGGCTTCAAAGCTGGCGTCAGAGACATGTTTGATGAGTGCGCTGGCCATGGCGGATTCCTTGATTTTGAGCGGTTTGCTACCGGTGTACGTTTAAAGTCTGGTCATTGTGACAGAAACCAATCCCATGTTCACCGGTGTGGCCGGGCCTTACGACGCTATGACAGTCATAGCGAAAAGCGATCAGTGCGCGGCCTTGTGGCAGCGCGTTCTGGCCCAGGTGGAGGCGCACATGCTGGGTTTGCAGGCCCATCCGGCGCGCACCGTGGTGCTGCTGCCCTATGCCCAGCTCATGCCCTGGGCGCAGCGTTACTGGGCCTTGCACCATGCCGACGGATTTGCACCCCGTTTCGAAACCACGCGCAACTGGGCCCGCCAGCTGGCCGCTTTTGTACCGCAAGGCGACGACCTGGCCGGTGACGTGGCGCGCGACACGCTCACCGCACGCGCCTTGCTCGACCGCGCCGGCTTGGCCGCGCAACGCGACGTGCTGGCGGTGCCCTTGCAAGAGGCTGCCGCCCAGCTGGCAGTGGCTGTGGCTGCCATGGCCCCGGCGCAGCGTGAGGCCTGGGGGATGCAGGCGCGCAGCCTGATGACGGAGCCTGACGAAGGTTCGACCCTGCGTTTCGAGGCCGTCGTGGCCCGCATTGCGCTCGAATGGGTACTGGCATCGCGCCATGCCACCGATGTGTTGTTCGAGCCCGGCGTGCGCCAGTCGGTCGATGCCCTGGTGGTTCTGCAAGGCTTTCAGGTGGAGCCCTTGGCACAGGCCCTGCAGGTCCATTGGGGCGACAAGGCCGCGGCCCTGGCATTGCCGCCTGCGGCACCGGATGCCAACGCGCGCGGCCGCATTGCCCTGCATGCGGCCCAGGATGCCGAAGACGAGGCCCAGCGGGCGGCGGCCTGTGTGCTGGCCCATGTGGTGGCGGGCCGCACACCAGTGGCGCTGGCGGCCAACGACCGCGCCCTCACGCGCCGCATCGGGGCGCATCTGACCAGCTGTGGTGTGGCGGTGCGCGATGAAAACGGCTGGACGCTCTCGACCACCCGGGCGGCCGCGCAGCTGATGGCCGCGCTCAAGGCCTGCGCCTGGAACGCATCGGCCGACGAGGTGCTGGACTGGCTCAAGCATGCACCGGCCATTGAGCCCGCTGTGCTTGGCGCCTTGGAGCGTGCGTTGCGCAAGGCTTCGGTGGCCGCCTGGGCGGGCGCGGCCGGACGCAACTGGGCCGACAAGCCCGCGCTGGCGGCCTGTGTGGCCCAGGTGCAGGAATGGTGCGAAGGCCTGCGCGCGCCGCGTCCGCTGGCGCAGTGGCTGCAGTCCCTGCGTGGCCTGCTGGTGGCCAGTGGCCAGTGGCCCCGGCTCGAAGCGGAGGCCGCAGGCGCCCGCGTGCTGACGGCACTGCGCCTGCAAGCGGGCCAGGAGGCCGAGCTGGAGGGCTGGGGCAGCGCCGGCCGGCGCATGGCCCTGGCCGAGTTCACCCGCTGGGCCAACGAGGTGCTGGAAGCCGCGCGCTATGTACCCAGCCAGATGGGCGATGCGCCCGTGATCGTATTGCCCATGCCCCAGTTGCTGGCCCGCCCGTTTGCCGCCCTGGTGCTGCCCGGCTGCGATGAAAAGCGCCTGCAGCCCTCGCCCGAACCTGTCGGCGACTGGACCCCCGCGCAGCGCCAGGCCTGGGGCCTGCCCACGCGCGAATCGCTGGAGACCGCCCAGCGCGCCGCCTGGCAGCATGCCCTGCAGACACCGGCCGTGGATGTGCTCTGGCGCACGGGCGACGAAGGCGGCGAGCCCCTGCTGGCCAGCGCGCTGGTGCTGGCGCTGCACCTCGAAGGCGCGGCCACCCAAGGTGCCGATGACCGCAGCCAGCGCACCGTGGCGGCGCACCCCACGGCGCGGCCTTTGCCCGATGGGCGCGCGCTGCCCGTGCTGCGCCTGTCGTCCACCGCGTATTCCGATCTGCGGCATTGCCCCTACCGTTTTTTTGCGCTGCGCCAGCTGGGCCTGCAGGAGGCCGACGAGCTGGCCGCCGAGGTGGACAAGCGCGACTTCGGCAATTGGCTGCACGCGGTGCTGCAGCACTTTCATGAAGGCTTGCTGGCCGAGCCAACGGACGACGCAGCCACCCGCATCGCCCGCATGGACGGCGCCGCGCAGGCCGTCACGCTGCAACAAGGCCTGGGCGAGGGCGACTTTCTGCCGTTTGCCGCAGGCTGGCCGCAGGTGCGTGACGGCTATCTGCGCTGGCTCGCGCAGCATGAACAGGCCGGGGGCCACTTTCGGCAGGCCGAGGTGCAAGCCAGCCAGCCGTTGGGCGCCCTGCAGCTCGTGGGCACCATCGACCGCATCGATGCCGTTTCGTCCGCCGGCGAGCCCGCGCCGCTGGTCATCGACTACAAGACCGAGAACGACACCGCCACGCGCCAGCGCATCAAGGCGGGCGCGGAAGACACCCAGCTCGCGTTCTACGCCGCCTTGCTGAGCCACGACACGCTGCGTGCCGCCTACGTGAACGTGGGCGAGCGCGGCGAGACGCAAATGCACGAACAGGACGAGGTGGTGCACCTGCGCGACCTGCTGGTGGAAGGCATCCAGCACGACTTCGCCCGCATTGCGGCTGGCGCGCCCATGCCCGCGCTGGGCGAGGGCACCGTGTGCGACTACTGCGCCGCGCGGGGGCTGTGCCGAAAAGACTTCTGGAAATGAACAGGAATACCCCCCTGAGCCGCTTCGCGGCTTCCCCCCTCTCTCGGCTGCGCCGGGAGGGTGAACGACGCCAGCGCGGCGGGGCGGCCCTTGCGCGGCGTCTCTCGCCCGGGCGCGCGCCGGGTTCACAGATCACTTGCGGGCAGGGCGCCGTGGATCACCAGAATGACTGAACAAGCGGCCTACGAACACAACGGCCACCCGGTCTCGCGCGCGGCCTTCTACGCCATCGCCTGCGACCCCGCGCGCAGCGTGGCAGTGGAGGCCTGCGCGGGCGCGGGCAAGACCTGGATGCTGGTCTCGCGCATGCTGCGCGCCTTGCTCGACGGCGCTGCGCCGCATGAAATTTTGGCCATCACCTTCACCAAGAAGGCCGCCGGCGAAATGCGCCAGCGGCTGCAGGAGTGGCTGGAGACGTTTGCCCAGGCCCCGCTGGATACCTTGGGCGCAGAGCTGGTTGCAAGAGGAATCAGCCCCGAACGTGCGCTAGACAAGCGCGAGGCGCTACGAAATCTATACCACCAGATGCTGGCCAGCGGCCGCCCGGTGCAGATCCGCACCTTTCACAGCTGGTTTGCCGCGCTGCTCGGCACGGCGCCGCTGGCGCTGCTGCAGGCGCAGGGCCTGCCGGCCAATTTCGAGCTGCTCGAAGACGACGCCGAGGCTGTGCGCGAGGTGTGGGGGCCGTTTTTGCAGACGGTTGCCACCAGCGCCACGCTGCGGGCCGACTACGAGGCCGTGGTGGCCCGCCATGGCCGCTCGCAAACGCACAAGGCGCTGGCGGCGGCGCTCGCCAAGCGGGTGGAGTTTGACCTGGCCGACGCCGCGGGCGTGGTCGATGTCTCGGTGCCGCCGGCAGGGGCGCTGTTCCCCGATCTGTCGGGGGAAAACGACCCGGCTATCGCGTTGTTGCGTCGCGAGCGTGATGCCCTGCTGGCCGCGGCGCTCGCGCTGGGGCGGGCCAGTGCGCCCACCTTCTCGGCCAAGGGCGTCGCGCTGGAAACGGCAGTCAGCAACGAAGACGCCGATGGCCTGATCGACGCCCTGCTCACCCAAAAGGGCGAGCCGCGCAAGTTCAACGACAAGCTGGCCGGGATCGAGCAGGTGCGCCACGTCCAGGCGCTGTGCCAGCGCGCGCTCACCGCCCGCCGCCAGCACGAGGCTTGGCAGCACCAGCAGCGCATGGCCCGCCTGGCGCGCTGCCTGATTGCGGCATTTGCCGCCGTCAAGCACCAGCACGGCTGGGTGGACATGAACGATGTGGAACGCACGGCCCTGGTCATGCTGGCCGATCCCGTGCTCTCGGGCTGGGTGCAGGAGCGGCTCGATGCGCGCATCCGCCACCTGCTGGTCGATGAGTTCCAGGACACCAACCCGCTGCAGTGGCAGGCGCTGCACGCCTGGCTGGCGGGCTACGCGGGCTCGGGCGGCGGAGCCACGGCGCCCAGTGTGTTCATCGTGGGCGACCCCAAGCAGAGCATCTACCGCTTTCGCCGCGCCGAGCCGCAGGTGTTCATTGCCGCGCAGGCCTTTGTGCGCGACGGCCTTGCGGGCGACCTGCTCAGTTGCGACCACACGCGCCGCAACGCCACGGGCGTGATCGCCGCGGTGAACCATGTGATGGGCACCGCGCAGGCGCAACACGCAACCAGCGGCTTTGGTGAAACCTTCGGTTTTCGCGAGCACACCACCGAATCCCAAGACCCCGGCGTGCTGCTGCGCCTGCCCTCCATCCTGCCGCCGGATACTGACAGTGGCGGGGGCACCGACCCGTTTGCCTGGCGCGACAGCCTGACCGAGCCGCGCCATGAGCCCGAGGAAACCCAGCGCATGCGCGAATGCACGCAGGCCGCCGCCTGGGTGGCGGCGCAGATCGCGCAAGGCACGCCGCCGAACGAAGTGCTGGTGCTGGCCCGCAAACGCGATCGGCTCGCCGCCATGCAGGAGGCCTTGCGTGCCCTGCATCTGCCCTGCGTGCAGCCCGAAAAGGCCGACCTGTTCGACGCGCCCGAGGTGCAGGACATGGTGGCGCTGCTCGATGCCTTGGTGTCCACCGGGCACGACCTCTCGCTGGCGCGCGCGCTCAAGTCGCCGCTGTTCGGGCTGAATGATGACGCCCTGGTAGCGCTGGCCTTGCTGCGCCGCCAGCCCGAGCATGCCAGCAGCAGCTGGTTTGATTTGCTCCAAGAAAGTGATCTGCTACCGCTTGAACTGCAAGCGCTATCGACCCGTTTGGCCCAATACAAGGCCTGGGTGGATGCCCTGCCGCCACACGATGCGCTGCACGCCATCTACCAGCATGGCGACGTGCTGGCCCGCTTTGCCGCCGCCGCGCCCGCCGCGCAGCGCATGGCGGTGCTGGCCAATCTGCGCGCGCTGCTGTCGGCCGCGCTGCAGCACGACGGCGGCCGCTACCTCACGCCCTATGCCTTTGTGCGCGCCATGAAAAAAGGCGGCGTGCGCGCGCCCGGCCGGGTGGATGCGCTGGCGGTGCGCCTGCTCACCGTGCACGGAGCCAAGGGGCTGGAGGCGCGCTGCGTGCTGCTGCTGGACACCGACACCCGCCCGCAAAAGGCCGAGACCATGGGCGTGCTGGTGGACTGGCCCGGCGAGCAGGCCGTGCCCGCAGGCTTCGTCTTTCTGGCCAGCGAATCCAGCCCGCCGCCCAGCGCCGAAGCCGCCCTGGCTGCCGAGCAGCAGGCCCGCCAGCGCGAAGAACTCAACATGCTCTATGTGGCCATGACGCGCGCCAAACACTGCCTGGCGCTGTCGTCGGTGTTGCCCAGCGTGTCTGCGCCAGGCAGCTGGTGGAACCGGCTGGAGCCGCTGCTGGCTGATGTGGAGGCCTTGGACGAAGCGGTTGAATCCGACGGGTTTGTCGCCACGACGGGCAGCGTTCACGACCAGTTCACCTTGGCTGAGTTGCCGGGGCTTCCTGCTGAATTGCGCGCCACCCCTCGGGCTGTGCAAGAAAGCGCCGACCCGGAGGCGTCGCTGTCCACCCCCGCATCGCGCCTGGGCGAGGCCATGCACCAGTTGCTGGAGCAGGCCGGCGTGGCCGGTGCGCCACTGGCCGAGCTGCGTGCCCACGGCTGGTCCGCGGCACGCATTGCGCGCCTGGCGCAGGACTTCGACATCACCGTGGGCGCCGCGCGCACCGCCGCGCAGACCGCCCGGCGTATCCTGGCGGGCGAGGGTGCCTGGGCCTGGGATGCGACGGTGGTGGACACCGCCATCAACGAGGCGCCCCTGCACCACCAGGGCCAGAACCTGCGCATCGACCGCCTGGTGCACTGCCACCAGCCGCCCGAGCGCACGGGCTGGTGGGTGCTGGACTACAAAAGCGCCGCCGAGCCCGAGCGCCAGCCCGCGCTGATGGCGCAGCTGCAGCGCTACCGCGCGGCGGTCTCGGGGCAGGCACCCGGCGAGCCGGTGCGGGCGGCGTTCCTCACGGGCGACGGGCGCATGGTGCCGGTGCCCGATGGCGCACCTCCCGCCGAAGCTGCCTTGGCAGCGGGCGCGGATCGGGCGGCGCAGGCCGTGCGGCATACTCTCGCCCCCGCGCCGGGGCCTGCCCAAGGCTCCTTGTTCTGAGCGCCGAACGTTGTCGATGGATCGAAAGGTTTTCCCCATGAACGCACCCACCCCCCTGGCCACCGATGCAGCCAGCCCTCTGCACTGCGATGCCGCCATCGTGGGGGGCGGCCCTGCCGGGCTGATGGCGGCCGAGGTGCTGGCGCAGGCGGGCGTGGCGGTGCATCTGTTTGACGCCATGCCTTCGGTGGGGCGCAAATTCCTGCTGGCGGGCAAGGGCGGGCTCAATCTCACGCATTCCGAGCCGCACGCGCCCTTTGCCAGCCGCTATGCCGGGCGCCAGCCGCAGGTCGAGCCGCTCATCCAGGCCTTTGGCGGGCCCGAGGTGCGTGCCTGGGCGCAGGGCCTGGGGGTGGAAACCTTTGTGGGCACGTCGGGCCGCGTGTTCCCGGTCGACATGAAGGCCGCGCCGCTGCTGCGCGCCTGGCTGCAGCGCCTGCGCGGGCTGGGGGTGCGGTTCCACATGCGCCACCGCTGGCTGGGCTGGAGTGATGGCGGCGCCCTGCGTTTTGCGGCGCCTGTGGGTGAGGTGCAGGTCACGGCGCGCGCCGTGGTGCTGGCGCTGGGTGGCGGCAGCTGGGCGCGCCTGGGGTCCGATGGCGCCTGGGTGCCCTTGCTGGCCGGGCGTGGCGTGGCCGTGGCGCCGCTGCGCCCCGCCAATTGCGGCTTCGATGTGCCGCGCATGGATGCACCCGCCGGCGAAACCCGCCGCGCATTCCTGCAGGAGCTGCTGGGCCGCACGCCCGGGGGCGCCGTGGGCTGGACGCCGCACTTTGCCGAGCGCTTTGCCGGCCAGCCGTTCAAATCGGTGGCGCTCAGTTTTACCGACAGCCAGGGCCGGCACTTCAGCCGCCGGGGCGAGTTCGTGGCCACGGCCACGGGCGTGGAGGGCAGCCTGGTCTATGCCGCATCGCAGCTGCTGCGCGACGAGATCGAGGCCCATGGCCATGCCACGTTCCACCTTGATCTGTTGCCCGACCATGTGCCTGAGCGTGTGCTGGTGGAAGTGCGCCACCCGCGCGGTTCACGCTCGCTGTCCAGCCACCTCAAGAGCCGCCTGGGGCTCGATGGCATCAAGGCCGGCATCCTGTACGAACACCTGGGCAAGGACGGCATGAACGACCCCGTGGCCCTGGCCCATGCCATCAAGGCCCTGCCCATCACCGTGGTGGCCGCGCGCCCGCTGGACGAGGCCATCAGCACGGCCGGCGGTGTGGCGTTCGAGGCGCTGGATGCGCACCTCATGGCCACCGCCGCGCCCGGCGTGTTCTGCGCGGGCGAGATGCTCGACTGGGAAGCGCCTACCGGGGGCTACCTGCTCACGGCCAGCCTGGCCAGTGGCGTGCGGGCGGGGCAGGGGGTTTTGAAGTTTTTGGGCGCTGGCGATGGAGGATAAAGCGCCAGTAGCTATTGAAAATAGCGCTTCATCACCACCGGCGCACGGGGCCGGTGTCCACATGCACGAACTGCTCGCGCGGGTAAAAACCCACGCCACCCAGGCCCAGCGCCAGCGCGGCGTCGCGCAGGCTGGCCAACTGCACGCCGGGCAGGCGCACGTCGATGGCCTTGCCATCCATGTGCAGGCTGCGCTTGGCCACGCCGCCACCGCGCGTGGTGCGCAGTGTGTGGTTGGTGGCCGCGCTGCGATAGCCTGAAATGACCTGGAAGGGCTGCTGCGCGCGCAGCTCCTGCCGGATCCGGTGCAGCAGGTTGAAGAGCTGCGGGTCCATCAGGCCGGCCTCGCCGCTGTAGTGGTCGCGCAGGAAATGGTTGAGGCTGCTCAGCGCCTGGGGCACGAACTGCTCGCCCAGCGCATACACCAGGGCCAGACGCTCGCTGGTGTGGGTGTGGTCCAGCGACAGGCTGCGGGCGTCGGGCAGGCTGGCCAGGGCGGGCTGCGCCAGCGGCAGCAGGGCCCCGGTCACCAGCCAGCGGCTGCCCGTGCCCAGAAAGCGGCGGCGTTCCGGTGCAAGAGGGTGGGTGGGCTGGGTCATGGCATGTTCCAGGAAGGGGTGAAACCGGTTTTATCAGAGTGCGCCGGCGCGCAGGCGGCGCTGCTCGGATTGCTGGCGCAGGGCCTGGTCCAGCAGTCTGTCCTGCCCGTACAGGTCGGCAAAGAAATGCAGCTGGCCCTGCTTGACGATGGCGGTGCTGTAGGCAATCACCACGGGCAGGGGTTTGGCCAGGCGCAGCGTGGCCGACTGGCCCCGGGCCATGGCCTCGCGGATGCGCGTTTCGGGCCAGGCCGGGTCGTTGTGCAAAACAAACTGGGCCAGCGCCACGGGGTCTTCCACGCGGATGCAGCCATGGCTGAAGTCGCGCCGGTCGCGCTGAAACAGCAACGGTGCGGGCGTGTGGTGCAGGTAGATGTTGCTGTTGTTGGGAAACACGAACTTGATGTCGCCCAGTGCATTTTTGGGCCCGGGGCGCTGGCGTATGCGCATCTGCCCGCGCAGCACGGCGTCGAGGTACTCTGGCGCCAGCGTGCTGTGCACCTGCCCGTTGGTGCCCACAAATTCCATGCCCTGCTGCTGCAAATAACCAGGGTCACGCCGCAGCCGGGGGATGGTTTCGCTGCGCGCAATGGAAGGCGGAATGTTCCAGTAGGGGCTGAATTCGATGAAGCGCATGTCTTCGTCGAACAGCGGCGTGCGGGTGTCCAGCGCCTTGCCCACGATCACCTTCATGGCCAGCTGCAGCGACACCCGTCCGTCCTGCACCTCGTAGGCGCGCAGCACGAATTCGGGGATGTTGACCACGATCATGCGCGGGCCGCGCAGCAGGGGCGTCCAGCGCAGGCGCTCCATGGCCAGCTCGATCTGGCGGGCGCGGGCGGTGGGCGAAATGGCCAAGGCATCCAGCGTGGCCTTGCCTATCACGCCGTCAGAGGCGAGAGCGTGGCGTTGCTGGAAGGCCTTCACGCCGTTTTGCAGGGCCTCGTCGTAAAGCGCTGGCGGCTGCGCATCCGCGGGCAGGTCGCCCAGCACCACCAGGCGCTGCATCAGCTGGGCCAGGCCTGCCCAGGCCTGGCCGGCCTCCAGCTTGCGGCCCGGCAGCGCCGGCAGGGGGGTGGCCCAGGCGGCGGGGGCGCCCAGCGCCCGGTAGCGGGCCAGTTCAGTGCGCAGGCTGGCATACAGGGGCACCTGGGGCGCTGCGGCACGCACGGCATCGGCCAGTGAGGGGGCGGCCAGGGCCTGCTGCAAGGCGGTGGTGGCGTCGATGCGGGGGGCTGCGGGCTGGGTGTAGTTCTGCTGGATCTGGCGCGGATCGATGCGGCCTGATCGCAGGTCACCCAGGTAGCGCTGCAGGGCGGCGGTGAGTGCATCTTCAAGCTGCTGTGCGGCATCGGGGCCCAGCGCGGGGCCACGGGCGGCGGAGGCCACGGCCTGCGCCAGTCGGGTGGCGTGGTAATCGTCGGGCTGCAGGCCTTCGGTGGCCGCCGCCGCCAGGATGTCCACGGCCTGCTGCGCCGCAGGCGCGGGGCGTCCGTCCACCAGCCAGGGCGCGGCGCCTGCCATGGGGGCGCAAACAGCCAGCCAGAGCGCCAGCCATGTGCTGCGCAAACTCAAACGGGTGCCAAGGCGTGGAAACAAAGTGGATGCAAGGGCGAGAAAGGGGCTGGGCAGGCGCCGCATCGTTGTCAATGGTCGCTCATGCCGGGCCATTCGCCGACCAGTCCGCAGGCCGGACACTGGGCATAGAGGCTGGGGCTGACGTGGAACTTGGCCTGGTGCTTGTCGGTCTCCGGCGCCTTGTCGTGGGCTTCGCCGTCAATCTCGACCAACCCCGTGGCGTGGCAACGGGGGCACTTGGCAGCCGTCAGCGCTGCAAGGGGGTTGAAGTTCTCTGCGAACACGGGCGCCTCGTCGTGTTGTCGGGTGGCTGCAGGGTTTTCGTCACCCTGCCTGACGCAATATCGGAAAGAAGTTGACGAGCCTTACCCCCGGCACTGGCTCCACAGTTAGGGCTGCTTGGTTCCCCACCTGACCCGGTTGGCCGCTTCACCATGCGGGGAGGCCCGTCAGGGTGAGATTCTACCCCCTGAACGGCCGCGCCGTTTCCCCCTTCTCTCGAATTGCCGCGCAATTCGGGAAGGGGGACGACACCAGTGCGGCGGGGCGGCCCTTGCGCGGTGTCCCTGGTGTGGGGCGCACGCCGGTTTTAGAAGGTGGTGGCGTTGCGGGCCCTAGAATCACCCCCCATGTCCTACCTCGTGCTCGCCCGCAAGTACCGTCCCCGCAATTTCACCGAAATGGTGGGGCAGGAGCATGTGGTGCAGGCCCTCACCAACGCGCTCACCCAGCAGCGGTTGCACCACGCCTACCTGTTCACGGGCACGCGCGGCGTGGGCAAGACCACGGTATCGCGCATCCTGGCCAAGTCGCTCAACTGCCAGGGTACAGACGGGCAGGGCGGCATCACGGCCACGCCCTGCGGCGTGTGCCAGGCATGTACCGATATCGACAGCGGCCGGTTCGTGGACTACACCGAACTCGACGCCGCCTCGAACCGTGGCGTGGACGAGGTGCAGAGCCTGCTGGAGCAGGCGGTGTACAAGCCGGTGCAGGGGCGCTTCAAGGTCTTCATGATCGACGAAGTGCACATGCTCACGAACACGGCGTTCAACGCCATGCTCAAGACGCTGGAAGAGCCGCCCGAATACCTGAAATTCGTGCTCGCCACGACCGACCCGCAGAAAGTGCCCGTCACGGTGCTGAGCCGCTGCCTGCAGTTCAACCTGCGGCCCATGGCGCCCGAGACCGTGCTGTCTCACCTCACGCAGGTGCTGGCAGCCGAAAACGTAGCGGCCGAGCCGCAGGCCTTGCGCCTGCTGTCGCGCGCGGCGCGTGGCTCGATGCGCGATGCGCTGTCGCTCACCGACCAGGCCATTGCCTTTGGCAGCGGCCAGTTGCAGGAAGCCGCCGTGCGCCAGATGCTGGGGGCGGTGGACCGCTCCTACGTGTTCCGCCTCATCGAAGCGCTGGCCCGGGGCGATGGCAAGACCGTGGTGGAAACCTCGGACACGCTGCGCCTGAATGGCCTGTCGGCCGCGTCCACGCTCGAAGAAATGAGCGCCGTGCTGCAGCGCATGGCGGTGTTCCAGGCCGTGCCGCAGATGGCCGGCGCCGTGGATGCCGACGACCCCGAGGCCTCTGAGACGGCCCGCCTGGCCGCCCTGATGCCCGCTGACGAAACCCAGCTGCTCTACAGCCTGTGCCTGCACGGGCGGGGCGAGCTGGGCCTGGCGCCCGATGAATATGCCGCGCTGACCATGGTGCTGCTGCGTCTGCTGGCCTTCAAGCCCCAGAGCGAACCGGCTGAAAAAAAAACTCTGACGCGGCCTGAGGCGGCGTCTTCGGGCCGGGTAGCCGCTGGTTCTGTCGGGTTCCAGGCTTCCCCTGCGCGCCCTGCTGCCCCTGTGTCGGCACCGATGGCCCCTGCGGTAGCGGATCCTGGGGCGCAGCCCGCAGCGTTGGTTGCCCCGGCTGCCACCGCCCCGGTCCTGTCGGTTCAACCGTCCCCGTCCGCCTCCGCGCCGTCAGAAGACGTACCTTCCGATGCCTCCGAGCCGCCTCCTTGGCCGGGTTCGGACGAGCTGGATACCGTGCGGACCGAAGCGCCCACTGCCACCGTTCTGCCGGTGCGCACCACCGAAGATTTTGATGGGAACCAGGCCCCGGTGCATGCCGTTCTTGCGCAAAATGCTCCTGAATATGTAGCGATTCCCGTGCGAGAGTTGCCCGAGCCTGGTGAGCGACTGCAGCCGTTGCCCCTGTCTGCGCCCACCCCCGTCTCGGCGCGCTACACCCCTACGGACGAAGGCGACATATGGCACCGCACCGTGCAGCAGCTGGTGGTGGCCGAAACCATTACCGCCCTGGTGCGCGAGCTGGCCCTGCAGTCCCAGCTGGTGGCGCGGGATGGCGGCCACTGGCTGCTGCGCGTCGAGCGCGAATCGCTCAACCAGCCCCTGGCCCGCGAGCGGCTGCGTGCCGCGCTGGAGGCCGCCGGCCATGCCAACCAGATCAGCGTGGAAGTGGGCGTGGTGATTGACAGCCCCGCCCGCCGCAACGCCGCCGCCGCCGCCGAGCGCCAGCGCGTGGCCGAAGACATCGTGATGAACGACCCCTATGTGCAGTCGCTGGTGCGCGACTACGGCGCGAAAATCGTGCCGGGCAGCATCAAGCCTGCGTGACCAACAACCTCCATTCCACAGAAACGAAAAGGAAACACACCATGTTCAACAAGGGACAACTCGCCGGCCTCATGAAGCAAGCCCAGGCCATGCAGGACAACCTCAAGAAGGCACAGGACGAGCTGGCTTTCATCGAGGTGGAAGGCGAGTCGGGCGCGGGCCTGGTCAAGGTGCTGATGACCTGCAAGCACGACGTCAAGCGCATCACCATCGACCCCAGCCTGCTGGCCGAAGACAAGGACATGCTCGAAGACCTGGTGGCGGCAGCGTTCAATGCGGCCGTGCGCAAGGCCGAGGAGACTTCGGCGGAGAAGATGGGCAAGCTCACGCAAGGCATGCCAGGCCTCCCCGGCGGCATGAAATTCCCTTTCTGAGGCTGGCTACCGAGCGGGCGATCTGCGTCGTTGGGCGGTGCTCGGAATCCTCACGTACTGCCAGTACGTTCCGGTTCCTGCGCTCCGGCCGCCTAGCAGCTCATCCCGCTCGCTACGCCCTTGAGGGCGGGGTTTTGGGGAGTTTCAAGTTGAGACTGCGCCCTCCGCATACCGTTCGGGCTGAGCCTGTCGAAGCCTGACCCCGATTCCTCCTCCTCCCACACCGTCACCCCGATCGCTCACCCACCGATGTCCACCACCAACTCCCTCGACGTTCTGATCCAGGCGCTGCGCCGGCTGCCTGGGGTGGGGGTGAAGTCTGCGCAGCGCATGGCGTTTCATTTGCTGCAGCATGACCGGCAGGGGGCGCTGGCGCTGTCGCGGGCGCTGGAGGAGGCCGTGGGGTCGGTGCGCCACTGCACGCTGTGCCATACCTTCACCGAGGCCGAGGTGTGCAGCACCTGCCTGGACCCGGAGCGCGACGCCACGCGGCTGTGCGTGGTCGAGACGCCCGCCGATCAGTCGGCGCTGGAGCGCACGGGGGCGTTCAAGGGGCTTTACTTTGTGCTGATGGGGCGGCTCAGTCCGCTCGACGGCATCGGCCCCCAGGAGATTGGCCTGCACAAGCTCATGGAGCGGGCCTGCAACGGCGTGGTGCAGGAGGTGATCCTGGCCACCAATTTCAATGCCGAGGGCGAGGCCACGGCCCATGTGATCAGCGAGGCTCTCAAAAGCCGGGGCCTGCATGTCACGCGGCTGGCGCGGGGCGTACCCGTGGGCAGCGAGCTGGAGTATGTGGACCTGGGCACCATCGCGCATGCGCTGGTAGACCGTCGCTAGCCTCTTTTCGTCGCTAGAATACTCCCGATTTAATAGCGAACAGCGCTTGTCGGTGCTGCGCTATATCCGTCTAGGGACAAAATGAATTCCTTGCATGTGGCGCGTTTCACGGTGGCCTACTGGTGTGTTTTCATGGCCGTGCTGCTGCCCCTGGTGTGCGCGTGGCTGGCCAAGAGCGGTGGCCTGGGCAGGCCGCGCCGCGAAGGGGGCTACGACAACCATGACCCGCGTGCCTGGATGGCCCGCCAGTCCGACTGGCATGCCCGCGCGAACGCAGCGCAGGCCAACAGTTTCGAGGCGCTGCCATTCTTCATCGGAGCGGTCGTCATTGCACACCAGCTGGGTGCGGCGCAGACCCTGCTCGACATCCTCGCTTTCCTGTTCATCATGCTGCGCGTTTTCTACATCCTGATGTATGTCTCGGACATGCCCAAGGCCCGCAGCGCGGTGTGGGGTGCGGCGTTCCTGGTGAACATCGCCATTTTCTTCATCGGCTACCGCTGAAACGGTGTGGGCTGATGCCCGCACAGCAATACGTAGAAGCGCTCAGGGGAAGACCCTGATGCGCCCATGCAGCGGCTGCGGCACGATTGTTGCGTTGCAGCAATTTCCTGCTTTTCCGTTTTTTCCATGTCCCTTCCTCCTGTCAGCCGCCGTGCCTTTGGTGCCCTGTCTGCCCTGTCGGCAGTCGCGGCATGCACTTCTGGCGCCTGGGCGTATGCGCCCGGCGCCGCGGCGCGGCGCGTCACCATCGCGGTGGGCGGGCAGGCCGTGCTGTACCACCTGCCCCTGACCATCGCGGGCCGGCTGGGTTTTTTCCAGGCCGAAGGACTGGATGTCACGGTGCTTGACTACCCCGGTGGTGCCCTGGCCTTGCGGGCGGTGCAGGACGGAGTGGCCCAGGTCTGCTCGGGTGCCTATGAACACACTCTGCGCCAGCAGAGTCGGGGCCACGATTACCGCGCTTTCGTGGTGCAGGGGCGGGCGCCGCAGCAGGCGCTGGGCGTGTCGCTGCGGGCGGTGCCGAGCTATCGGGGGCCATCGGACCTGCGGGGACGGCGCATCGGTGTTTCGGCCCTGGGCTCGTCCACCCAGGTGATGGCGAGCATGCTGCTGGCCCGCGCGGGCGTGGATGTGCACACTGTCTCCTTCGTGGGCGTGGGAACGGGGCTTGCTGCCCTGGCGGCGCTGCGCACAGGCCGCATCCATGCGCTGTGCCATGCCGACCCCATCATGGCGCTGCTCGAGCAACGGGGCGAGGTGCGCCTTGTCGGCGACCTGCGCACGCTCCAGGCCACGCAGGAGGTGTTTGGCGGCGCCATGCCTGCCAGTTGCCTGGTTGCCCCCCAGTCATTTCTGCACCAGGAGCCCGTGGTGGCACAGGCGCTGGTCAATGGCATCGTGCATGCGCTCAAGTGGCTGCAGACAGCAGCGCCGGCCGATCTGGTCAAGGCGGTGCCTGCCAGTTACCTGCTGGGTGACAGGGCGGTCTATCTGGCGGCGTTCAACCGGGTGCGCGAGACGTTTTCGCCCAATGGGCTCATGCCCGAGGACGGACCGGCAACCGCCTTGCGGGCGCTTGCGCAGTCCTATCCCGGCATGTTGGACACACGGGCCAGCCTGGCACGCACCTTCACCGATGACCTGACCCGAAAGGCGCGGCAGAAATTCGGGGTGTGAGATGCGCGCCCTGGCGGTGCGAAGGCGCTGACGGCCTGCGCAGTGGGTGAGAATGCCGGGCCAACGGGGCTGTGCCCGGTGTTCGCCACTCTTCCTCACTCAGTTCAAAGGACCCTCTCATGTCGCTGAGCCTCAGCATTGGCCCGCTCGTTTCCCTGATCGCGGGCATCCTCATCCTGGTCATGCCGCGCCTGCTGAGCACCATCGTGGCGCTTTACCTGATCGTGATCGGCGTGTTGGGCTTGCTGGGCATGCACACCCTGCGCTTGTAAGTGCCCACGGCACAGCAGCACTCGTGCTCAGCGGCGTTTCTTGGAGGGCTTGCCACCCTTGCGTGTGGGGGCTGGGGCCTTGCTTCCTGTTGTGCGACTGGCTGAGCCGCTGGCCGATGACCCTTTGCTCATGCGCACCGGCAGGAACATCACCACCTGCTGGCCGGCCTTGAAGGCTGCACCGGTCTTCACATCGTTCCAGTCGGCCACGTTGTCGACGCTGACGCGGTAGCGCTGTGCCATGCTGCGCACGGTGTCGCGCTTGCCGGCGCGCACCGTGGTGCGGCGGGTCACGATTTCAGGTGTGAGGGCCAGCTGGCCGTTGTCTGCCAGGTGGGCTGAAACATCCTGGCGGGTGGTGGTGGTGCGCGGCACCATCAGCGCCGATCCGGCCTTGATCAGCATGCGCGGCGGAATGTTGTTGAGGCTGCGCAGGTCGTTTTCGCTCATGCCGGTACGCTGGGCGGCATCGGCCACGCTCATGGTGGTGGGCACGGACCACACCGTCCAGCTGGCGTATTGCCCCTGGTTTTTGGCGTCAAGGTTGCGCTGGAAGACCCGCGCGTTGTCCCAGGGCAGCAGGATCTGGGGGGTGCCTGCGGCAAAAATGGTCGGACGGTGAAACGAGGGGTTCAGCGCACGAAAATCCGCTTCGCGCACCCCTGCCAGCTGGGCCACCATCGCCACGTCGATGTCGTGGGTGATGTCCACCGTCTGGAAATAGGGGTGGTTTTCGATCAGTGGCAGTTCGGTGCGAAAGGCCTCGGGGTTGGCCACGATGTTTTTGACGGCCTGCAGCTTGGGCACATACAGCCGCGTTTCCGCAGGCATGTTCAGGTCGGTGTAGCGCGTTCCCAGCCCGGCTTTCTGGTTCCGGGCAATGGCGCGGCCCACGCTGCCTTCACCCCAGTTGTAGGCGGCCAGGGCCAGGTGCCAGTCGCCAAACATGCCGTACAGCTTTTGCAGGTAGTCGAGCGCGGCGCGGGTGGATGCCAGCACGTCGCGGCGGTCGTCGCGAAAGGCGTTCTGCTTGAGATCGAAGTAGTTGCCCGTGGCCGGCATGAACTGCCACATGCCGGCGGCCTTGGCACTGGAGACGGCCTGCGGGTTGAAGGCACTTTCGATGTAGGGCAGCAGCGCCAGCTCGGTGGGCATGCCTCGGCGTTCGAGCTCTTCAACGATGTGGAACAGGTATTTGCTGGAGCGCTCGGTCATGCGCTGCATGTAGTCGGGGCGGCTGGCGTACCACTGCTCGCGGTCCTGCACCAGTTCGTGCTGCAGGTCGGGCATGGCAAAACCGCGGCGAATGCGCTCCCACAGGTCGGCGGGCGTGAACAGCGAGGCCACTTCGCTGCTGGCGGCGCGGCCGGCCGTGATCGGGCTCAGCGGCCCATTGGGGATGACGGGGATGTGGCTGGCGGTGCCCGCGGGCGAATCGGTGTCGAACGGGTTGCTGGAGGGGGTGCCGGTGGTGGCGCAGCCGGTGAGCCACAGCAGTCCTGCAAGGCAGGCGAAGCGCAGAATTTTCATCAGAAGTCGTTTTTCCATTGGCGCAGGGCGGCAAATACCGCCACGGCGTCGTGTTGTGGGACCCGGGCGTCAAAGGCCTGGGCGGCTGCGGCGACTGTGGTTTCGCGCACGCGCAGAAAGGGGTTGATGTCACGTTCCAGCGCCATGCGTGATGGCAGCGTGGGCTGGTTTTGCGCCCGCAAGGCCGTGCAATGGCTGCTGTAGTGGAGCAAGGCGGCGTTGCCGGGTTCCACGGCACGCGCAAATTTCAGGTTGGACAACGTGTACTCATGGGTACAGCACACGCGCGTGCTGCCCGGCAGGGCGGCCAGCTGGTCGAGCGATGCCAGCATCTGCGCGGGCGTGCCTTCAAAAAGGCGCCCGCAGCCGCCCGAGAAAAGGGTGTCCCCGCAAAACAGCAGGGGCGCGCCCTCCATGTCGGGGCAGTAATAGGCGATGTGGCCAGCCGTGTGGCCCGGAACATCGAGCACGGAAAACCGCAGGCCCAGCAGATCCACGCTGTCGCCCTGCGCCAGGCGCACCAGCGGCTCGGGGATGCGCTCGCGCGCCGGGCCGAACACCTGGGCGCCGGTGGCAGCGCGCAAGGCATCCACGCCGCCCACATGATCGGCGTGGTGGTGCGTGACTAGAATGGCCTGCAACTGCAGCCCCTGGGCCTGCAGCGCCTGCAGCACGGGCGCCGCGTCACCGGGGTCCACCACGATGGCCTGGCGGCCGTTGTGCAGCATCCAGATGTAGTTATCGGCAAAGGCGGGCAGCGGTAGCAGGTTCATGAGCGATCAAATTATAAGTTTGCACCACTGGTTCGACTCCCCCCCCGGCCGTTACCTGCTGGCGTGGGAGCAGCAGCGCTTCGATGAGGCGGTGGTGGACATCTTTGGCTACCATGGCCTGCAGATCGGCATTCCGATGCTCGACGGCCTGCGCGCCAACCGCATGCCTCACCAGTGGCTGGCCCTGGGCGAAGAGGGTATGGCCCTGCTGCCGGGCACCTGCGCTGCAGGCCCGCCACCCGCTGGCGCCGCGCCCGCGCCAGACCCCCTGCGCCTGCTGGCCCTGCTGGCCGACCCGGTGGCGCTGCCGTTTGCGGACAACAGCCTGGACCTCATCGTGCTGCCGCACACGCTGGAGCAGAGCGCGGACCCGCATGCCGCGCTGCGCGAGGTGGAGCGCGTGCTGGTGCCCGAGGGGCGGGTGGTGATCAGCGGGCTCAATCCGGTCAGCCTGTGGGCCTTGCGCCAACACCGCGCGCGCCTGTACCAGCGCCTGGGGCGGGGCCGCCTGTACCTGCCGGATGCGGGCGAGTTCATTGGCTACCGGCGGCTGCGCGACTGGTTGCGGCTGCTCAATTTCGAGGTCGAGTCGGCGCGCTTTGGCTGCTACCGGCCGGCCGTGCGCAGCAGCCACTGGCTGGAAAGATTTGCCTGGATGGACCGCCTGGGCGATCAATGGTGGCCGATACTCGGGGCCGCGTACTTTCTGGTGGCCGTCAAGCGCGTGCATGGCATGCGCCTGCTCGAACCCGCCTGGCGCACCGCACCGCAGCGCGCTGCCGCGTCGGTGCCGGTGGCCCACCGCGGTGCCAGCCAGAAACCGTCGCACCGCACCAGCCTGGTGCCCACCATGGCACCGGGCGCCACAGACCGCACCCACAGGAAAAAAGTTTGAATCAGATCGAGATCTATACCGATGGTGCCTGCAAGGGCAATCCGGGCCCCGGCGGCTGGGGCGTTTTACTGCGCTCCGGTGCCACTGAAAAAGAGCTGTTTGGCGGCGAGCTCGGCACCACCAACAACCGCATGGAACTGCTGGCCGTCATCGAGGCGCTGTCTGCGCTCAAGCGGCCTTGCGCGGTGACGCTGTACCTCGACAGCGAATATGTGCGCAAGGGCATCACCGAATGGATCCACGGCTGGAAGGCGCGCGGCTGGCGCACCGCCGCCAGGCAGCCGGTGAAAAACGTCGAGCTGTGGCAGCGTCTGGATGCGCTGGTCACCGGGGCCGGTCACCGCATCGACTGGCGCTGGGTGCGGGGTCATTCGGGCGATCCGGGCAACGAGCGGGCCGATGCCCTGGCCAACCGCGGTGTGGAACAGGCCCTGGGGCGGCGCTGAAGTTCTCGACCAGATCTGGCGGGTATGCGCTGCCGATTTCTTGTTGATTGCTACTTTATTGGTAGCTATAAGCGCACATGAATTAGGCGCTTCAGGTGTTTTTAACCAAATTCCTGGTGTGTGAGCACTCTGCCGGTGGGCATCGGCCTGCGCCTTTCCAGTAGGCAGCGGCGCGGCGCTGTGGTCTGATGGCGGCCGGTGGAACTCTGCACAGGAGTGAACGTGAACCCGCTGACCAAGATGGCGCTGGGGCTGATGGGGCAGCTGCGCCCCGAGCCCCCCACGGGCGATGGCAGTCCGGTGCTGGCCTTGCCCCCGCCGCGGTGCGACGGCGGCATGCCGCTCATGCAGGCGCTGGCCCGGCGGCAGTCGCAGCGCGAATTCGATCCCGTGGCGCTGCCAATGCCGGTGCTGTCGGACCTGCTGTGGGCTGCGGCGGGCGTCAACCGGCACGACAGCGGCGGGCGCACGGCGCCGAGCGCCATGAACGCGCAGGAGGTGGACCTGTACGTAGCCCTGCCCGAAGGCCTGTACCTCTACGACCCCCAGACCCACGCACTGCAGCGCACGGTGGTCGCCGATGTACGGCGCGTCACGGGCTACCAGGACTTTGTGGACAGCGCGCCGCTCGATCTCGTCTATGTGGCCGACCATGCACGCATGAAGCTGGTGCCGGCCGAACAGCGCAGCACCTACGCCGCAGCCGCGGCGGGTGCCATGGCGCAAAACGTCTATCTGCAGGCCGCATCCACCGGGCTGGCCACCGTCATCCGCGCCTGGCTGGACCGCACCGCACTGGCGCAGGCCATGGGCCTGGGCACCAACCAGCAGGTGCTGCTGGCGCAAACCGTGGGCTGGCCGGCCGGGGCGGCGCCGCCATGAGCACCGTGTTCGACCCGCTGCGCCTGTCGGCGGTGTCGCTGGAGGTGATGGCGGCCAACCACGATTCGGTGCAGGGCCTGGCGCGGCGCCAGCAGGCGCGGCTGGCGCGGCTGCTGGAGGCCGCGCTCAAGGGCGCGCGCCTGTACCGCGAGCTGCTGCCCGCAGGCACCTCGGCCCGCACGCCGTTGCAGGATTTGCCGGTGGTCACACGCCACCAGCTGATGGCGCGCTTTGACGACTGGGTGACCGACCCGTGCCTCACGCTCCATGCGCTGCGCGCCTTCACCGCCGACCCGGCGCGCATCGCCACGCCCTGGCAGGGCCGCTACATGGTGTGGGAAAGCTCGGGCACCAGCGGCCAGCCGGGCATCTTTGTGCAGGACGCACAGGCCATGGCCGTGTACGACGCGCTGGAGGCGCTGCGCCGCAGCACGCCGCGCCCCCTGCTGCGCTGGCTGGACCCGCTGTGCCTGTCCGAGCGCATTGCCTTCGTGGGGGCGACCAGCGGGCATTTCGCCAGCTATGTCTCGGTGCAGCGGCTGCGCACCCTCAACCCGTGGCTGGCGGGGCGCATCCGCAGTTTTTCCATCCAGGAGTCCGCACCCGAGCTGGTGGCCGCCCTGAATGATTTTGCACCCACGGTGCTGGCCACCTACCCCACCGCGGCCGCGCTGCTGGCCGACGAGGCGGACCGGGGTGCCTTGCGCATCGCGCCGCACGAGGTCTGGACCGGCGGTGAATCGCTGAGTCCGGCCGTGCGCGCGCACATCGAACGGGCGCTGGGCGCCGTGGTGCGCAACAGCTATGGCGCCTCGGAGTTCCTCTCCATGGGCTGGGAGTGCGCCCACGGCCAGATGCACCTGAACGCCGACTGGGTGATCCTGGAGCCCGTGGATGAGCACCACCGCCCCGTGCCGGTGGGCCATGCCGCCTGCAGCGTGCTGCTGACCAATCTGGCCAACACCGTTCAGCCCCTCATCCGCTACGACCTGGGTGACCAGGTGACGCTGCAGGCCGGGCGCTGCGGCTGTGGTTCACCCTTGCCGGTGATGGTGGTGCAGGGGCGCCACGACGATCTGTTGCACATGGCAGGGCCGGGCGGGCGGCCGGTAACGCTGTTGCCGCTGGCCTTGTCCACGGTGCTGGAGGACGACGCGGGCGTGTTTGATTTCTACCTGCGCCAGCAGGACGCGCACACGCTGGTGCTGCGCCTGCCCGTGGCGGGCGAGGCCGGGCAGGCGGCCATGGAGCGCGGCTGCAAGGCGCTCAAGGCCTTTGCCAGGGCCCAGGGCCTGCCGCGGCTGCGGGTGCTGCAGGAACTGGACCTGCCCGTGCCACGCGGGCGCAGCGGCAAGGCCTGCCGCATCATGGCTTGTTGTGTCTGATACGGTCTTGTATTCAAGCGGATAACTAGGCGGGAAGCCGCAGACAGTGCTCTAGCACGGCAAGGCGAACCAACGAAGTGATACGTTTGGAGGCAAGACCGTATGAAACGGCGTTCAAGGCATGGACGACACATAGGCCACCACCGCTTCGATGTCGGCATCCGACATCTGCCTGGTGTTGGGGGTCATGATGGAACCGGTGCGCGCCCCCGTATCTTCTCGGTAGCGGTGCAGGGTCATGCGCAGGTAGTCGGGCTGCTGCCCGGCGATGCGGGCAATCTGCTCGTTCCCCCGGCCTGCAGCGCCATGGCAGCGAAAGCAGGTTTTCTCGAAATAGGCCTGCCCCTTGGCGGTCAGTGCGGGGCTGGCGGTGGTCTGGTGGGCCACTGGCTGTGCTGCATAGAACAGCACCATGCCGATTTTTTCGTCGCTGTTCATGGCGCGGATCATGCCTTCCATGAATTCGTTGCGCCGGCGGCCGTCGGCAAACTGCCGCATCTGCTCCAGCAGATAGGCCGGATTCTGGCCGGCCAGGTTGGGAATGGACGGCTTGGTGCTGGTGCCGCCTTCGCCATGGCAATGGGCGCACACGGCGGCCACCTTGCGGCCCACCTTGTAGAGGTGATCGGCCAGCGGTGCACTGGTTTGCGCTTCCTTGAAGCGCGCGTCCAGATCCACGTTGGCGGTGGCGCGGGCCTTGGCTTGCTGGGCCACCACGGGCGGGACCACGAGTGCAGCCATCCATCCGATCGTCAGAGCTGTGCGCAGGAGCATGGCGATAACCACTTTATTGAAAAGGTCATTCTAGGCCCGGGGTTCACCACCGTTCGCACGCGCAGGCGGGGTTGGATCAAAGAGTGTGCTTTGGGCGGGGGAGGGGGTGCAGCCGGCGCCCGGGGCAGGCAATGGCACGCCTGCCGGTAGGGGCGGGGCCTGCGGCGCAGGCGCGCTTGGGGGTGTTCTTCGTAAAATGACCGCCCGGGAATGCACCGTTGTGGCTGCTTTGCACCCCATCGGATGCAACCCTGGAGCCTGAGAAAGCCGTGTGCGCCCCTGGGTCGCATGCGGCTTTTGCCGTTTTTCCCCCGTCCATTTTTTCGCCAACACGGCCCTCTCGCGGCCGGTCGGCCTACCATTTATGCCACGCCATTGGCCTCCATTTGCCTGGGTCTGTTTTGCCATGTGCGTGGGTGTCATGGGCACCGCCCTGGCCAGCCCGCTGTACCCGCTGTACCAGGCCCACTGGGGCCTGCAGCCCAGCCACATCACGGGCATCTACGTGGCCTACATGTTTGGGGCGCTGGCCAGCCTGCTGTTCCTGGGGCGGCTGAGCGACCGGTTCGGATTTCTGCCCGTGTTGCGCCATGGCCTGGTGCTGGTCACGGCCGGCGTGCTGCTGTCGGCGCTGGCCTGGAGCGTGGCGTCGTTCGTGGTCAGCCGTGTGCTGATCGGCGTTGCATCGGGAATGATCACCACCTCGGCCTCGATCGGCCTCACGCAGCTCAACCGCAGCCGCAACGTGATGCGCGCCTCGGCCATGACCAGTTTTGCCATGGCGCTGGGTTTTGGCCTGGGGCCGCTGGTGGGCGGCCTGATGGCGCAGTGGGTGCCGCTGCCGCTGGTGACGGCCTATGCGCCCAGCGTGGTGCTGGGGGTGCTGGCCATTTATGCCCTGTACCAGGTGCAACGGGCTTCACCGGGTGCGGCCGCGGTGCAGCAGCCTTTGGCCTTGGGCGACTGGCTGCCGCGCATCACCCTGCCGCAACCCACCCTGCGGCGCCCGTTCCTGATTGCCAGCCTGGGGGCGTTCAGCACCTTCGGCATCTTTGGCCTGTATGCGTCGCTGGCACCGAGCTTCATGGCGCACATGGTGCCCTGGCACGGGCCGGCCGTGAGTGGCCTGTCGATTGCCATGATCCTGTTTCTCTCGGCCGGCTTTCAGTGGCTGGCCCGGCCGGTGCACACCAAGACCTGCGCCATCGCCGGGCTGGGGCTGCTGGCGGCCTGCAATCTGCTGCTGATTGCCACCACCTACACCAACCTGCCGCTGCTGTTCGTGCTGAGCGTGCTCAGTACCGCCGCAGGCCATGGCCTGGTGAACCTGGCAGGCATTGCCATCGTGAACAAGGTGGCGGGCCCCGAGAACCGGTCCGGGCTGCTGTCCACCTACCTGGTGGTGGGCTATCTGGGCACCATCGTGCCCATTCTGGGCGTGGGCTGGCTGTCGGACCACCTGGGCCTGCGGGTGGCCATCGTGGTTTTCTGCGGGGCGATGGCGGCGTTGACCGGCGTGCTGGCCTGGCTGGCCCAGCGCACCCCGGTGATCGAGCAGGCTTGAAGCGAGACACCCCCCTGAGCGGCGTTGCCGCTTCCCCCCGCTCTCGCACCGCTGCGCGCTGTGGGCAGGGGGACGCAGCCCTTGCTGCGGGGCGGCCCTTGCTTGGCTGCCCTGGCCTGGGCTGCGTCTGTTTCATGGGTCGCTGGCGGTGCAGGACACCATGAAAATCAGCCCGGTGCCGGCCGGTCTGCGCCAAGCAGCTGTTCCATGGTCAGGGCGTCCTGGGGCCGCACCACACGCGCCAACTCTTGTCCATCGCGCAGCAGCACCAGGGTGGGCCAGAGCTTCACGCCAAAGCTGCGGCCCAGGCGCTGGCCGGGGCCGTCTTCCACCTTGATGTGGGCCATATCCGTCCGGTCGCGCAGGGCCTGCTCGATGAGGGGCTGGGCGCGCTGGCAGTGGCCGCACCAGGGGGTGCCGAATTCGAGCACGGTGGCGCCGGGCAGGCGGTCCACTTCGGCGCGGGTGGGTGCTTGTGCAAGGTGTTGGGCGGCGTAGGGCATAGGCTCAATGATTTCAAGAAGAGGGCAGATACGAAACCCATTGTGCTGCGCGTCGCCCGCTCGGCGCGCAACTGGCGCGTCACCTGCCAGGGACGCCGAGCAAGGGCCGCCCCGCAGCGAGGGCGTCGTCCCCCTCGGGGGAAGGCGCGAAGCGACACAGGGGGGGCTCAAATTACTCCGTCGAACATCATCACATCCACCGTGTCGCCCACGGCCACGTTGCCCTGGCCGTGGTGCAGCACGATCAGGCCGTTGGCCTGCACCATGGAGCTGAGCACGCCTGAACCCTGGTTGCCCGTGGTGCAGACCTGCAGCGTGCCGTCGGCAGCGGTGGTGACGGTGCCACGCTGGTATTCGGTGCGGCCGGCCTTCTTGCGGAGGACCTCGGTGCTCACGGCGCGCAGCAGCGGCGGGGCCGGGCGGGTGCTGCCCATCATGCGCAGCAGGGCGGGGCGCACAAAGGCCAGAAAGGTCACCATGACCGCCACGGGGTTGCCGGGTAGGCCGAAAAGAACGGCACCGGTGGCGGCTTTGCCAGTATCGTTCTGATAGCTGTCAGTGCTTTCTGCATCTGCGCTGGAGGCCTCTTTTTTCTGAAAACCTGCGCTGGCAATGCGTCCCACGGCCATGGGCCGGCCGGGGCGCATGGCGATGCGCCAGAAAGCCACGTCACCGAGCTGCTTCATCATGGTGCGCGTGTGGTCGGCCTCGCCCACGCTCACGCCGCCACTGGTGATGATGGCGTCGGCCCGCTGCGCGGCATCGCGGAAGGCGGCCTCCAGCAGGGCGGGGGTGTCGGGCACTACGCCCAGGTCGATCACCTCCACGCCCAGCCGCGTGAGCAGGCCGAACACGGTGTAGCGGTTGCTGTCGTACACCGCGCCTTCGCGGGGCGGCTCGCCCAGGCTCAGGATTTCGTCGCCGGTGGAAAAATAGGCCACGCGCAGGCGGCGGTACACCGCCACGGTTTTCAGCCCCAGACTGGCCACCAGCCCCAGCGCGGCAGGAGCCAGCAGCGCTCCTTTGGATAGCGCCACACCGCCTTCCATGAGGTCTTCGCCCTTGAAGCGGCGGTTGTCGCCCAGGCGCAGCACGTTGGCGGCAATGGTGATGTGGTCGCCATCGGCGGCGGTGGTGAACTCCTGCGGCACCACGGTGTCCAGGCCCGGGGGCATGATGGCGCCGGTCATGATCTTCAGGCATTCGCCCGCGCCCACGGTGCCGGTCCAGGCCTTGCCCGCCAGCGCCGTGCCCACCACGCGCAGCGTGAGCGGCTGGCCCGCCACCAGTTGCGCACCGGCAAAGGCGTAGCCGTCCATGGCCGAGTTGTCGTGGGGCGGCACGCTCAGGGGCGAGACCACGTCGCGTGCCAGCACGCGGCCCAGGGCCTCGAAAATGCCGATCTCTTCGGTGGCCGTGACCGGCTGCACCAGCTGTTCCAGAAAGGCCGACACCTGGTCGGCACTGAGTGCCTGGGGGTCGTAGCCCTGCAGTTCGGCGGCAATCTGTGCAATGGTTTTCATGGGTGCGTTCGCGCTGAGCGGGTGGGGGTGCAACCGGTGCACCCGGTCAGGGAATGCCGGCGCTTTCAAGGCGGTGCAGCTCGTCCAGCGTGTTGGCGTTGAAGAAGGCCAGCGGGTCGTCGCCCGGCTGGTCGAAGGGCACCACCACATGCGGGTGCTGTGCGGTCCAGGCGTCGATCTTGCGGCCACCGGCCTGGGTGAAGGCGACCAGGCTTTCGAGCAGGTCCACACGCAGCAGGCAGAACACGGGCTGGGTGCGCACGGCGGTGCCGCCCGCGCCATCGTCCTCGGGGGCGGCGGCCATGGCGATGTCGGCCCCTTGGGCGTCCGCAGCGGCCGCCAGCCGTGCCGCCAGGTCCAGCGGAAACAGCGGGGTGTCGCAGGGCACGGTGAGCAGCCACGGGGTTTCGCAGCGCTCCAGCCCGGTCAGAAAGCCCGCCAGCGGGCCGGCATAGTCGGCAATCACGTCGGGCCACACGGGTGCGCCAAAGGCCTCGTAGGCGGCCAGGTTGCGGTTGGCGTTGACCATGGTGGCGCCCACCTGCATCTGCAGGCGCATCAGCGTGTGCAGCGCCAGCGGCAGGCCACGAAAATTCTGCAGGCCCTTGTCCACGCCGCCCATGCGGGAGCCGCGACCGCCGGCCAGCACGAGGCCGGTGATGTCGTTCGTTTCAATCATGTCTTTGATGGTCGTTGCCGATTCAGCGAGGGCTGCGTCCCCCTGCCCGCGCGCAGCGCAAGAGATGGGGGAAGCGGTGAAGTCGCTCAGGGGATTGTTGCATCTCATCCGCCGATGTAGCTCATTTCCACCCGGCGCGCGCCCTGCGTGGTGTCGGCCGGCAGGCTGCTGCGCAGCTCCGAATAGCGGTCGGTGCGTTGCTGCCAGATGGGCGCGATGGCCGATGCAATGGCCTCGTCGCTGGCGCCGCCGCGCAGCAGGCTGCGCAGGTCGTAGCCCTGGGTGGCAAAAAGGCACAGGTACAGCCGGCCTTCGGTGGAAAGGCGCGCGCGGTTGCAGTCGCCGCAGAAGGCCTGCGTCACGCTGCTGATCACGCCCACTTCGCCCAGGGCCTGGTCGTGCTGGCCAGCAGCGCTGGCGTAGCCCCAGCGCTCGGCGGTTTCGCCGGGGCTGGTGGGGCTGAGCTGCACCAGCGGCAGCTCGGCGCGCAGGCGCTCGATCAGTTCGGCCGACGGCAGCACCTCGTCCATGCGCCAGCCGTTGGTGGCGCCCACATCCATGTATTCGATAAAGCGCAGCGTGGTGCCCGTGCCGCGAAAGTGGCGCGCCATGGGCAGGATTTCGTGGTCATTGGTGCCGCGCTTGACCACCATGTTCACCTTGATCTGCGACAGCCCCGCCGCGTGCGCCGCCTCGATGCCGGCCAGCACATCGGCCACCGGAAAATCCACATCGTTCATGCGGCGGAACACCGCGTCGTCCAGGCCATCGAGGCTCACGGTGACGCGGTTCAGGCCCGCCTCCTTGAGGGCCCGCGCCTTGCGCGCTAGCAGCGAGCCGTTGGTGGTGAGGGTGAGGTCGGGCGCGGTGCCGTCCACCGTGCGCAGCCGGGCCAGCTGGGCCACCAGTTCCTCGAGGTTCTTGCGCAGCAGAGGCTCGCCCCCGGTCAGGCGGATCTTGCGCACGCCGTGGGCCAGAAACAGCCGCGCCAGCCGCGTGATCTCCTCAAAGCTCAGCAGGGCGTTGTGCGGCAGGTAGGCATGGTCCTTGTCGAACACTTCCTTGGGCATGCAGTAGTTGCAGCGGAAGTTGCAGCGGTCGGTCACGCTGATGCGCAGGTCGCGCAGGGGGCGGTCCCGGGTGTCGGTCAGCAGACCGGTGGGGGCGGCGGCCTGCGCGGGCACCCTGGCCGCCAGAGCGGCGATGCGTTGGTCCACCAGAGGAATCACACGTTCAGACATGGGGTGATTCTGCCGTATCGGCCCCGCCATCGAGGCCATGCCCCTGCTGGCGAGGTTGACTGGGGTCAATGGAGCGGGTTAACGCGGGTTCGTCCCGCCAATGTCCCGCCAATGTCCGGCGAATGGCAGTTGCTTGACATGGCGCAGGGGGCGCAGGTGGTGTGTCACAACAATCGCAGCACACAAAGTTTCAAGGAAATGACATGACGAATGCGAGGTCGATTGCACAAGCGCTTCCCTGCCAGCGCCGGGTGGCCGTGCAGTGGGTGGCGGCGGGCATCCTGCTGCCCACCTGGGCCGGCGGGGCCCAGGCGCAAATGGCACTGTCGGGGGCCATCAACCACGCGGGATGGTTTCGGGCACTGTCGCAGCGCATGGCCAAGGCGTATTGCCAGCAATATTTGCAGGTGCTGCCCGAGGCTGCCAGGGACGTGCTGGGCCATGCGCGCAAACGGGTGCAGCAGGGATCTGGCGAGCTGGCGCGCGGGCTGCAGTCGGGCCAGTGGCCCGCCGAGGTGGCGCGGCAGCTGGACGAAGTGCAAAAGCAGTTTGCACGGCTCGACCAGTTGACAGCGGCGCCCATGTCGCGGGCGGCCTTGGCCGCGGTGTCCGAGCAGTCCGACCGCACGCTGCTGGTGGCCCAGGCGGTGACCGAGTCCATCGAAAAGATGGCACGGGTGGCCAGTGCGCGGCTGGTGAATCTGGCCGGGCGCCAGCGCATGCTGTCGCAGCGCCTGGCCAAGAACTATTTTCTGGTAGCCGCCAAGGCGGACACCAAGCTGGTGCATGCGCAACTGGCGGCAGATGCCGCCGATTTCCGGCAGGCCATGCAGACCCTGACGGCCGCACCGGTCTCCACGCCCGCCATTCGTGGCGAGCTGGAGCTGGCGGCCCCGCAGTGGGTGTTTTTTGAGGCGGCCCTGCGCCGGCCCGCCGACGAGCAGGGACTGAGCGCGGTGGCCACTACCAGCGAACGCCTGCTGAGCGTGATGGACCGGCTCACCGGCCTGTACGAAGCCGCCTTGCGCGAGGTGCTGTAGCCAGGGGCTTGCCGGCAGCGCCGTCCGGGGGGCTGTGGTGTGCTGCTACACGCAGCGTGCCCCATCCACCTCGATGCACACGCCGCTGATGAAGGCGGCCTCGTCGCTGGCCAGGTACAGCGCGGCGTTGGCCACGTCGAGCGCCGTGGAAAAGCGGCCCAGCGGAATGGTGGCCAGGAATTTCGCGCGGCGCGCTTCGTCCACCGGTCCCCCCGCAAACTCGGCGGCCAGGCCCGTGTCGGGGTTGAACACGGGGTTGATGCAGTTCACGCGGATGTTGTCGGGGCCCAGCTCGGCGGCCATCGACTTGCTGGTGGTGATGACGGCGCCCTTGGAGCCGTTGTACCAGGTCAGGCCCGGCCGGGGGCGCAGGCCCGCCGTGGAGGCAATGTTGATGAAGCTGCCGCCGCCGCCCTGGCGCATCGCGGGCACGGCGTGGATGGCCGAGAGGTAGATGCTCTTGACGTTGATGGCATAGACCTTGTCGAACTCGTCCTCGCTCACTTCCAGCATGGGGCGGTTGCGGTGCGTCCAGCCGGCGTTGTTGACCACCACGTCCAGCCGGCCATGCAGGCGCACGGCCTCGTCGACCAGGGCCTTGACATCGGCGGACTTTGTCACATCGGCCTGGAAGAAGGCCGCCGTGCCACCCGCCGCGATGATCTCGGCCACCACACGCTGGCCGCCAACTGCGTTGACGTCATTCACGATGACCTTGCCCCCTTCAGCCGCCAGGCGCTTGGCAATGCCTTCGCCAATACCGTTGCCGGCGCCGGTGACGATGATGGATTTGTGCTGCACGCGCATGGTGTTGTCTCCTTGCTTTATAAATTGGATAGCGGCTTGCGCTTTAGGGGTAGGCGATAGCGCCTGTTTTTATTCATATTGTTCCCCCGCCACACGGGCTAGGGCTGCAGCGCGGGGCGGGCGTCGTCGGTCGCAGGGGGCGGGCCCACCGGCACCGTCAGACCGTCCGGGCCGCGGCGGTAGAACTGCGGAAAATATTCCTTCACGCCGTTGCCGTTGAAGTCCCAGCCGGTGCACTGGCCCAGGTGGCGGGGCGGCTCGTCCGCATTGGCGGCAGCAAACACCGCGGGCACCGACTGGAATGCTGCCGTGGCCAGGTTGAACAGCAGTTCGCGCAGGTGGGTGCAGCTGGCCACGCCGCCCAGGTTCTTCTGGATGGCCTGGCGCCAGCCGCGCGCCATGCTGCAGCCCACCATGGATTGCAGCGCGGGCTGGGCCTGGGGACAGTCCTTGAGCGGGTGGGTGTCCATGGCCACGTCGATGGCCTGCACCACCAGCTGGCGGTTGACGGTGACGCGCAGCCACATGTGGTGGATGGGCTCGCCAGCGCGGCGCAGGCCGGCCTCGCGGAACGAGGGCGCATCGTAGGTCTTGCTGTCGTGCAGCTCGCCTTCGATGTCCCACAGCCCATCGTCGCGTTCAAAGCCTTGGTAATGGACGCGGCGCTGGTGCCGGGCGGTGCGGGGGGCGGGGGGGCTCAGGGGCATGGAGAAAAGAAACCGTCGGGCAAAAAGGAAGGGCGAGAACACATGCTACCGGCACACCGCCGCGCCGCCTTGCGCGGGCGCGACAGGCGGGCCTGGGTCAGCCGTGCCGGATGGCCACGGTCTTGAGCGTGGTGAAGCCGTGCAGCGCCTCCAGGCCCTTTTCGCGGCCGTAGCCGCTCGATTTGACGCCGCCAAACGGCAGCTCCACGCCGCCGGCAGCGCCGTAGTTGTTGATGAACACCTGGCCGCTGTGCACGCGCCGGGCCATGCGGAACTGGCGGGCGCCATCGCGCGTCCAGATGCCGGCCACCAGGCCAAACTGGGTGGCGTTGGCCAGCTCCACCGCATGGTCCTCGTCCTGGAAGGCCATCGCGCTGAGCACGGGGCCAAAGACTTCCTCCTGCGCCAGGCGGTGCTCCACCGGCACATCGCGCAGCAGCGTGGGGGCCTGGTAGAAACCGGTTTCGGGCGCATCGTCCACGATCTGGCCCTGGGCCACCATGGGGATGCCGGCCACCTGCGCGTCGGACAGAAAATCCCATACGCGCTGCTGCTGCGACTGGCGGATCAGCGGGCCCACGTCCAGGTCCATCGCGGCGGGGCCCACGCGCAGCGCTTCAAAGGCCTGGCCCAGGCGCTCCAGCAGGGGCTCGTAGATGAGCGAGTCGATCAGCACGCGCGAGCCGGCCGAGCAGGTCTGCCCCGCGTTCTGCACGATGGCATTGATGACCACGGGCACGGCGGCGTCCAGGTCGGCATCGGCAAAGATGATCTGCGGGCTTTTGCCGCCCAGCTCCAGCGTCACGGGGCAGTGGCGCTCGGCGGCCACCTGCTGGATCAGCGTGCCGATCTTGGGGCTGCCGGTGAAGCTGATGTGCTGGACGCCCGGGTGGCGCGCCAGTGCGTCGCCCACCTCGTGGCCGTAGCCGGTAACGATGTTGAGCGCACCCGCCGGAAACCCCACCTCGGCCGCCAGCTGCGCCACGCGGATCAGGCTCAGGCAGGCATCTTCGGCCGGCTTGACCACGCACACATTGCCCGCCGCCAGCGCGCCGCCCACGCTGCGGCCAAAGATCTGCATGGGGTAGTTCCACGGAATGATGTGGCCCGTCACGCCGTGGGGTTCGCGCCAGGTGAGCACACTGTAGCCATCGGCGTAGGGGATGGTCTCGCCGTGCAATTTGTCGCAGGCTCCGGCATAGAACTCGAAGTAGCGCGCCAGCGCCAGCGCATCGGCCCGGGCCTGGCGGGTGGGCTTGCCGCAGTCGCGCCGCTCCAGCGCGCTCAGCTCGTCCGCGTGTTCCAGTATCTTGGCCGAGAGCTGGTGCAGCAGGCGGCCCCGGTCGGCGGGCGCCATCTTCTGCCACACGGCGTGGTAGCACTGCTGCGCCGCGCGCACGGCGGCGTCGATGTCCTCGGCCGTGCCGCGCTGGATCTCGTCGAACGGCTGGCCGTCGGAGGGGTCGATCACCGGGATCGTGCGGCCGGAGGTGGAGGGAACGGGGGCATTGGCGATGAAGTGCAGTGGCATGGCCAAATTGTGCGGTAAAAGCCAGGTGTTCCTCGGGGGATGATGTCAAAAATGGATTCAGCGCTTGTCTGTAAAGCACTTATAGCTATTGATGTAATAGCGTTTTGGTGAATCGCTGCCCGCTGGCGGTGCTGCCTATCATCTGAAAAACGGCGTTGTCGGGCACAAAAAAGGCCCGCCGCAGCGAGCCTGTGGGGAGAGGCGGCGGTGGAATCAGCCGCCGTGGAATTTCACGACCAGCGGCACGATCAGCAGTGCCACGATGTTGATGATCTTGATCAGCGGGTTGATGGCGGGGCCGGCGGTGTCCTTGTAGGGGTCGCCCACCGTGTCGCCGGTGACGGCGGCCTTGTGCGCCTCGCTGCCCTTGCCGCCGTGGTGGCCGTCCTCGATGTACTTCTTGGCGTTGTCCCAGGCGCCGCCGCCGGTGCACATGGAAATCGCCACGAACAGGCCGGTCACGATGGTGCCCATCAGCAGCCCTCCCAGCGCCTTGGGGCCCAGCAGCAGGCCCACCACGACGGGTACCACCACGGGCAGCAGGCTGGGGATCACCATTTCCTTGATGGCGGCGGTGGTCAGCATGTCCACGGCCTTGCCGTACTCGGGCTTGCCCGTGCCGTCCATGATGCCCTTGATGGTGCTGAACTGGCGGCGCACCTCCACCACCACGGCGCCGGCGGCGCGGCCCACGGCCTCCATGGCCATCGCGCCGAACAAGTAGGGGATAAGGCCGCCGATGAACAGCCCGATGATCACGAGCGGATCGCTCAGGTCAAAGCTGATGGCCCGGCCATAGCTTTCGAGCTTGTGCGTGTAGTCGGCAAACAGCACCAGCGCGGCCAGGCCCGCCGAGCCGATGGCGTAGCCCTTGGTCACGGCCTTGGTGGTGTTGCCCACGGCGTCGAGCGGGTCGGTAATATCGCGCACGCTGCTGGGCAGCTCGGCCATTTCTGCGATGCCGCCTGCGTTGTCGGTGATGGGGCCATAGGCATCGAGCGCCACCACGATGCCCGCCATGGAGAGCATGGACATGGCCGCCACGGCAATGCCATACAGGCCCGCAAGCTGGTAGGCCGACAGGATGGCCAGGCACACAAAGATCACCGGCCAGGCGGTGGAGCGCATGGACACGCCCAGGCCGGCAATGATGTTGGTGCCGTGACCCGTGGTCGATGCCTGGGCGATGTGCCGCACGGGCGAGTATTGCGTGCCGGTGTAGAACTCGGTGATCCACACCAGCGCGGCCGTCAGCACCAGCCCCGTGGCGCAGGCGCCAAACAGCTTCATCTGGCTGCCGGTGGCGGTGATGGCGTTGTCCGGCATGATCCAGACGGTGACGAAGTAGAACGCGACGAGCGACAGCACGCCCGCAATCGCCAGGCCCTTGTACAGCGCGGGCATCACGTTCTTCATGCCGGGCGATGCCTTCACGAAGAAGCAGCCGATGATGCTGGCCACGATGGACACGGCGCCCAGCGCGAGCGGGTACACCACGGCGTTGACCGGGGCGGTGGCCACCAGCAGCGCGCCGAGCACCATGGTGGCGATCAGCGTCACCGCGTAGGTTTCGAAGAGGTCCGCCGCCATGCCGGCGCAGTCGCCCACGTTGTCGCCCACGTTGTCGGCAATCACGGCGGGGTTGCGCGGGTCGTCCTCGGGGATGCCGGCCTCCACCTTGCCCACCAGGTCGGCGCCCACGTCGGCGCCCTTGGTGAAGATGCCGCCGCCCAGCCGCGCAAAGATAGAGATCAGCGACGAGCCAAAGGCAAAGCCGATCAGCGGGTTGAGCAGCACGGACAGCTTGGCCGTGGGCGTGAGGTTGCCGTTGCCCGCCAGAAACCAGTAGAAGCCGGTAACGCCCAGGAGGCCCAGGCCCACCACCAGCATGCCGGTGATGGCGCCGCCGCGAAACGCCACATCCAGCGCCGGGCCAATGCCCTGCGTGGCCGCCTGTGCCGTGCGCACATTGGCGCGCACCGACACGTTCATGCCGATGAAGCCGCAGGCGCCCGAAAGCACTGCGCCCACCACGAAGCCCACGGCCGTGGTGCCGTCCAGGAAGATGCCGATGAGAATGGCCAGCACCACGCCGACGAGGGCAATGGTCTTGTACTGGCGGGCCAGATAGGCGGCGGCGCCGGCCTGGATGGCGGCGGCGATTTCCTGCATGCGGGCGTTGCCGGGGTCTTTGGCAAGAATCCATCCCCGGGCCCAGATGCCATAGGCCACCGCAATCAATCCACACACCACAGCCAGTATCAGAGGGGCAGTCAGCGCTGTATTTCCAGCCATTCGTCACTCCTTGAAATATTCACTTGCACGGAAGGAAACACAACGCATCGGCGTGCTTCCGCTGCGTTGCTTCCTCGTGCCCCAGCGTACCGGAGTCGATTGGCCAACAGGGTCAATTTACAGCCAAACCTCCATTTGCAAGCCGGCAGAAAGGGCCATGTGCCTAAAATCAGGGTTAATCCCGACGCGGCATGCTGCGCGGATTGCCGTCCATCAACTTTTCATACAAGACATGTCCCTCAACAACGTCCCCCCAGGCAAGAACGTTCCCGATGCCTTCAACGTCGTCATCGAGATCCCGATGAACTCCGACCCCATCAAGTACGAGGTGGACAAGGAATCGGGCGCCATTTTTGTGGACCGTTTCATGACCACGGCCATGCACTACCCCACCAACTATGGCTATGTGCCGCAGACCCTGTCGGGCGACGGCGACCCGGTCGATGTGCTGGTGATCACGCCTTACCCCCTGCATCCCGGCGTGGTGGTCCCCTGCCGCCCCCTGGGCATCCTGATGATGGAAGACGAGGCCGGTGTGGATGGCAAGGTGATTGCCGTGCCCACGTCCAAGATCCTGCCCATGTACGACCACTGGAAGACCATCGACGACGTGAACGCCATGCGCCGCAACGCCATTGCCCATTTCTTCGAGCACTACAAGGACCTCGAAAAGGGCAAGTGGGTCAAGGTGCTGGGCTGGGAAGGCATCGACGCCGCCAAGAAGGAAATCACCGACGGTATCGCGAGCTTCCAGAAGGGCGCTGCCTGAAGTTCGTTCACCGATTTTTCGGTGAAATAGGGGCTTTGCGCTTTGCCATAAAGCGCTGACAGCTGTCACGATAAAAGCATGCAAACCGCCTGGTTTGCATGCTTTTTTCGCCACTGGGCAGCATGGCGAACGGTGCTGCAACGGCCAGGCGGGATATGGGGCGCGTGGTGGATGCCGTGGCGGATGTGGTGGCCCTCACGGCCCGGCGCCCTCTGAACCGTTCGCCCTGAGCGCCTCGATGGATTTCGGCCGGCGCACGCTGAACGGTTTCTGATCCATAAAGAACGAAGAACGGGCTCCATGGCATGCATCGGAGCTTGCATTGGTGGGTGCACTGCGTTAATATTCATTTGAAATGAATCTTATAAGCACCCACTCTCGCCCTTGTTCCCGCGCAGTGGGCATCACCGTATGAAACCACTCTCCACACCCGTCATGTCTGCCGCGAGCGGGGCTGCGGCCCCCGCTCTCCAGGGGATGCCCCTGCTGCGGCTGGGTTTTCGCCCGTTTTATCTGGGCGCAGCCCTGGTGGCGTGCCTGGCCGTGCCACTGTGGATCGCTTCCATGATGGGGTGGGTGGTGCTCAACCTTCCGGTCGCTCCCTTGCTGTGGCACGCCCATGAAATGCTGTTCGGGTTTGCCGCCACCGTCATCATCGGGTTCCTGCTCACGGCCGTGAAGGCGTGGACCGGCCTGGCCACTCCGCGCGGCGCGCTGCTGGGGGCTCTGGCCTTGCTCTGGCTTGCCGCCCGGGTGGCGGCCGTTGTGGCGCCCTATGTGGTCTATGCCGTGCTGGATGTCGTCTTGCTGCCCGTGGTGGCTGGCTTGCTGCTTGCGGTGCTGCTGCGGGCGCGCAACCGCCGCAACCTGCCGCTGATGGGGGTGCTGGTGCTGCTGTCCGTGGCCAACGGGGTGTTCCACCTGGCGGTGCTGGGTGTCCTCAACCTGCCGCCCGTACAGGCGCTGTACGCGGGTCTGACGCTGATCGTGATGATCGAGTGCGTGATGGCAGGGCGTGTGGTGCCGGCTTTCACCATGAGCGTGAACCCGGGGCTCAAGCTGCAGGCGCAGCGTCCGCTGGAGCTCGTGATTCTGGCCGTGACGGCGCTGGCACTGGCGTCCTGGGTGTGTGCTCCTTTCGGCGTGGGTGCGGTCACGGCGGTGCTGGCCGGGTTGGCAGCGCTGCTGCATGGATGGCGCATGTGGCGGTGGAAGCCATGGATCACGCGCAATCGCCCCATCTTGTGGATCCTGCATGCATCGTATGCATGGATTCCTGTGGGGTTGGTTCTGCTGGCATTGGCGCAACTGGGTGCCGTGGCGGTGTCGGCCGCGGTGCATGCCTTCGCCGTGGGCGCCACGGGCGGACTCATCGTCGGCATGATCACCCGCACGGCGCGCGGCCACACCGGCAGGCCGCTGCAGGCCGGGCGGCTGGAGGTGCTGGCCTATGGGCTGGTGATGGGGGCCGCTGTGCTGCGGGTCCTGCTGCCGCTGGCTGCACCGCAGTGGTATGCCGCCGCACTGGTGCTGGCGGCGCTGGCCTGGGCCACGGCCTTTGCCATCTACCTGGGCCTGTACACCCCTTGGCTGACCCAGACGCGGCTGGACGGCAAGGACGGTTGATGTTTTCGCCATGCAGGCCCTGGCTGCCTGCATGCATGTGCCGCTCGGCCAGAGCGGTTCTTTTGGTTTTTCACACCCTTTCAGAAAGGTCTTGCCATGCTTCCTACCCAGAGCTCCGTCATCGATGTCCGCGAGATTGCACCCCGCGAGCGCCACACCCTGATTTTTGGCCGCTTTGACGCGCTGTTGCCCGGCGAGGCGCTGCAACTGGTCAACGACCATGATCCGCAGCCCCTGCACCACCAGTTCCAGGCCCGCTCAGCCGGTGCCTTCAAGTGGGCCTATCTGCAGCAAGGCCCGGATCTTTGGCGCGTGCTGATCAGCAAGACCGAGCCTGCCGCGGCCCGGGAAGACTCCTGCTGCTCGGGTGGCGCCTGCGGGGGCTGAGGCACCATGGCACCGGCGGTGCAATGCCGCCGGGATCGCACCCGCAGGACGGGACCAGCGCCCGCAAGGGGCTTCCGGTGATGGCAGTTTGCTACAGGCCCAGGGCCAGCATCGCGGCCTCGGACATCCTGGATCGATCCCAGGGGGGATCGAACACCAGATTGAGGGTGATCTCGCCCACGCGGGGCAGTGCCAGCACCTTGTCGCACACTTCCTCGGCAATCGATTCGCCCATGCCGCAGCCCGGCGCGGTGAGCGACATGTCGATCCAGACCTTGACCTGGTCGCTGTCCAGCGGCTCGATGTCACAGCGGTAAATCAGACCCAGTTCGACAATGTCCACGGGGATTTCCGGGTCGTAACAGGTCTTGAGGGTCTGCCAGACCAGGTCGCTCACATCCTCCAGTTCAACCTTGTCGGGCAGAGCCAGGGTGGCTGGCGGGGGTTTGCCGATGGCATCGGCATCCACGCCCTTCAGGCGCACCAGCTGCCCGTCCACCAGCAGCGTGAACGACGATCCCAAAGCCTGCGTGAGTTGCGCGAGCTCGCCCGCTGCAAGATCCAGTGGCGAGCCTTCGGGAATGCGCTCCACCCGTACCGGACGGGTGATCAGCACGTCTTCGCGGTGTCGTTTCATCATGGTGTGTTCCCCGGTGGGGTGGCATCCGCTGCAGCAGGCGATGCGTCGGGTGCCTGCGCCAATGCGTGCATCAGGGCATGCCAGCCCAGCAGGGCGCACTTGATGCGGCTCGGGTAGCGGCGCACACCGGCCAGGCTGACGAGCTTGCCCAATTGCGCTTCCTCGGGTTCGATCTCGCCGGTGAGCACGGCACGGAAATGCTGCTGCAACTGCTGCGCCGCCTCCACGTCGTGGCCCTTCACGGCCTCGCCCATCATCGAGGCCGAGGCGATGCAGATGGCGCACCCTTGTCCGCTGAAGCGGATGTCGCGCACCTGGCCTGCCTGAACGTCCAGCTCCACGCTCAGGTCGTCACCGCACTGCGGGTTGGTGCCGCGCGCCTGGTGGTTCGGAGCGGGCAGGTGGCCGAAGTTGCGCGGGGCGCGCTTGTGGTCCATCACCACCTCCTGGTACAGGTCGTTTTCAGCGGCGCTCATCGCAGTACCTCCAGGGCATGTGCCACGCCGGCGATGAGCCGTTCCACCTCGTCATGGGTGTTGTACAGCGCGAACGAGGCGCGGGTGGTCGGCCCGGTGCCCAGGTGGTCGAGCAGCGGCTGAGCGCAGTGGTGGCCGGTGCGCACGGCAATGCCTTGCGCGTCGAGCAGGGTGCCGATGTCGTGCGGGTGCGCGTGCGGCGTGACGAAGGAAGCAATGGCAGACGTGGTGGCGTGCGGCGCCAGCACCGTGATGCCTTCGATGGCGGCAAGGCCGGCCACGGCGTGCGCCCGCATTGCCTGCACATGGGCATCGATGGCGGCGCGGCCGATGTGTTCGATGAACGCGGCCGCCGCCGCCATGCCGACGGCGCCAGCGACGTTGGGCGTACCGCCTTCGAGCCTGCTGGGAAGCGGGGCAAAGGCCGCGTCGGTGTAGCTCACCCGCTCGACCATGTCGCCGCCATAGCGCAGCGGCGCCAGGCGCTCCAGTGCCGCCATGCGTCCGACCAGGGCGCCGGTGCCCATGGGGCCGTACATCTTGTGGCCCGAAAAGGCCATGAAATCGCAGGCCAGGGCCGACAGGTCGATGACCGTGTGTCCCACGGCCTGCGCGGCGTCGAGCACGGTGAGCGCGCCGGCTTGCGCGGCCTGTGCCAGCAGGGCCGCGAACGGCGGTGTTTCGCCCGTGGCGTTGGCGCAGGCCGTCAGGGCGAAGACGCGGGTGCGCGGGGTGAGCAGGCAGGCCAGGTCTTGCGCATGCAGTCGGCCCTGTGCATCGGGCAGCAGCACGCGAAGCATGGCGCCGCTACGCCGGGCGGCCTGCTGCCACGGCACCAGGTTGGCGTGGTGCTCCAGGCCGCTGACGATGATCTCGTCCCCCGGCTGGAGGAAAGCGCCACCCGGCTGCGCGGCCGAGAGCCCGTGCGCCACCAGGTTCAACGCCTCGGTGGTGCCCGAGGTGAAGACCAGCTCGTGCCCGGCGCCCGCACCGACGAAGCGCTTGAGGTCGCTGCGCGCCTGTTCGAAGGCGTCGGTGGCGCGCTGGCTCAAGGTGTGCACGCCGCGGTGGATGTTGGCGCGGTCATGCGCTTCGAAATGGCGCATGGCGGCCAGTACCGGCAGCGGCACCTGTGTCGTGGCGGCGTTGTCGAGGTAGGCCAGCGCCGCGCCGTGGATGCGCTGCTCCAGCACCGGAAACAGGGTGCGCACGCCGCTGGCGAGTGCGCCGGGGGTGGCGACCAGTTCCTGCAGGAAATGCATTTCACCCATGGTGTGGCTCCTCGGTTGTGGTCAGGTGGCGTGCCAGGGTGCGCGCCAGCAGGCCGTCTTCCTCCAGCGTGGCCAGCAGGTCGGGGGCGTCGAAGCAACGTTCCAGCAGCGCAGTGGCCATGCCTTCGATGATCAGCGTGCGCGCGCTGGCTTCGTCCAGGCCCCGCTGGCGGGCGTAGAACAGGGCGTCTTCGGGCAGTGCGCCCCAGGTGGCGCCGTGCGCGGCCTGCACCTTGTCGTGGTGGATCTCCAGGTGCGGGCGCAGCACCAGCCGGGGCTGGCCCGCCAGCGGGATGCCGCTCAGGCGCTGGCGCACGTTGGCTTCGCTGGCGCCCGGGGCGATGCGGGTGTGGGCGTTGGCCACCGCATGGGCCTTGCCGCTGGCCAGCACCAGGGCCTCCACGGCGCTGTGGGTGTGGGCGGCGTTGTGCAAGGCCTGCACCTGCTGCTCCAGCACCGAGCTGCTGGCCAGCAGCACGCCGGCGGTGCGCGCGCTGGCGTGGATGCCCTGCAGATCCAGCGCGCTGCGTTGCAGGTGGTATGCGCTGTCCGACGCGACGAGCGCCTGCGCATACTGCGCGCCCTGGTCCAGGCGCGCGTGCACGATGTGGGCGATCTGGTCCTCTGCGGCGGGGGTTGCCATGCGCAGATGCTGCAGCGTCGCGCCATGCCCGACGTGCAGGTGGATGTGCAGGTTCTGCACGAGCGGGTACCCGCATTGCGCTGGCTCGCGTTCGTGGGTCTCGATCAGCACGCAGCGCACGCCGTCCTGCACGTCCACCACGAGCAGCGGGGCTTCCACGCGGGTGCGCGGCTGGTGGCGCAGGTGCAGCCACACCGTCTTGCCCGTGTCGGTTGCGGGCGTGCCGCCAATGCGCAGGCGCAGGCCCTGGCGGCACAGTGCGCGGTGCGCCCAGGCAAAGGGGGCGGCGTCGCCTTCGCCGGGCAGCGGCAGGCCGGCGAACAACTCGGCGCGCTGGGCCGGATCGCTGGCATCCAGCCAGCGGGCGCTGACGCCCACTGGCGGTGTGCCGCCCACCGGGTGCAGTGTCCAGCCGGCGCCCGAAAGGGGTGAAGCGTTGCCGTCTGCCGTGGCAGGATGGGTGGTGTCTCCCAGCCAGGTCTCCACCCCGGGCGGTGGCAGATGGCGAAAGGATTCGCTGCGTGCAGGTATCCAGCCCCGCAGGGCCAGGCGGTCCCGGGTGGTCAGTGCGTCGGCTCTTGCGGTGTCCATGGCTCAGGCCTCCACGGGTTCGGCCGTGCGCGCGAAGCCGGTGCGGGCAATGGCGCGCGCCAGTTCCAGGTTGCCGGTTTCAGCGATGCAGCCTTGATCGAGCCGCAACACGGTGTCGGGCTGCAGCGATTCGATGAGCTGCAGGTAGTGCGACACCACCACGAAGGCAGTGCCCTGGGCGCGCAGCTTCTGCACGAGCTGGACCACGGCGCGCACGCCATCGACGTCCATGCCCGAATCGATTTCGTCGAGCAGCGCCAGGCGCGGTTGCAAGAGCGCGAGCTGCAACAACTCATTGCGCTTGCGCTCGCCCCCCGAGAAGCCTTCATTGACCGGGCGGCCCAGCATGGCTTCGGGCAGGCCCAGCTGCTGGGCAGCGGCGCGGGCACTGCCCAGGAAATCGAAGGCATCCAGCGGCGCCTCGCTTCGGGCCTCGCGCACCGCGTTGAGCGCAGTGCGGATGAACAGGTTGTTCTTCACGCCCGGGATGTCGGGCGGCGTCTGGAAGGACAGGAACAGGCCGGCCCTGGCGCGCTCCTGCGCATTCATGGCCAGCAGATCCTGCCCGGCAAACTGCGCCTGGCCGCCCGCGACGCGGTAGTTCGGATGGCCGGCCAGCGTCAGGCCCAGCGTGCTCTTGCCGCTGCCGTTGGCACCCATCAGCACCACCAGGGAGCCGGGTGCCACATCGAGCGAGACCGAGTGCAACACGGTGCGCTCGCCCACATTCACGCGCAGGTCGCGCACTTGCAGCAGGGGGGAGGGGGTTGTCATGGGGTGTCCTTGGTTCAATTTTGATAGCTTGCAGCGCTCGATGGATAAGGGCCAAAGGCGGTTTTTTGACTGCAAGCCGGTGTTTCAGCCCACCGCGCCTTCGAGGGATACCGCCAGCAGAGCCTTGGCTTCGAGGGCGAATTCCATCGGCAGCTCTTCGAGCACCGCCTGGCAGAAGCCGCCGACGATCAGCGCCGTGGCTTCCTGCGGGTCGATACCGCGCTGCTGGCAGTAAAAAAGCCGCTCCTCGGAGATGCGCGTGGTGGTCGCCTCATGCTCGACCACGGCGTCGCTGCGTGCGGTGTCGATGTACGGGAATGTGTGGGCGCCGCAATCGGGACCGATCAGCAGCGAATCGCATTGCGTGTGGTTCGCGGCGCCGGCGGCGGTGGGTGCCACGCGCACCAGGCCGCGGTAGCTATTGTGCGCGTGTCCGGCGCTGATCCCCTTGGAGACGATGCGGCTTTTGGTGTTGCGCCCGAGGTGGATCATCTTGGTGCCGGTGTCGGCCTGCTGGAAGTGGTTGGACACCGCGATCGAATGGAACTCGCCGCTCGATTCGTCGCCGCGCAGCACCACGCTGGGGTATTTCCAGGTGATGGCCGAGCCGGTCTCGATCTGCGTCCAGGCGATGTGGGCGCGCTTGCCGGCGCATAGCCCGCGCTTGGTGACGAAGTTGTAGATGCCGCCGCGTCCGTTCTCGTCGCCGGGGTACCAGTTCTGCACGGTTGAATACTTGATGTGCGCGTCTTCGTGCGCCACCAGTTCCACCACGGCGGCGTGCAGCTGGTGTTCGTCGCGCTGCGGCGCCGTGCAGCCTTCGAGGTAGCTCACATGGCTGCCTTCCTCGGCAATGATCAGCGTGCGCTCGAACTGCCCGGTGTTGCGCGCGTTGATGCGGAAATACGAGGACAGCTCCATTGGGCAGCGCACACCCTGGGGGATATAGACGAACGAGCCATCGGAGAACACCGCTGAATTCAACGCGGCATAGAAGTTGTCGCCCGGAGGCACCACGGTGCCCAGGTAGCGCTCTATGAGCGCGGGGTGGTGCTCCACCGCATGCGAGAACGAGCAGAAGATCACGCCGACCCTGGCCAGCTGCTCGCGGAACGTGGTGCCTACCGAGACCGAGTCGAACACCGCATCCACGGCCACGCCGGCTAAACGCGCGCGTTCGTGCAGCGGCACGCCGAGCTTTTCGTAGGTTTCCAGCAGTTTGGGGTCCACATCGGCCAGGCTCTGGGGTCCGTCCTGGAGCGATTTGGGGGCCGAGTAGTAGCTCAGCGCCTGGAAGTCCACCGGCTCCATCTGCAGCTGGGCCCAGGCGGGCAGGGGCATGGACAGCCAGCGTTCAAAGGCCGCCAGGCGCCATTGCAGCAGAAATTCGGGCTCGCGCTTGCGCCGCGAAATGGCGCGGATGGTGCCTTCGTCCAGGCCGGGCGGCAGGGAATCGGACGCAATGTCGGTCACAAACCCGTGCCGGTAAGGGCGCTCCAGCGCCTGGGCCAGCGGCGCGGCCTGTTCAACGGTGGACATGGCATTTCCCCCACAGGTTGACGGTTGCTGCCCGGATGGCCCGGCGATGGGTGGCTGCGGGGTGGGGAACCATGGTGAGCCCTTTGGAGAGAGTGTGTTTTAAAGATTCATATGTTATGCATGTTTATTGATGGGTACAAGCACGGCAGGTGGTAACCGTGCCTGGCCCATGGGCATCGGCGGGTGCCGCGGTGGGTTTTTGCGGGGTTAGGTGGCGCGAAACGGGCTGCGCGCCTGCAGGTGGTCCAGATAGTCTTCCACGCCGGCGCCTTCGCGCTGTAGAAATCGCTCCACCGCATCGGCAAACGCCGGGTGTGCCAGCCAGTGCGTGCTGGTCGCCTGCACCGGCAGCAGGGCGCGCGCCATCTTGTGTTCGCCCTGGGCGCCCCCTTCAAAGCGCTGCACGCCTTGGGCTATGCACCATTGCAGCGGCTGGTAGTAGCAGGCCTCGAAATGCAGGCAGTCCACGCGTTCCAGCGCGCCCCAGTAGCGGCCATACGCGGCGCGGGGTGGGTTTTTTGCAGGATGAATTGCGCTGGCGCAGGTCGGGTCATCGTCAATAGCTATCAAACTGCTAGCTATTGATCGGCCCTCCCGCTCGGCAATGAACAGCAGCCAGTGCCCGGGCATCCGGTCGGCCATCTGCTGAAAGAAGGCCCGCGTGAGGTAGGGCGGGTTGCCATGCTCCAGGTAGGTGCGCTCGTAGCAGCGGTAAAAGAAGTCCCAGTCGGACGGGCGGATGTCGGACCCCTGTGCCCAGCGGAAGGTGACGCCCGCATCGGCCACGCGCCGGCGTTCCTGGCGGATCTTCTTGCGCTTGTCCTGGGACAGGCTGGCGAGGAAGTGGTCGAAGCTCTCGAAAGCGAGGCCTGGGCCGCCGCCGGGCCGCACCAGGGTGGCGAGCGCCTCGTCGGAGGGCTGCGAGCCACGTGAAGCGGGGAGCGTGGGGGCCGCATTCTGCCAATGGAACTGCACCGTATGCCGCAGCATCAGACCTTGCCGGGCGCTGGCCAGCACGTCGTCGTCGCTGGCAAACAGCACATGCAAGGACGACAGGCCCTCGTCCTCGCACCACTGGCGCAGCGCCTGCACCAGCAGCCGGCGTGTGGTTTCGTCGCGCGCCAGCAGCCGGGATCCGGGCACGGGCGTGAAGGGCACGGCCACCACCGCCTTGGGGTAATACGGCACGCCATGCTGCTCGTAGGCACTGGCCCAGGACCAGTCGAACACGTATTCGCCGTAGGAGTGGCTCTTGAGGTACAGCGGGCAGGCGGCCACCAGCACCGCGTGTGGATCCTGGCCCTCCCAGAGCGTCATGAAGCGGGGCGTCCAGCCTGTGCGGGGAACGGCGCTTTCGCTGGTGTGCAGGGCCGCCAGGTATTCGTGGCGCATGAAGGGCGTGGCGTGCGGTTGCTGCGCCAGCAGGGCGTTCCAGGCGCTGGCGTCCACCTCCAGCGGCGATGCCAGCACGCGCGCGATAATGTTGCCTTCAGCCATGCTGCCTCCACGGGCCGCCGCCCAGCGCGGGGTTCCAAGGGGTGGCGGTGTCCAACCTGGCCGCAGGGGCCGATCCCAGTTCCATGACGCTCTCCATTTGCACCGCTCAGCTCAATTTTGTCGTGGGCGACATGCCCGGCAATGCGCAAAAAATCATCGCTGCCGCGCGTGAGGCCCATGCGCAGGGCGCGCGGCTGCTGCTGACGCCCGAGCTGGCCATCTGTGGCTACGCGGCAGAAGACCTGTTTTTGCGCCCCGCATTTCTTGCGGCCTGCGATGATGCCGTGAAAACCGTGGCCCGCGAGACCGCAGGGTTGAAGGGCCTCGCGATCGTGCTGGGCCATCCGCAAAAGCAGGCGCCGGATGACCCGGCGTTCAGCCCCTGCCTGAATGCGGCCAGCGTGCTGCGGCATGGCCAGATCGAGCAGACCTATGCCAAGTGCGAGCTGCCCAACTACCAGGTGTTCGATGAGCGCCGCTATTTCGTTGCCGGCCAGTCGCCCTGCGTGTTCGAGGTGGAGGGCGTGCGGGTGGGCGTGCTGGTCTGCGAGGACGCGTGGTTTGCCGCGCCCGCGCGCGCTGCGGCGCAGGCAGGGGCGCAGCTGCTGGCGGTGATCAATGCCTCGCCCTTTCATCTGGGCAAGAGCGCCGAGCGCGAGCAAACCATGCGCGAGCGGGTGGCCGAGACAGGCCTGCCGCTGGTCTATGCCCACCTGGTGGGCGGGCAGGACGAGGTGGTTTTCGAAGGCCGTTCCTTTGCCCTGAATGCCGATGGCTCGGTGGCCGGTCGGGCACCCGGTTTTGAAGAGAAGCTGGTGTTTGCGCGCATCCATGAAGCGCAGAATGCTATCAAAATAGAAGCGGAGGTGGCGCCCGAGCGCAGCCTGGAAGCCGACCTGTGGGACGCGCTGGTGCTGGGCGTGCGCGACTATGTGCGCAAGAACGGCTTTCCGGGCGCCTTGCTGGGCCTGTCGGGCGGCATCGATTCGGCGCTGGTTCTGGCGATTGCCGTGGATGCCCTGGGCGCCGACAAGGTGCGCACCGTGATGATGCCCTCGCCCTACACGGCGGACATCAGCTGGATCGACGCGCGCGACATGGCCGAGCGCATGGGCGTGCGCCATGACGAAATCGCGATTGCACCCCAGTTCGAGACCTTCAAGGCGGCGCTGGCGAGCCTATTTGCCGGCCTGCCCGAGGACACGACCGAGGAGAACCTGCAGGCCCGCATCCGCGGCACGCTGCTGATGGCGTTGTCGAACAAGTTTGGCGCCATCGTGCTGACCACCGGCAACAAGAGCGAGATGGCCACCGGCTACTGCACGCTGTATGGCGACATGGCCGGCGGCTTTGCGCCCATCAAGGATGTGGCCAAGACCCGGGTGTTCGATCTGGCGCGCTGGCGCAATGCGCACGATCCGTATGGCACCGGCACCAACCCCATCCCCGAGCGCATCATCACGCGCCCGCCCAGTGCCGAGTTGCGCCCCGACCAGAAAGACCAGGACAGTTTGCCGGCCTACGAGGTGCTCGATGCGATCGTGGCGCGTTACATGGAAAATGACGAGCCGATAGAGTCCATCATTGCCGCCGGTTTTGAGCGCGCCGATGTCGAACGCGTCACCCGGCTGATCAAGCTGAATGAATACAAGCGCCGCCAGGCCCCCGTGGGCGTGCGCGTCACGCGCCGCAGCTTCGGCAAGGACTGGCGCTACCCTATCACCAGCCAATTCAGGGCCTGACGGGCATCCGCCAGTTCCACCGCCTTTTTTATCCTCCAGGAGACTCCCCCATGAAAATGATCACCGCCGTCATCAAGCCGTTCAAGCTGGAAGAGGTCCGTGAAGCCTTGGCCGAATGCGGTGTGACGGGCCTCACCGTGACCGAGGTGAAGGGTTTCGGGCGCCAGAAAGGCCACACCGAGCTGTACCGCGGGGCGGAGTATGTGGTGGATTTCCTGCCCAAGGTGAAGGTGGAAGTCGTGGTCAAGACAGAAGACCTGGAGCGCTGCGTGGACGCCATCGTCAATGCGGCGCGCACGGGCAAGATTGGCGACGGCAAGATTTTTGTGACCGCCGTGGAGCGCGTGGTGCGCATCCGCACGGGTGACCTGGACGACGCCGCGGTATAGGCTCCCCCTGTGTCGGTTCGCGCCATCCCCCTGAGGGGGGCGCCCCCAGCGCGGCGGGGCGGCCCTTGCGCGGGGGCGCTGGCTTGGGCCGCGCTCGTTTTGCGGGCTGTCAGATCACCGAGCGCAGCGGTACCTGCTCCAGGCTGTGGCCCGCCGACTGCACCAGGGTGCGCAGCAGGGCGTCGCTGCCGGTTGCGATGTGCAGCAGGTCCATCTGCCACCCTCTCATGAACCCACTCGCCACGCTGGTCTGCAAAAAGGCCAGCAGACCGTCGTAGTAGCCGCCCACGTTGAGCAGGCCCAGTGGCTTGTCGTGGTAGCCCAGCTGGCGCCAGGTCCAGACTTCAAACAGTTCCTCGAAGGTGCCAATCCCGCCGGGCAGCGCCACAAAGGCGTTGCTGCGCTCGGCCATCATGGCCTTGCGCTCGTGCATGGTCTGCACGATGTGCAACTCGTCACACTGGCGATTGGCCAGTTCCTTGTCCACCAGCGTCTGCGGTATCACGCCCACCACCCGGCCACCGGAAAGGCGTGTGGCCTCGGCCACCGTGCCCATGAGGCCGCTGAGGCCACCGCCGTACACGAGCTGGCCACCATGCGAGCCGATCCACTGGCCCACGGCATGGGCGGCCTGGGAAAACGCCGGATTCTCACCGGGACGCGAGCCGCAGTACACGCAGATGGAGAAAGCGGGTTCAGCCATGGAAAAACCTCTGAAAAAGAGCGGCACACCAGATGCCGATGCACAGCAGCAGCGACAGCAGCACCGCAGCGCTGCCCATGTCCTTGGCACGCTTGGACAGGTCATGCCACTCGGGGCCGATGCGATCAATGGCGGTCTCGATGCCGGTGTTGAGCAGCTCGACGATCATCACGATGATGACCGACCCGGCCAGCAGCGCCACCTCCATCCAGTTGCGGCCCAGCCAGAACGCCAGCGGAACCAGGACCACGGCCGCAATGACTTCCTGGCGAAACGCCTTTTCGTTCCAGCCGGCACGCAGGCCTGCGATGGAGTAGCCCGTGGCATGCCAGACCCGGTTCAGTCCAGTCCGGGCTTTCTGAGGGTTGGCGGGGTGCGGGGAGTCTAGTGATGGCATGCGGCAATTGTCGGGGCCGGATGTGTCCGGCAAGGGCGTATCCGAGCAAGTTTATTTTTTGACAGGTTCGTGGTGCACCAGGCGGGTGCCCGCCAGTGCGTCGTGCCAGAACTGTTGCTGTGGGTGAAAGCGGCTCAGCAGCGCCCACACGGCGACCCAGCCCAGCATGATCACCGTGGCTTCACCGCCCGGTAGCGAAAAGGGTGCCACCGCGGCCAATGGCGGCAGAAACCACAGCCAGGAAAGAACATAGCGCAGCAGCGCACGCGCCTGCGTGAGCGGGCGGCCGCCACGGTCCACCACGCGGATGTTCCAGGTTTTCATGGCCAGGGTCTGCCCCTTGGCCCAGAACCAGGTGAAGTAGATGCCAAACACCACAAACAGGAAGGCCTGCAGGGCGTGGCGATTGTCCAGGGCATTGCGGGTCTGGCTCAGGGTGCCAAACAGGTAGCCGGCGATGAAGACCACGCCGAACATCAGGATGCCTTCATACATCCAGCATGCCATGCGGCGGACCAGGCTCGGGGCCTGAAGGTTCGTGGGGACGGGGACCGGGGAAGGCAGCGCTTCAGGCGGGGGCAGGACGGGCATGCAAATTACTGGGGAGTCAGGAGGGGCGCATCGGGTACGGCCGGGGTCGCATGGTCGCTGGCAACTGGCGCAGCCGGCAGTGGTGGCAGCGTGATTGGCACAGCCATCGGGACGTTGACGGGGGTGGTTTCCACCAAGGCTGGGGGTGGTGAAACCGGTGCATCACTTCCGTGCCCCGCAGCGGCAGGGGTGGACAGTGCTGGCTTCGCCAACCGTGGCGAGAGGCTTTGTACCGGTGGGATCTTGGGCTGATTGGGGCGATTGGGGTTGGCCTCCGAGGCCGCCGGAATCTGTGCCAGCTTGCGGGGGGAAACCGGTTTGAGCGCAGTGGCTGCACCTTGCGGCTTGGGGGCCGCGCGCGCAGCCAGCTTGCGCTTTTCTTCATCGCTCAGCGCCTGGTAAGCCTGCCATTGGGCAAGCTTGTTGTCACGGGCCAGGCGATTGGAGTCGGCATAGTTGAGCCGTGCCTGGTTGCGCTGCTGCACGCTCAGGCTGGCCCATTCCGTCATGCGGTCGTGGAGTTTTTCCTGCTCATGTTCTGGGAGCGTGGGGAAATTCTGGGCCAGGGCGAGCCAGCGCCGTTTCTGCGCTTCGCTGAGCAGCGCCCAGCGTTCCGCGAGAGGGTAGAGCGCCAGTTTTTGCGGAGTGTTCAGAACCTCCCAGCCCGGACCCGCAGGGGGTTGTCTGGACGGATGGACTACCGTGCCTGCACCTTTGCCATTGGGGCTGGAGGCCAGCGCGGCCACGGGTACCAAGGTGCCCGGCGCCATGCGCACCTGGTTGAGCACCGCCATGCCGCCGGCTGCAAACGCACCCAAAAGCACCAAAGCCAGCACGAAGGCTGGCATGGTGGGGTGGTCGTCGGGGGGGCTTGCGTGCATTCAGAAAAAGAGAAGTCGATCAGTTGCTGGAATGGGCGGTTTTCAGGAACTGTACAAAACCCGGGTCGGAGTAAGCCGCTGGGGGCAACTCGTCGGTCAGCAGGGCGGCATCCACTTCCGCCACCTCGTTCGTTCCCTGTTCGTCCTGGGCCACATTGATGACTACCAGACCCACCAGCAGTGCCATCACGGGAACCGCCGAAACCAGGGCGCTCCACCAGCCACCCCGTTCGCTGCCACCACCGAGCGCTGCGGCATGGCCCGAGTGCACAACGGCGGGTGCAACGCGACGCACCTGAACGGTGACTTTGCGCTTGGCCAGCGCCTGCGTGCGGGCCGCGCGCAACCGCTCGGAAATATCGTAGGGCAGATCATTCGCTCCACTGCTTAACCGTGCAGTGATGCGGCGGGCAAAACGATCCGCCGCCATTTCATGGGAGGGGGTGTTTGCGGTGTTCATGGTTCGATTCCTTTTGCCTTCAGCGCCTTGCCGAGAGTCTGTACTGCACGAAAACAGTGTGTCTTGACGCTGCCTTCGGAGCAACCCATGGCGGCTGCTGTTTCTGCTACATCCATTTCTTCCCAGTAACGCATGAGAAACGCTTCCCGTTGACGTGCCGGCAGCGCCTCGATTTCTTCTTCAATGCCCTTGAAGATCTGTGCGCGCCGGGTCAGATCTTCCGCGCTTTCGGCCCGCTCCCCATTGTCTGGGCCGGTGTAGGCTTCGAGCAGATCAAATTCCGTGCCGTCTTCTCCGGGTCCGTCAAAGTCGCTCATGCTCGAAAACAGTGCATTGCGGGTCTTTTGGCGGCGAAACCAGTCGAGTGTGCAGTTCGACAGGATGCGCTGAAACAGCATGGGCAATTCGCTCGTGGGCTTGTCGCCGTAATGCTCGGCCAGCTTGAGCATGCTGTCCTGGACGATGTCCAGGGCCGCTTCCTCATTGCGGACGTGGTAGAGCGAGCGCTTGAATGCGCGCCTTTCTACACTTTTGAGGAAGTCGGAGAGTTCTTGTTCAGTGGCCAAGAGGAAGCAGCCCGGAAGGGGCGATGCAGTCATGCGTGAAAGCGCGGTGCAGCCCGCGCAACTGTTCGATTATTGCATTGCCCTCCGATTTTTTTGGAAGCGGCTGGTTTTGCGCGTGTTGCAGTGCGATAATTCCAACTGCAATTCAAAAGGCAAACGGGTCACGGTCCGGCGCGGCAATCATCCCGCCCATGTCCTTGGCCTCAAGTTCCGAGCTGGCTTCACAAGAGCGCTTGTAAGGAGCACCCAAGGTTTTTCGTCAGAGAAATTCACAAAGGTTGATCATGGAAATCTCCAAGGCTGAACTCACATCGGCAGCCACTGCCTCCCACGGCAATTCTCCCGCCTCCGGCTCGCAGGACCTCATGGGTTCTGAAATCCTCGTCAAGTCGCTGCAGGCCGAGAACGTGCAGTACATCTGGGGCTACCCCGGCGGCGCAGTTCTCTATATCTACGACGCGCTCTACAAGCAAGACACGATCCAGCACGTCCTGGTGCGCCATGAGCAGGCCGCGGTGCATGCCGCCGACGGCTATGCCCGCGCCACCGGCGAGGTGGGTGTGGCGCTGGTCACCTCGGGCCCCGGGCTGACCAATGCCGTCACGGGCATTGCCACGGCCTACATGGACAGCATTCCCATGGTGATCATCTCCGGCCAGGTGCCCACGGCGGCCATCGGCCTGGATGCATTCCAGGAATGCGACACGGTGGGCATCACGCGCCCCATCGTGAAGCACAACTTCCTCGTCAAGGACCCGCGCGATCTGGCCATGACGCTGAAGAAGGCCTTTCATATCGCCCGCACCGGCCGACCCGGCCCCGTGGTGGTCGATATTCCGAAGGACGTATCGTTCAAGAAGGTTGCCTATACCGGTTACCCCCAGAGCGTGGAAATGCGCTCCTACAACCCGGTGCGCAAAGGCCATGGCGGCCAGATCCGCAAGGCGCTGCAGCTGCTGCTGGCGGCCAAGCGCCCCTACATCTACACCGGCGGTGGCGTGTTGCTGGGCAATGCCACCAACGAGCTGCGCACGCTGGTGGACATGCTGGGCTACCCCGTCACCAACACGCTGATGGGCCTGGGCGCCTACCCCGCGTCGGATCGCAAGTTCCTGGGCATGCTGGGCATGCACGGCACCATCGAGGCCAATAACGCCATGCAGAACTGCGACGTGCTGCTGGCCGTGGGTGCGCGCTTTGACGACCGCGTGATCGGCAACCCCAAGCACTTCGCGCAGAACGACCGCAAGATCATCCACGTCGATATCGACCCGTCGAGCATCTCCAAGCGCGTGAAGGTCGACATTCCAATCGTCGGCGACGTGAAGGACGTGCTCACCGAGCTGATTTCCATGATCCGCGAGAGCAGCACCCGCCCGGATGCCGGAGCCCTGGCTGCCTGGTGGGACACCATAGAAGGCTGGCGCAAGCGCGACTGCCTCAAGTACAGCATGGGCAGCGGCGACGTGATCAAGCCGCAGTACGTGGTCGAGACGCTGTGGAACATGACCAAGGACGCGGACGCCTACATCACGTCCGATGTGGGCCAGCACCAGATGTGGGCTGCGCAGTACTACCGCTTTGACGAGCCACGCCGCTGGATCAACTCCGGTGGCCTGGGCACCATGGGTGTGGGCATTCCCTATGCCATGGGCATCAAGCTGGCCAAGCCACAATCCGAGGTGTTCTGCATCACCGGCGAAGGCTCGGTGCAGATGAACATCCAGGAACTGTCCACCTGTCTGCAATACAACACGCCGATCAAGATCTGCTCGCTCAACAACCGCTACCTGGGCATGGTGCGCCAGTGGCAGGAGATCGAATACTCCGGCCGCTACAGCCACAGCTACATGGACGCGCTGCCCAACTTCGTGAAGCTGGCCGAGGCCTATGGCCACGTCGGCATGCTGATCGAGCACCCCAAGGACGTGGAGCCCGCGCTGCGCGAAGCCCGCAAACTCAAGGACCGCACGGTGTTCATGGACTTCCGCACCGACCCCACCGAGAACGTGTTCCCGATGGTGCAGGCCGGCAAAGGCATTACCGAGATGTTGCTCGGGTCGGAAGACCTTTAAGACAAATTGGCCTCTGGCGTATGCCCTGCATGCGCTCTTAGCTATCGAATGGGTAGCGTTCAATTTTTTGACGAATCTATTGCCTGTCAAGCCTGCGCATTACCGTGCGCGGGGGAGGGCAGCGAAAAGAGGAATCTCTCATCATGAAACACATCATTGCTGTTCTGCTGGAAAACGAGCCTGGTGCTCTTTCCCGCGTCGTGGGCCTGTTCTCGGCCCGTGGCTACAACATCGAATCGCTCACCGTGGCGCCCACCGAGGATGCATCGCTCTCGCGCATGACCATCCAAACCACGGGCTCCGACGATGTGATCGAGCAGATCACCAAGCACCTGAACCGCCTCATCGAGGTCGTGAAGGTGGTGGATCTCACCGAAGGTGCTTACACCGAGCGCGAGCTCATGATGGTGAAGGTGCGCGCGGTGGGCAAGGAGCGCGAGGAGATGAAGCGCATGGCCGACATCTTCCGTGGCCGCATCATCGACGTGACCGAAAAGAGCTACACCATCGAGCTCACCGGTGACCAGTCCAAGAACGATGCTTTCCTGCAAGCCATCGATCGCACGGCCATCCTGGAAACCGTGCGCACCGGTGCCAGCGGCATCGGTCGCGGCGAGCGCATCCTGCGCGTGTAACGGATTTGCCTTCGACCGGCTGGCGTCGTTGGAGAGCCTTGCGGTGCTAAAGCACTGTCTGCGGCTCCCCGCCTAACCATCCGGCCGAATCCAAATCCGATGTAAGACAATCGACTGTTTATTTTTCAACCCCATACGAATTTCAACCGGAGCGACCCATGAAAGTTTTCTACGACAAAGACTGTGACCTGAGCCTGATCAAGGGCAAGACCGTTGCCATCATCGGCTACGGCTCGCAGGGCCACGCCCATGCACAAAACCTGAACGACAGCGGCGTGAAGGTCGTGGTCGGCCTGCGCAAGGGCGGAGCCTCGTGGGACAAGGTCGGCAAGGCCGGCCTGACGGTCATGGAAGTCAACGATGCCGTGAAGGCCGCTGACGTGGTCATGATCCTGTTGCCTGACGAGCAGATCGCCGAGGTCTACACCAACAATGTGGCCCCGAATATCAAGCAAGGCGCTTCGCTGGCTTTCGCCCACGGCTTCAACGTGCACTACAACCAGGTCGTGCCCCGCGCCGACCTGGACGTGTGGATGGTGGCGCCCAAGGCCCCTGGCCACACCGTGCGCAACACCTACACCCAGGGTGGCGGCGTGCCCCACCTGGTGGCGGTGCACCAGGACAAGTCCGGCAAGGCCCGCGACCTGGCCCTGAGCTATGCCATGGCCAACGGTGGCGGCAAGGCCGGCATCATCGAGACCAACTTCAAGGAAGAGACCGAGACCGACCTGTTCGGCGAGCAGGCCGTGCTGTGCGGTGGCGCCGTCGAGCTGATCAAGATGGGTTACGAGACCCTGGTCGAAGCCGGTTATGCCCCCGAGATGGCCTACTTCGAGTGCCTGCACGAGCTCAAGCTCATCGTGGACCTGATCTACGAAGGCGGCATTGCCAACATGAACTACTCGATCTCGAACAACGCCGAGTTCGGCGAGTACGTGACCGGTCCCGAAGTCATCAACGAGCAGTCGCGCGCCGCCATGCGCAACGCTCTGAAGCGCATCCAGAACGGCGACTACGCCAAGATGTTCATCCAGGAAGGCCGCCTGAACTACCCGAGCATGACGGCTCGTCGCCGCAACACGGCCGACCACAGCATCGAAGTGGTGGGTGCCCAGCTGCGCGCCATGATGCCCTGGATCGCCAAGAACAAGCTGGTCGATCAGACCCGCAACTGATGCTGCCTCGCCAAGGCATTGCCAGCATCCAAAGGCCACTTCGGTGGCCTTTTTTGTGGGCGGGCACGGTGTTGACTGGCGCTACACTGCTGCCCTCGCCTGGTACCCGTGCGGCGTTCTGCCAGCACAGCGGGTCAAAATCGAACGCTATAAATTTGAGAGCTTCTTGCGCCTGACAGGCAAGGGCTGGAGGTCTATTTGATGCATGATGGCAATGAATCCACCGAGAATGCTGGTGTGATGGTGCGCAAGCGGCGCAAGGGCATTTACATCCTGCCCAATCTGTTCACGCTGGCGGCATTGTTCGGTGGTTTCTATTCCATCGTGATGGCCATGAACGGACGTTTCGACATGGCGGCCGTGGGTGTGTTCTGTGCCATGGTGCTGGACAGCCTGGACGGCCGCGTGGCCCGCATGACGAACACCCAGAGCGCTTTCGGCGAACAGATGGATTCGCTGTCCGACATGGTGTCGTTTGGCGCGGCGCCTGCCCTGATTGCATACGAGTGGTCGCTCCGGGGGCTGGGCCGCTGGGGCTGGATTGCCGCCTTCGTATATTGCGCCTGCGCTGCACTGCGCCTGGCGCGCTTCAACGTCAACACCAGCGTGGTGGACAAGCGCTATTTCCAGGGATTGCCATCGCCCGCCGCTGCGGCGCTGGTGGCGGGTTTCATCTGGTTGCTGACCGAGCTGGGGGTGCACCGCGACCAGGACGCCTGGCTGACATGGTCGCAGGTGAGCTGGGTCATGTTTGCCTTCACGCTGTATGCGGGCCTCACCATGGTGACCAATGTGCCGTTCTACAGCTTCAAGGACGTGCAGATGAAAAAGAGCGTGCCTTTCGCCGCCATCGTGCTGATTGCCCTGGGCATTGCCGTCATCAACATCCATCCGCCCATTGTCCTGTTTGGCGTGTTCGTACTGTACGGCCTGAGCGGCTATGCCGTGTATGCGTGGCGCAAGGCCAAGGGACAGCACAGCAGCGTGATCAGCATATCGACCGATGAGCCCGATGAGCGGGGTTTGCACAAGTGATGGCGGCGGTATGCAGAAAACTGTGCTACATTGATCCGCATGAACACGTTTGCACTGGCCCTACTGCTACCTCCCCACGGGCGGAGACGGTAGGCGCACGCGCACACTTTTTCCACAAAGGCCCGTATGCACCCGCAACGGGCCTTTTGTTTTGGGCGCCAGAATTTCGACGTTGCGGGCAACCCCACCAGTACCAGGAGAGACCAAATGGCTGACAAACTCATCATTTTTGACACCACCTTGCGCGATGGCGAGCAATCGCCCGGCGCCTCGATGACCAAGGACGAGAAGCTGCGCATTGCCCGCCAGCTCGAACGCCTGAAGGTGGACGTGATCGAAGCCGGTTTTGCTGCCAGCTCCAACGGGGATTTCGAGGCGGTGCAGGCGATAGCCAACGCGATCAAGGATTCGACCATCTGCTCGCTGTCGCGCGCGAATGATCGCGATATCGCGCGCGCCGCCGAGGCCCTGCAGGGCGCGGCCAGTGCACGTATCCACACCTTTATCGCGACGTCTGCGCTGCATATGGAGAAAAAGCTGCGCATGACACCCGAGCAGGTGCTGGAGCAGGCCAAGCAGTCGGTGCGCTTTGCCCGCAACCTGGTGGGGGATATCGAGTTCAGTCCCGAGGATGGTTATCGCAGCGACCCGGATTTCCTGTGCCGCGTGATCGAAGCCGTCATTGCCGAAGGCGCCACCACGATCAATGTGCCTGACACCGTGGGTTATGCCGTGCCCGAGCTGTACGGCAACTTCATCAAGAGCCTGCGCGAACGGGTGCCCAACAGCGACAAGGCCATCTGGTCGGTGCACTGCCACAACGATCTGGGCATGGCGGTGGCCAATTCGTTGGCTGGAGTGAAGATCGGCGGCGCACGCCAGGTGGAGTGCACTATCAATGGTCTGGGCGAGCGCGCAGGCAACTGCTCGCTCGAAGAAGTGGTCATGGCGGTCAAGACGCGCCGCGACTACTACGGGCTGGACGTGGGAATCGACACCAGGCACATCGTGGCGGCCAGTCGCATGGTGAGCCAGACCACGGGCTTTGTGGTGCAGCCCAACAAGGCCGTGGTGGGGGCCAATGCCTTTGCCCACGCCAGCGGTATTCATCAGGACGGTGTTCTGAAGGCCCGTGACACCTATGAAATCATGCGGGCGGAAGATGTAGGCTGGAGCGCCAACAAGATCGTTCTGGGCAAGTTGAGTGGACGCAATGCCTTCAAGCAGCGCTTGCAGGAATTGGGTGTGCAGCTCGAAAGCGAAACCGACGTCAACAACGCCTTCGCCAAGTTCAAAGAGCTGGCCGACCGCAAGAGTGAAATCTTTGACGAAGATATCCTGGCGCTGGTGAGTGATGAAAGCGTGACCAGCGAGAAGGAGCAATTTGGATTTGTTTCGCTCGCGCAGCACAGCGAGACCGGCGAGCGGCCGCAGGCTTCGATTGTGTTCACGGTGGATGGCAAGGAGGTACGCGGGCAATCCGACGGCAATGGCCCGGTGGATGCGTCGCTGAAGGCCATCGAATCGCATGTCCAGAGTGGTGCTGAAATGGTTCTGTACTCGGTGAACGCCATCAGCGGTTCGACCGAGAGCCAGGGGGAGGTCACGGTGCGCTTGCAAAACAGCGGTCGGGTGGTGAACGGTGTGGGAGCTGACCCCGATATCGTGGTTGCGTCAGCCAAAGCCTACCTGAGCGCGTTGAACAAATTGCAAAGCAAATCCGACCGTGTCGCAGCACAGGGCTGAGATGTGAACCTGTAATTCACTCACTTTATTGAAAAGTCGTGCAACGTATTGATCTTGCGCGACTTTTTTCAATTCTGTACACTGCCCACACTTATTACCGTTTGGAGCATTCTGATGCACCATCGCCGCCCCACTGCAGTGAATCGTCTCTTCCAGATTTTTGGCCTGTTTGTTGTCAGCGTTGCGCTGCTATCGCCCTCCGCCCAGGCGAGCGAACGGAAGAAACCCGTCGCCAAGAAGCACCAAGCCCAGACCGTCAGCGCCAAGCGTGCCGCAGCGCCACGCAAGGCTGCCAGCGCGGGCAAGGCGGTGCGTGCCACGGCGCGCACTGCAAAGGCCCCCGTGCGGGTTGCCTATGAGCCGGCCAAGCCGACTTTTGGTCAGATGGCTGGACTTCACCAAGTTGCCGATCCCCTCGATCTCAAGTCCAGTGTGGCATTCGTGATTGATCAGGACACGAACGAGGTTCTGGTCAGCAAGAACGACCATGCGGTGCTTCCCATCGCATCGCTGACCAAGTTGATGACGGGCCTTCTCATCACCCAGGCCGGCTTGCCCATGGACGAGCCCCTGACCATTACCCAGGATGATGTGGATACGGAAAAGGGGAGCCGTTCGCGCCTGAGCGTAGGCACCACCTTGACGCGTGGCGAGATGCTGCATCTGGCGCTGATGTCCAGTGAAAACCGCGCTGCGCACGCACTGGGCCGGACCTATCCGGGCGGACTCGATGCTTTTGTGGCACTGATGAACAGCAAAGCGCGTTCGATTGGCATGATCGACACGAAGTATGTCGAGCCCACCGGGCTGTCTAGCCGCAACCAGTCGAGTGCCCGCGATCTGGCCCGGCTGGTGAACGTGGCCCACGGGGATCCGGTCATGCGGGAGTTTTCCACCTCTCCCGGTTATGAGGTCGCAGTGGGGCAAAGGACACTGCAGTACAACAATACCAATGGACTGGTGAAGAATCCGGAATGGACGATCGGGTTGCAGAAGACGGGGTATATCTCGGAAGCGGGCCGGTGCCTGGTGATGCAGACCCATATTGCTGGGCGCAAGCTCATCATGGTTTTTCTTGACTCGGCAGGCAAGTTCAGCCGGCTGGGAGATGCGCAGCGTGTGCGCCATTGGGTGGAATCCTTGCCCACGCTGGGCGCCAAACTGCAGGCCGCCCGCGCGGGCTGATCTTAAGCCTTATTGCGCAAACCTTCTGCTGCTGGTTCAGGATTCGCGGTTCGTGCGGGTTGTGTCCTGGGTAGAGAGGTAGCCCAGAGCCAGGGAGATCTCATGGGCGGTGGCCTGAAGCTTGGGCAGCCAGCCTTCATCAAGGCGATCGGCCGGGGCCGATATGGACAGGCCGGCCACCAGCTTGCCCTGATCGTCAAAGACGCCTGCCGCCATGCAGCGCACACCAAGTTCCAGCTCTTCATTGTCACGGGCGATGCCGTATTGGCGTGCCTTGGCCAGTTCTCGTTCAAGTGTCTGAAGCTGGGTGATGCTGTTGCGTGTGTGCCCGGCCAGTCCGGTGCGCGTGGCATAGGCGCGCACGCGTTGCGGATCGTCGAGCGCCAGAAACAGCTTGCCAGTGGATGTGAGGTGCAGCGGTGCGCGCCCGCCGATGGCGCGCACCACCTGCATGCCAGATCGCTCGCTATAGGCGCGCTCGACATAAACAATTTCATCGCCCTGGCGCATGCTGAGATTCACCGGCTGCTGAATGAGCTTGTGCAGATTGCGCATCGGGCCAAGTGCCGCGTCGCGCACACTCAGGCGTGCCTTGACGAGATTGCCCAGCTCCAGCAGTCTCATGCCCAGCCGGTAACTGCCTGACTCGGGCCGGTCAACGAACCGGCCAATCGTCAGGTCGTTCAGGATGCGATGGGTCGTCGAAGGATGCAGGCCTGTCTTTTCGCTGATTTCCTTGAGCGAAATTGCTTCTTCGCGTGATGCCAGTACATCCATCAGCGTGAACATGCGTTCCAGCACCTGAACGCTGGGCTTCACGGGGATGCCTGGATCTTTTTTCTTCATGGGGTGGAATATGGGGGAGAGTTTGTAATTTTATCTTGTGAAATTTGATGTGTGCCGTGGGGCACCACCTGCATGCTGATCAGTCGGGCAGATCCACTGGTCGGCCTCCAGAATCTCGTGGGGAATGAACCGGGCTTTGTAGTTCATCTTGGCACTCTGCTGGATCCAGTAGCCCAGGTAGACATGGGGCAAGCCCAGGGAGCGAGCCTGCTCAATCTGCCACATCACGTTGTAGGTGCCGTAGCTGCAATGTGGTTCCGGCGCATAAAAGGTGTACACGGCCGAGAGACCGTCTTCCAGGATATCGAGGATGGACACCATCTTCAGCGGACCCGCCTCGCCCGATGCATCGACTTCGCGAAACTCCACGAGGCGGGTGTTCACCTGGCTTTGCAGCAGAAACTGCGTGTATTGGTCAACGCTGTCGTGGTCCATGCCTCCGCCGGGATGGCGGGCATTCTGATACCGCCGATACAGGTGGTAGTGCTCAGGAACGAAACAAAGCCTCAGCACCCGTGCCTGCAGGTGCCCATGGCGTGCCGCAGCTCTGCGCTGGCTGCGATCGGGCTTGAAATCGTGGGCCTTGATGCGCAGGGGTACGCACGCCTGGCAGCCGTCGCAATAAGGGCGATACGTGAACATGCCGCTGCGCCTGAACCCCTGGGCCACCAAGTTCGAATAGATATCGCCTTGAATCAGATGGCTGGGGGTGGCGACTTGGGAGCGCGCCTGCCGGTCGGGCAGATAACTGCACTGGTAGGGTGCCGTTGCGTAAAACTGGAGCGTTTGCAGCGGTAGGTCGTTGAGTTGCGTCATGCCGTGGGTACCGCCGATTACAGCAGCGCATTCCAGTATACGGGCTCAAAGTGCCATGCCATCGGGGGCTGGGTGGTCTGCTTCTGCACGTGTTGCATGAATTCAGCGCGTGGCATTTCGCGTGCGCCCAGGGATGCCAGATGCGCGGTGTTTTGTTGGCAGTCAATCAGTTCAATGCCGTTGCGCAGACACATGCAAACCAGTGCCGCCAGTGCGATCTTGGAGGCATCGGTAGCGTGGGAAAACATGGATTCGCCAAAGATGGCGCCGCCGATCGCCACACAATATAGGCCCCCTGCCAACTTTCCATCCACCCACGTCTCGACGCTGTGGGCCGTTCCATGCGCATGCAGCGCTTCGTAGGCAACCACCATCTCGGGGACGATCCAGGTGCCGTTCTGACCATCCCGTGGTGTGCTGGAACATGCCCGGATGACCTGGCCAAAGGCCGAGTCGATGCGGATTTCACAGGCTGCGCTGGCGCGAAATCTCTGCAGGGTTTTTCGCAAGGACCGATGCAGCCGGAAATCGGCCACCTTCAGAACCATGCGGGGGTCAGGCGCCCACCAGAGAATGGGCTGGCCTATGCCGAACCAGGGAAAGGTGCCCTGAGCATAGGCAGCGTGCAAATGGGCCACATCAAGGGCTCCTCCCGCTGCCAGCAGGCCCGGAGCGGGGCTGGTCTTTCCCCAGGCGGTGGAGGGGTCGGGCAGAAGGTCCTCTGGCTCCAGCCAGGGCAGTTGAGGGGGCATGTTGCGAGGCTTCAGGGCGGCGTTCGATTGTGTGGCAAAGGACCCGTCATGTGTGATGTGATGGCTGCACATGCATTTTCGCCACCCGCACGGCGCTCAATCGGGGAGGGCATCGGAATGGCCAAATCAGTTGCAGCTGGCGTAGGCACGCAAGAGGGGTGGAGATATCGCGCGCGAGCCGTACCGTCTTTTGCTAGTGCGGTACTGCAAAGCAAAAAGGCCACCCAGAAGGGTAGCCTTTGGCTGCCAGTATTGGCTCCTCGACCTGGGCTCGAACCAGGGACCTACGGATTAACAGTCCGGCGCTCTACCGACTGAGCTATCGAGGAACAAGACTTAAATTATATACATAAAAATGTGCATTTCTGCGTGAATGCCGTGCATCAGGCAGAATTCCGAGCAGGCTCAGGTCTGCGCCACAGCCATGCCAGTACGCAGGCCATGCAAATGCTTGCCAGTGCCACGGCCCAGAGGGGCGCTTGGGTGAACGACGGGATGATGCTGCTCAGCCCCATCATCAAGGTGGCGCTCCACTTGGCTCGGCGGCTCACGCAGCCACCGTTGGCCCAGTTGCGCAACATGGGGCCAAACAGGCGATGATGCCAAAGCCATCGATACAGTGCTGGCGAACAGCGGGCTGCGGCCCAGGCGGCCATGAGGATGAAAACGGTGGTTGGCAGCCCAGGCACAAATACCCCTACCAGACCCAGAATCAGACACAGGACCGCAAAAACCTTCAGCAGCCAGCGCAACGGTAGCGGTAGCTCCGTGGGCGTCCGGGTGTCGGGAGGATCGTCGGTGGGTGAGGCCATTGAATGCAATTGTGCATGGGGGCAATGGCCTTGCGCGCGCGTTATGCTCAACCAACCCATCATGCACGCCTTGAACTGCTGCTGTCATGACCATTCATACCATCTTGAAAATGGGCGATCCACGCTTGTTGCGCATCGCTCAGCCTGTCCTTGAATTTGATACCGATGCGCTGCATCTGTTGGTGCGCGATATGTTCGAAACCATGCGATCCGTCAACGGTGCGGGTTTGGCCGCCCCTCAGATCGGTGTGGATCTGCAGGTCGTGATTTTTGGCTCTGCCAACCCCAATCCCCGTTACCCTGATCGGCCGCTGGTGCCGCCCACGGTGCTTGTCAATCCGGTGATCGACCCGGTGGGCGATGCGGAAGATGAAGACTGGGAGGGGTGCCTGTCGGTGCCAGGATTGCGTGGCAAGGTGCCGCGCTGGTCGCGCATTCGCTATAGCGGGTTTGACCCCTATGGCGACCCGATCAACCGGACGGTAGAAGGGTTTCATGCCCGCGTAGTGCAGCACGAATGCGATCACCTGGTGGGCAAGTTGTATCCCATGCGGGTGCGTGATTTTGCGCAGTTTGGATATACCGAGGTGCTGTTTCCGGAGATGGGCGCGGAGCAGGATGAATAGGTGCCGGAAGGTGGGGCGTTGTTTGCGGTTCATGACGGTTTCACCTCACTGCTGACCATCCTGATGGGGGTGGCCTTGCAGGTTGATGCCCTGCCTGACGGCGATGGATCGTGTGCTGTCGCACATTCGTTCGCACGTTGTCACATTTGTTGCGCTGCTAAAGGCTTTGTCCTACAGGTTCGGGGTTTTGGGGCACTTATTCTCTTGATGTGAAAAATTCACATCCACGTGCGCTGTTCTGGCAGCGCGCTAACCCGAGAGGTCCAACATGAAATTGCTCCAAAATCTGAAATTCGCTGCGGGTGCCGTCCTGCTTGCCGGCTTGGCTGCCTGCGGGGGCGGTGGCGGTGACAACACCGCCGGTAGCGGCACGCTGCGCCTGGCGTTGACCGATGCACCTAGCTGTGGCTATGACACCGTGAACGTGACGGTCTCGAAAATTCGTGTTCACCAGAGCAGCAGCGCCGGTGATGCTGATGCCGGCTGGTCCGAGATCGTGCTGAACCCCGCCCGTCGGGTGGATCTGCTCAGTCTCACCAATGGCGTGCTGATGGAACTGGGGCAGATTCCCCTGCCTGCGGGCAAGTACACCCAGATGCGCCTGGTGCTGGCTGACAACAGCACCACCCAACCGCTGGCCAATTCGGTGATGCCCACCGGGGGCACTGAAGTGGCGCTCAAGACCCCCAGCGGCCAGCAGTCGGGTGTCAAGACCAACATCAATATCGATATCGCCGCGAACAAGATGGCCGATTTCGTGCTGGACTTCGATGCCTGCAAGTCGGTGGTTCGGGCCGGCGGTTCGGGCCAGTACCTGCTCAAGCCGGTGGTGACGGTCATTCCGCGCTATGTGTCGGGTGTGCAGGGGTATGTCGACCCGGCACTGGGCGCTGGCACTACGCGGGTGTCGCTGCAACTCCCCAACGGCACCATCGTGAAGGCGACCGTGCCTGACAGCACCGGCAAGTTCCTGCTGCAACCGGTGGCCCCGGGCAACTACACCCTGGTCATGGCGGCTTCCGGCCGTACCTCCGCCGTGGTGACGGGTGTGCCTGTGGTGGCGGAAACCGTGACCCCGGTGGCCAGTGCGGCATCGCCCATCGCCCTGGCTGCATCGGCCAGCGCCAGCGCAACCGGTACTGCACCGGCGGATACCCTGGTGCGCGCCCTGCAGTCGCTGACGGGTATCGCCGTGGAAATCGACGGGCAGTATGTGGACAGCGTCACAGGTGCGTATGCCTTCTCGCTGCCGGTCAATGCACCGCTCGTTGCCGCTTATGCCGCAGCGCCCACGCCGTTGGCATTTACGGCCAACACGCAGGCGGCCGCCCGGTATACCCTGCGCGCCAGCCTGCCTGGCTTTGCCGACAAGGACGTCGTGCTGCCCGCACTCGCCGCCGGAAGCAGTGTCGCCACCAACTTCACCTTCCCGTGAGGGGCAGGGCGCCCGGGGCATAAGGCATTTCACGCCGAAATGAAACCTGGCGCCTGCCAGTCAAGCGTTGTTGGCTATTGAGCTGCTAGCAATGCAATCATTGGGGCCGCCGTGTGCGGCCCCTTTTCGTTGAGGGGGCTGCGCGGTAGCCTGCGCTGGCAAGACTTCGACAGTTCCGAACGGGAGACGCAAGATGAGGCCACTGGCAGGCGAATGTTGTCGGGGGGGCTTTCTCGATGTCCGGAGACTTTCCGTAAGAGTCGTCTTGCATCGAGCGCAAAAATAAAAACCCCGCTACCTTTTCGATAGCGGGGTTTTTTACTGACTTGGTGCCGGAGAGATGAATCGAACACCCGACCTTCTCATTACGAATGAGCTGCTCTACCGACTGAGCTACACCGGCGTAAGCCTGCGATTATAGCGTGGAATGGTAGCTTGTCACCCGCTCGACTTCATTTTTTGAACCCAGAATCACACTGACTCGTTCGTGCAACTGGGTGGGCTGGATGTCGAGGATGCGTTGTTTGCCGTTGGTCGCGGCGCCGCCGGCCTGCTCGATGAGCCAGCCCATGGGGTTGGCCTCGTACATCAGGCGCAGCTTGCCGGGCTTGTTGGGTTCGCGCTTGTCCCAGGGGTACATGAAGATGCCGCCGCGGGTCATGATGCGGTGTACGTCGGCCACCATGCTGGCGATCCAGCGCATGTTGAAGTCCTTGCCGCGCGGGCCTTCCTTGCCCTGCAGGCATTCGTCGATGTAGCGCTTGACCGGTTCGTCCCAGTGGCGCATGTTGCTCATGTTGATGGCGAATTCCTTCGTGTCTTCAGGAATACGCACATTCTCTTGCGTCAGCACGAACGAGCCCTGCTCGCGGTCGAGCGTGAACATGGCCACGCCGTCGCCCACGGTGAGCACCAGCGTGGTTTGCGGGCCATAGACGCAATAGCCGGCGGCCACCTGCTGGCTGCCCTTTTGCAGGAAATCGCCTTCGTCCACGCCGCGGTCATCCTCGGGCATCTTGAGCACGCTGAAGATGGTGCCGATGCTCACGTTGACGTCAATGTTGCTGGAGCCGTCGAGGGGGTCGAACAGCAGCAGGTATTCGCCCTTGGGATAGCGGTTGGGCACTACGTAGATGCCGTCCATTTCTTCGCTGGCCATGCCGGCGAGGTGGCCACCCCATTCGTTGGCCTCGATCAGCACCTCGTTGGCGATGATGTCGAGCTTTTTCTGCACTTCACCCTGCACGTTCTCACTGCCGGCACTGCCGAGCACGCCCCCGAGGGCGCCCTTGTTGACGGCGTGGCTGATGCTCTTGCAGGCGCGTGCCACCACTTCGAGCAGCAGGCGCAACTGGCCGGGAATGAGGCCGTCCACGCGTTGTTGTTCGACGAGGTAGCGGGTCAGGCTGACTTTGTTTGCCATGGATATCTCCTTAATCGGCCAGTGCGCGGGTGACGACCTCGCGCACATCGTTGCTCAGGTCGGGGCGTGAGGCCACGCGGGCGATGGCCTCGCGGGCGCCACTGCGCCAGGGTTCGGCCAGTTTCTTCCAGCGGTCCAGGGCGCGGGCCAGGCGGGCGGCTACCTGTGGGTTGAGGGCGTCGAGCTCGATCACGCGGTCGCTCCAGAACACGTAGCCTGCTGCGTCCGCACGGTGAAACGCGCCCGGGTTGGCGCTGCAGTAGCTGAAGATCACGCTGCGCGCGCGGTTGGGGTTCTTGAGGCTGAAGTCCGGGTGTTGCAGGAGCTGGCGCACGGTGGGTAGCACGTTGCCAGCGCGGTCGGGCGCGCCCGCCTGCAGGGCAAACCACTTGTCGATGACCAGCGGCTCGTCCTTGAACAGCGTGTGAAAGCGCGCCAGGGCGGGGGCGGCCAGCTCGCTGCCGCTGGCCACCAGCGCGGTCAGGGCGTTGAAGCGGTCGGTCATGTTGGCTGCCACCTTGAAGCGCTGATACGCCTTGCCGGGCCAGACCCCATCGCCCGTACGCTGGGCCGCGATGCACAGCATGTGCAGCGCCAGACCGCTGAGCGCGCGGCGGCCGGACGAAACCGGGTCGGGGCGGTAGCCGCCGGTGTCCTGGTGCTGCTCCCAGGCCCAGGCCCAGTCGGGCTGCAGCGACAGGGCCAGCTGCTCGCGCATGGCTTCGCGCACGGCGTGGATGCGCTGGGGATCGACCACGTCGAGCTGCTCGGCGATGTAGGTCTCGGACGGCAGCGTAAGGACCAGTTCCTTGAAGGCCGCGTCCAGGGCCGGATTGCGCAGCACGGAGCGCATGGCCTCGACAAACTCTGGCGAGAGAATATTGCGGTCGAAACGGCCGTGGGCACCCGTCTGCTGTTCGCTATCAGCTATTGCATGGATAGCGGTGCGCAGTGCCAGGCGCTGGCCTGCCTCCCAGCGGTTGAACGCGTCAGCGTCATGGGCCAGCAGCGTGAGCAACTGGGCATCGGTGTACTCGATGTCCAGTACCACGGGGGCGCTGAAACCGCGCAGCACCGAAGGCACGGGCTCGGCATCCAGGTTCGTGAAGGTCAACGTCTGCGAGGCTTCGGTCAGCACCACCACGCGGGAGGTGGTGACCGCACCGGCTTCGTTCGCCAGTTGCAAGGGCAGGGCGGCGCCTGTGGCCGCGTCGATCAGGCCCAGCTCCACCGGGATGACGAAAGGCTGCTTCTCACTTTGGCCGGGCGTGGGCGCGCAGCTCTGCGACAGCGTGAGCGCATAGCTGCGCGTGGCGGCGTCGTAGTGGCCGGTGGCGCGCACGCGGGGCGTGCCGGCCTGGCTGTACCAGCGCTTGAACTGCGGCAGGTGCTGCGCCAGCGGGCTGAGCGGGTTGGCATCGGCAATCGCCTGCACGAAGTCGTCGCAGGTCACGGCCTGGCCATCGTGGCGCTCGAAGTACAGCTTCATGCCCTTGGCAAAACCTTCGCGGCCCACCAAGTTGTGCTGCATGCGCACTACCTCGGCACCCTTTTCGTAGATGGTGACGGTGTAGAAGTTGTTGATCTCGATGTAGCTGTCAGGCCGCACGGGGTGGGCCATGGGGCCTGCGTCCTCGGGGAACTGCGCCGTGCGCAGCACGCGCACGTCCTCGATGCGCTTGACGGCGCGGGCCGAGGGGCTGCCCGCCAGGTCCTGGCTGAACTCCTGGTCGCGGAAGACCGTGAGGCCTTCCTTCAGCGACAGCTGGAACCAGTCGCGGCAGGTGACGCGGTTGCCCGTCCAGTTGTGGAAATACTCGTGGCCCACCACGCTTTCGATGTTGGCGAAATCGGTATCGGTGGCGGTGGCCTCACTGGCCAGAACATACTTGGTGTTGAAGATGTTCAGGCCCTTGTTTTCCATGGCGCCCATGTTGAAGTCGCTGGTGGCGACGATCATGAAGCGCTCCAGATCCAGCGGCAGGCCGAAGCGGGCTTCGTCCCAGGTCACGCTGTGCATCAGCGCGTTCATGGCGTGCTCGGTCTTGCCCAGGTCGCCGGGGCGCACATACACCTGCAGCAGGTGGTCGTTGCCCGAGCGGCTCTTGATCTTCTGCTCGCGTGCCACCAGCTTGCCGGCCACCAGGGCGAACAGGTAGCAGGGCTTCTTGTGCGGATCGACCCACTTGGCGAAGTGGCGGCCGTCTTCGAGCGCGCCGCTGTCCACCAGGTTGCCGTTGGAGAGCAGCACCGGGTACTGGGCCTTGTCGGCGCGCAGCGTGACGGCGTAGCTGGCCATCACGTCCGGCCGGTCGAGGAAGTAGGTGATGCGGCGAAAACCCTCGGCCTCGCACTGCGTGAAGAACGTGCCCTGGCTCACATACAGGCCCATGAGCTGTGTGTTCTTGGCCGGGGCGCAGGTGGTGAAGATTTCCAGGTCGAAGGGCTCGGCGCCTTCGGGCAGGTTCTCCAGCACCAGCTGGTTGCCGTCCATCTTGAACGAGGTGCCGCCGCCGTTGACCATGACGCGCGCCAGGTTCAGCGCTTCGCCGTCCAGGCGCAGCGGCTGTGCCGCCACGTCGGGGTTGCGGCGCAGGCGCATCTTGTTGAGCACGCGGGTCTTGGCGGGGTCCAGGTCGAACGTCAGGTCGACGGTGTCGATCCACCAGGCCGGGGCCTGGTAGTCGGCGCGGTGGATGGCGGGCGCCTGGCCCTGGCCGTCACGCAGTTGCAACATGGTTTTCCTTAAACGCCCTGCTTGAGGGAGGCTTCGATGAATGCGTCGAGATCGCCGTCCAGCACCTTCTGGGTGGCCGAAATTTCGACGCCGGTGCGCAGGTCCTTGATGCGGCTGTTGTCCAGCACGTAGCTGCGGATCTGGTGACCCCAGCCCACATCGGTCTTGGTGTCTTCGAGCTTTTGCTGCTCTTCCTGGCGCTTGCGCATCTCGTGGTCATACAGCCGGCTGCGCAGGCGCTGCCAGGCGATGTCGCGGTTGCCGTGCTGGCTGCGGCCGTCCTGGCATTGCACCACGATGCCCGTGGGGATGTGGGTCAGGCGCACGGCCGAGTCGGTCTTGTTGATGTGCTGGCCGCCCGCGCCGGAGGCACGGTAGGTGTCGGTGCGCACGTCGGCCGGGTTGATGTCGATCTGGATCGAGTCATCGATCTCGGGATAGACGAACAGGCTGGCAAAGCTGGTGTGGCGGCCGCCCGAGCTGTCGAACGGGCTCTTGCGCACCAGGCGGTGCACGCCGGTTTCGGTGCGCAGCAGGCCATAGGCGTATTCGCCCTCGACCTTGATCGTGGCGCTCTTGATGCCGGCCACGTCGCCAGGGGTTTCTTCTTCGACCGTGGTCTTGAAACCCTTGCGCTCGGCATACTTGAGGTACTGGCGCAGCAGCATGCTGGCCCAGTCGCAGGCCTCGGTGCCGCCGGCGCCGGCCTGGATGTCCACAAAGCAGTTGAGCGGATCGGCCTCGTTGCTGAACATGCGGCGGAATTCGAGCTGCTCGATCTCGGGCTGGAGCTTGGCGGTTTCGGCCTCGATGGTCATCAGGCCGGCCTCGTCGCCTTCTTCCTTGCTCATCTCGTACAGCTCGGCGTTGTCGGCCAGCTCACGCGTGAGCTTGTCGAGCGTGAGCACCACGCCGTCGAGCGATTTCTTTTCCTTGCCCAGCTCCTGGGCCTTCTTGGGATCGTTCCAGACCGTGGGGTCTTCCAGCGATGCGTTTACCGTGCGCAGGCGTTCGAATTTGGCATCGAAGTCAAAGATACCTCCGTAACTCTTGCGTGCGCACGGCCAGGTCGGAGAGGGTGTTGCCGATGAGGTTGATACGTTCTGCGTCCATGGTCTTGTCCTGGGTGTCTTGTGGAATAACCCGCGATTTTCTCATGGGACGCGATCTCTGGCGCCCAATGCCCCCCGACCGGCCCGGCGCCTGCCGCTGCCACCCGAATGCCACCCCGAAAATTTCAGAATGGACAGCTGCTTGCGGTGGATGCATCAGCGCTTGCAAGCATTCTCTTTATGCGTCACCCACGAACTGCTCGATCAGCGCCGCCACGGCCTGGGGCTGGTCGTGGTGCAGCATGTGGCCGGCGTCCGGCACCACGGCAATGCGGCAGTCGCGCACATGGGTCAGGCGCTGGTGGTATTCGTCCAGGCTGTATCGGCCCTTCCACCACTGGCCCAGGCTGTCGTCTGCCGCTTCCACGGCCAGCGTGGGCGCGCTGATGGCTTCGTACAGCGCCAGCACTTCGTCCAGGCGAAACAGTTGCGCGTTGATGATTTTGTGCGCTGCGTCGCCCAGGATTTCCCACTGGCCCAGGGCGTTGGGGCGGGCCCAGTGCCGCGCCAGCCAGTCGGCCTTGTCCTGCGACAGGCGCGGGTTGGTCTTCATGAGGCGCTGCGCCACGCCGGCCGCGCTGTCGTAGGTGTTCAGTGCCATCTCGCCGCGCCGCAGGGCCTTGAGTTCGTCCATCCACTGCGCATAGCGCCCGGGCGCCTTGGCGGGTTTGTTCGCGGGCATGCCGAAGCCTTCGAGGTTGACCAGGCGGCGGATGCGCGCGGGCCGGACTCCGGCATAGAACATGGCGACGTTGCCGCCCATGCTGTGGCCCACCAGGTCCACCGGGGTGCCGGGTGCGTAGTGGTCGAGCAACTGGTCCAGGTCGGCCAGGTAGTCGGGGAAGAAGTAGTGGTCGGTGGGCACGGGCGGCGCCGTGAGGCCAAAGCCCCGCCAGTCGGGCGCGATGATGCGGCGGCTGCGCAGGAAGTCTTCGCCGAAGGCATCGACGACGAACTGGTAGGACGCGGCCACGTCCATCCAGCCATGCACCAGCACCAGCGGCGGCAGGGCCGCGGTCTCGGGCCCCCACAGGCGCACGTGGTAGTTCAGCTGGCGGATGGCAACGAATTCGCTGCGCGAGGTCTGGCGGGTGACATACATGGCGACGATGTTACCCAGCGGCCGCGGAGCCCATGTCAATCGCGGGACAGCGGGCCCTGCTGCCTGGCGATGAAGCCATCAATGCGCCGGGGCTGTTGCGAACATGCCGGCCAGGCGCTGGCTGACGATGTGTTCCGCCTCGTTCATGATGCGGTCCATCAGCTCCCGTACCGTGGGAATGTCGTGGATCAGGCCCGCGACCATGCCGCAGGACCATGCGCCGGCGTCCAGCTCGCCGTTCTGCATCACCTTGGGATAGACGCCGCCCACTTCGGACACGATGTCGGCAAACGTGATGGCTGCGCCCAGCTGGCGCTCCTTTTCCAGCAGCCGCTCGACCGCTTTGTTGACCAGGACCCGCTCCGTGTTGCGCAGCGGCCGCATCACCAGGCGGGTGTCCAGCTCCGTCGCGGCCAGAATGGCCTGTTTGACGTTCTCATGAACCGTGGCCTCCTGGGTGGCGATGAAGCGTGTGCCCATGTTGATGCCGTCTGCGCCAAGGGCCAGCGCAGCCACCAGTGACCGCGCGTCTGCCATGCCTCCCGACGCGATGAAGGGCACCTTGAGCGCCTCGGCCGCGCGGGGCAGCAAAATGAAATTGGGCACATCGTCCTCGCCCGGATGGCCGCCGCACTCGAAGCCGTCCACACTGACGGCATCGCAGCCTATGTTCTGTGCCTTCAATGCGTGTCGCACGGCGGTGCACTTGTGGATGACCTTGATGCCTGCGTCCTTCAGCAGGGGCATCCACTGCTGCGGGTTGTTCCCGGCCGTTTCGACGATTTTCACTCCGCCATCGATGATGGCGCGGATGTAGCCGGCATAGTCGGGCGGCGTGCGCACGGGCAGGAAGGTCAGGTTGACGCCGAACGGCTTGTCCGTCATCGACCGGCACCGCGCGATCTCGGCCGCGAGCGCGGCGGGCGTGGGCTGGGTCAGCGCGGTGATGATGCCCAGTCCGCCGGCATTGGACACGGCGGACGCCAATTCGGCGAGGCCGACGAAATGCATGCCCCCCTGGATGATGGGGCGTTCAATACCCAAAAGCTCGGTGATACGGGTGCGCATGCGGGTCTCCTGGAGGAATGTGGTGGAAAGGGCGGTGTGGCGCGGCTGGTCCGGAAACTCCGATTGTCGCGTCGAATGGCGCCGAGGGAATGCCTTGACGGGTATTCAAAAACTGCAATGCAGAACATCGAGCGATAAAACCCCCTGGCGACTTCATATTCGTTCTGCCTGGTGGCATGATCTGTGCCCACAGGGGGACACATCGTGACATTGGTGGAAAAGCCAGCAGGGGGATCGCCCCGCCGATCGGACCCGCCCAAGGAAGACCGCCACTTCGTGACGGCGCTTGCGCGGGGCCTGGAGGTCTTGCACGCGTTCAAGTCGGGCGAGGAGAGGCTCGGAAACCATGAGCTTGCCGAGCGCTGCAGCCTGCCCAAATCCACCATCACGCGGTTGACCTACACGCTGACCAAGCTGGGCTACCTGCACCACATCGCCGAGTCGGGGCGCTACCGCCTGGGCCTCATGGCGCTGACGCTGGGGGGCACGACCTTGTCGCGCCTGGATGTCAAGGAGGTGAGCAACCCCTTTTTGCAGCAGCTTGCCAACGAGACGGACACCATGGTGGCGCTGGCGACCCGCGACGACCTGTCCATGTTCTACATCGAGAACTGCCGCAGCGAGACGGCCATCCTCACGCTGATGCTGGGCATCGGCTCGCACATTCCGCTGGGCACCACGGCCGCCGGGCGCGGCTACCTGGCCGGTGCGCCGGCAGGGGCGCGCCAGACGCTGGAGGCACGGCTCCAGGCCATAGACCCGGTGGGCTGGCCGAGGGTCGAAAAGGGCATTCGCCAGGCGATGGCCGATCTTGCCGAGTTCGGCTGCGTGCGTTCCTTTGGCGATTGGCGGCGCGAAATCAATGGCATCGCGGTGCCCGTGCGCCTGGGTTCGGGCCTGCCCCTGATGGTGGTGAATGCCGCCGCCGCGGCCTCTTCGATTTCGGCCGAAACGTTCATGGACGAAGTCCGGCCGCGACTGATTGCCACGGTGCGCGGCATCGAGGCCCAGTACCACGCCAAAAGCTGACACCGGCATGGGACTTGGCTTGTGCTTGCAGGGGGAATCGGGCGGTGCTCAGCAGCCCGTGGCCTGCAGGATGGCTTCTTCCATGTCGTGCAGCCGGTCCTTGCCGAAGTACATCTCCGGGCCCATGAAGAACGTGGGGCTGCCAAAGGCGCCGCGCGCATGGGCCTGCTGGGTGTTTGCCAGCAGGCGCTCCTTGACGCCGGGCTCCTGGCTGGTGGCCAGGATGGCCTGGGAGTCCAGTCCGGCGGCGTCGAGTTCGGCCGCAATGACCTGCGGGTCCGCCATGTTGCATCCGCGCTCCCACATGCTGGCGTACACCGTGTCCACATAGCGGTCGAAGCAGTGGAGTTTCTGCGCGGCCACGGCCCCGCGCATGATGTGCAGCGTGTTGACGGGGAAGTGGGGATTGCGCTGGAAGGCCGTCAGGCCGTGCTTGTGGATGAAGCGCTGCATTTCCAGGCGCTCGTAGGCGAGCTTGTGGGGGATGTGCGCGTAGGCCTCGACCGGCGAGCGGTTGTTGGCGAGCTTGAACAGTCCGCCGAGCAGGATGGGGATGTACTCGAACCGTGCGCCGGTCTTTGCCGCCATCTGCGGGATGACCTTGTGGCACAGGTAGGCGTTGGGGCTGCCGAAGTCGAACAGGAACTCGACGGTGGTGGGGGTCATGGTGTCTCCTTCCAATGATCAAAATTGCCGGGGCCGATCCCTGCCGGGTCCGTCACCATGGCTCCATCCAGGGGCGAATCTCGGTTTCATGCGTCCAGGCGTCGCGCGGCTGCATGTGGATCTGCCAGTAGAGGTCGGCGATGTGATCCGGGTTGACGATGCCCCCCTGGTCCTTGGTGGCGTAGCGCTCGGGGAAATTCGAGCGGATGAACTCCGTGTCGATGGCGCCATCCACGACTGGATGGGCCACATGGATGCCCTTGGGCCACAACTCGCGCGCCATGCTCTGCGCCAATGCCCGGAGCGCGTGCTTGGCGCCGGCGAAGGCCGCGAACCCGTCGCGGCCGCGCAGGCTGGCCGTGGCGCCGGTGAAGATGATGGTTCCCCGGCCGCGCGGCAGCATGACCTTGGCCGCTTCGCGCCCCATCAGGAAACCGCCGAAGCACGCCATCTCCCAGACCTTGAAGTAAACGCGGGCCGTGGTCTCGGTGATGCCGTAGCGCACGTTGGCGCCGATGTTGAAGATGGCGGCCTCGATCGGGGCGATCTCGGCCTCGATTTTCTGTACCAGCGCCACCATTTCTTCTTCCTTGCGGGCGTCGCTGCCGAAGCCGTGGGCCTCGCCGCCCTCGCTGCGGATCTGCTCCAGCAGCGGAGCGAGCTTGTCTTCGCTGCGGCGCGTCACGCAGGCGACGTAGCCTTCGCGTGCGAATCGCCGCGCGATGGCACCGCCGGTGGCGTCGCCGGCGCCGATGATCAGAACAGCTTTTTTGCCTTCCATGGGATCTCCTGGGGTTTCGAATGGGGTGATGCGGTTTCAGGCGTGCGATGCACGGCCTTGCGCTGCCATCTGTCTGAGCACGTTCTTGAGCAGCTTGCCGGTGGGCGCCGCCGGCAATTGCTCCATGACGTGGATCTCTGTGGGCTGTTTGTAGGGCGACAGCTGCCCGCGCAGGTGGTGCCGCAGGGCCTGTTCGTCGATGGGGTGGTGGGCCGGTACCTCGACGTAGGCGATGACCTCCTCGTTGTGGTCCACGGTTCGCCCGACGACGGCAGACTGCACCACGCCCGGAAATGCGTTGATGGCCTGCTCGACCTCCAGCGGATAGACGTTGAAGCCGGAGCGGATGATCAGCTCCTTGGTGCGTCCGGCGATGTGCAGTGCACCGTCATCGCCCTGGCGTGCCATGTCGCCGGTGTTGAACCAGCCCTCGGCGTTGATCACCTGGCGCGTGAGTTCGTCCTGGCGGTAGTAGCCTTGCATCACATGGGGTCCCCGCACCCACAGTTCGCCGACCTCGCCCGGCGGCACGCCGACGCCCTGGGCATCCACGATGCGTGCCTCTATCCCGGGAATCGGCAGGCCCACTGCACAGTCGGTGCGTGGGGCCTCGGGCCGCACCTGGGCGATGGTCGGACTGGTTTCGGTCAGGCCGTAGCCGTTGAGCAGCGGCAATTGAAGCTGCGTCTCCACAGCCGCCTTCAGCGCGGGTGTGAGGGGCGATCCGGCAACGCTGATCACGCGCAGCTTTGGCGCCTGCAGGAGGTGCCCCGGGTCACGCAGCCAGTCGAGCAGGCGGGCATACATCGCGGGCACCCCGGTGAAGGACGTGATGCCCTGGCGCAGCGCGGCGGCAAGGAGTTCCGGCGAGAAGCGAGGTTCGAGCACCACCGAGGCGCCGGCAGCCAGGCTGCCCAGCAACTGGGTGGACAGGCCCACGACATGCGCCATGGGCAGGACGCCATAGATCACGTCGCCCGGCCCGACGCGCCGCAGGTTCGTGCCTGCCACGAAGGCGAGATTGGCGTGTGTGAGCATGACCCCCTTGGGGGCGCCCGAGGTGCCGGAGGTATAGATCAAGGCGGCCACCTGTTCGGTCGCGGCGGCATGGCAGGGCTCCGGGACAGCCGCCTGGTTCAGCGGCCCCAGATGCAGCGGGCCCAGGCCAGGCCACTGGCAGGCCTGCGCGCCGTGGCGCTGGGCATGCTGCAGCGCGTCGGGGGATACCTGGGTGGTGTAGATGACGCGCCGGGGCAGGGCGTGCGCGATGATGCCGTCGATCTCGCGCGGGCTCAGGCGACCATTGACGATGCACACCCAGGCGTCCAGGCGGCTGAGCGCAAAGGCGATCACGCCCGCCGCGGCGCAGTTTTCGCCGACGATCAGCACCCGGTCGCCGGCACGCACGCCCCAGTCGCCCAGCTGCACGGCAGCGTCCATGCTGGCCTGCTGCAATTGGGCGAAAGTGTAGGCGTGGTGCGCATCGGCCAGCGCGGGCCGGTGGGGCTGGTGCGCGACCCATGGGTCCAGCAAGGCATGGAACCGGGCAGGCCCGGCAGGGGTGGAGGTGCGCATGAAAACCTGGGTGCTGGTGAACGATGCAGGCCAGTCTATTGCGATATGCAGTCTTGCGCGCCCGCAAAACACGGCCTGAGCGCAAACGAAAACTGCAGTGCAGTTCAAGCGCGATGCGCCGTGGTCTGCCGGACGCAGTGGGCACGGTCCCCGTAAACTCCTGCCTTGCTTATTTACGGGAGCCTGCATGAAAACCATCCAGCTCGGTCAGTCCGGCCTGCATGTCACCCCCATCTGCCTGGGCACCATGACCTTCGGCGAGCAGGTGGGCGAGAGCGATGCCCACGCCATTCTCGACCGCTCGCTGGCGCGCGGGGTCAATTTCATCGACACCGCCGAGATGTATGCCGTGCCGGCCCGGGCGCCCACCTTTGGCGCCACCGAAACCATCATCGGCCGCTGGTTTGCCAAGAACCCCGGGGCGCGCCAGAAGCTGGTGCTGGCCAGCAAGGTGGCCGGCCCCTCGCGCGGCATGCCCTGGATTCGCGAAGGCAAAGGCATGACGGCCGCCGACATCGTGGCTTCGTGCGAGGGCAGCCTGCGCCGCCTGCAGACCGATGTGATCGACCTCTACCAGATCCACTGGCCCGAGCGCCATGTGCCGGCCTTTGGCACCAAGTACTACGACCCGGCCAAGGAAACCGCGCAGACGCCCATCCACGAGCAGCTGCAGGCACTGGCTGGGCTGGTCAAGGCCGGCAAGGTGCGCCATGTGGGCCTGTCGAACGAAACGCCCTATGGCGTGCATGAGTTCGTGCGCCTGGCCGAGGCGCATGGCCTGCCGCGCGTGGCGACGGTGCAGAACCCGTATTGCCTGATCAACCGCAGCTACGACAACGCCCTCGACGAAACCTGCCACCGCCTGAACGTGTCGCTGCTGGCCTATTCGCCGCTGGGCTTTGGCCTGCTGACGGGCAAATACGACGCCAGCGGCATCGAAGGGCCCAGCGCACCCCGGGGCGCCCGCATTGCCAGCTATGAGTCGGTGCGCAGGCAGCGCTGGGGCCGCCCCGAGGCGCTGGACGCCGCGCGCCGCTACAACCAGCTCGCGCGCGAACATGGCCTCACGCCCACGCAGCTGGCGCTGGCCTTTTGCTACGGCAACTGGCGCGTGGCCAGCACCATCATCGGCGTGACCTCGCTGGCGCAGCTCGACGAAGACCTGGCCGCCTGGGACACCGCGCTCTCGCCCGAGCTGCTGGCGGCCATCGACCAGATCCGCTGGCAGGTGGGTGATCCTGCCATTTGAGATGAAGTAGGCTTTCAACACTTTCTGAGTGAGCGCCACCAGCTATTATTTTTGAAGTAATCATGGCCAAAAAGGACAGCAAGGGCGTGCATGTGAGCGAGACCCCCGCGACACAGATGCTCAAGGCGCACCAGGTGGAATTCACCGAGCACCCTTATGACTATGTGGAGCATGGCGGCACCGCGCACAGCGCGGCCAGCCTGGGACTGCATGAGCACACCGTCGTCAAGACGCTGGTGATGCAGGACCAGGACGCCAGGCCGCTCATCGTGCTCATGCATGGCGATTGCAAGGTGTCCACCAAGAACCTGGCGCGGCAGATCGGCGCCAAGTCGGTCGAGCCCTGCAAGCCCGAGGTGGCTAACCGCCACAGCGGCTACCTGGTGGGCGGCACCTCGCCGTTTGGCACGCGCAAGGCCATGCCGGTGTTCATCGAGGAAAGCATTCTTGCGCTGCCGCGCATCGCCATCAACGGCGGGCGGCGTGGTTTTCTGGTGCAGATCGACCCGCAGGTGTGCGTGCAGCTGCTGGGGGCCACGCCGGTGCATTGCGCGCTGGCAGAATAGGCCGCCCCGGCGCACCGCGCCGTGTCGTTGTCCCCCGAAGGAGCTGATTTGAACGCCGTGTACCCCGTCCTTGCCACTGTGGCTGCCTACCTGCTGGGCTCGCTGTCGTTTGCCGTCATCGTGACGCGCCTCATGGGGCTCAATGACCCGCGCACCTACGGCAGCAAAAATCCCGGTGCCACCAACGTGCTGCGTTCGGGCAGCAAGGCCGCCGCCATCGTCACCCTGCTGCTCGACGCGGTGAAAGGCTGGCTGCCCGTGGTGCTGGTGCGCTGGTTTGGCAAGCCCTATGGCCTGGAGGAGGGCACGATGGCGCTGGTGGGGCTGGCGGCTTTCCTGGGGCACCTGTGGCCCGTGTTCTTCCGCTTCGAGGGTGGCAAGGGCGTGGCCACCGCGTTGGGCGTGCTGCTGGGCATCAGTGGCTGGCTGGGGCTGGCCACCGCGCTCACCTGGCTCATCGTGGCGTTCTTCTTCCGGTATTCGTCGCTGGCCTCGCTGGTGGCTGCGGTGTTTGCACCGGTGTATTACCTGCTGGTCAGCGGCGTGGTCTGGTATGCCGAGACCAGCATTGCGGTGGCCGTTGCCGTCATGTCCATGCTGCTGGCCTGGCGCCACAAGGACAACATCCGGCGCCTGATCGAAGGCAAGGAGTCGCGCCTGGGGCGGTCCAAGGCGGCCCCGGAGTCGAAACGCAAGCCGTAACGTACAGCTGGGTACTGCAGGCGCGCCCTGGAAGGCTCAGAGCGCGCCGGACGCCGTCACCAGCCCCATCAGGCTCGAGTTGTGCGGAGTGGCCGCATACAGCCCCAACTGCACCATCGTGCGGTGGTTGAGCTCCATCGTCACGGTAGAGCGGGCCAGGGCCGACTGGATGCGCGGCTTGCCCACCGCAGCGGTCTGGTAGATGCCGGGCCGCGCATGGTGTGCCCCCGTGCGGTCCAGCAGGCTGGCCACGAGGGGCTGGTTGGCCTTTTCACCTCGGCGCAGCACGATGGCCGTATCACCGTTGTCCAGGCGCACAAAGGTGCCCGGCGGGCACAGGCCGACCGAACGCACCAGCGCGTAGCCCACTTCGTCGCGCTGGTCGACTTCGTGGCCGACGATGGCGCGCACGGAGTCGGTGGCGCTGCGGCCGGCGCGCGATTTGCGCGGGCTGATCATGGCGGCGTAGCGGTCGATGGTGCCCAGGATGCGGGTCAGCCGGTCCCGTGGCTCCTGGTCGGCCAGCGGCACGTGGTTGGAAATGCTGGCGTGGTGCTGTCCCACCACGTCCAGCCAGAGGTCGTCGGTGATGAACAGGCGTTCGAGCAAGGCCTGGCTCTCCTGGGGGTGGTTGCGGATCGCTTCCTGCTGCGCACCACTGGGCTTTTCTCGTTGTTCGGCCAGCACGTCCTGCAGCGCCGTCATGGCGATATTCATGGTGAGGGCTGCGCGCACCAGGCTGTCGCGCTCCCGGGCGGGCAATTGCAGCTCCTGCGCCATGATGTGGCACAGGGTGCCGCACACCACCGCGTGCGATGCGCTGTAGCCCACCGTGGAGGTGGAGGCCAGCTGGAACATCAGGTACAGCGCGGCGTCTATGTCGTGGGTCACCAGGTCCTGCAGCCAATGGTCGAGCTGGCGCACCTTGGCCGGAAAATCCTGTACCCGAAGCGGCGTGGAAAGCACGACGGACAGTGCCGACTCCAGGTCGGACCACAGACCCAAAAGGTCTTCGTACTCGCCATCGTGGCGCTGGTTGCCAGGGGGAATTCGGGCGGACATGGGCGAGGGATCAGTAGCGCTTTTCCAGCACCATCTGATCGTTGGTGCGGGTGATCTGGAACTCGGTGAGAAAGCTGTTGCCCAGCAACACGAAGGGCATGGGCTGGGGCGTGACGATGGCCTCGACGCCGTACACCTCGACATCGCCGATGCGCACCGAATCGAGTGTCATGAGCCAGCCCTCGGTGACGCCGTTGGCGGTGCTCATGCGCACGGGCTGGCCGCTCAGGTACTTGAGTTCCATGCGCTCCGCATCGGGGCGGCCGATGGCCACGGTGGAAGCGCCCGTGTCCACCATGTATTGCATGGGGCTGCCATTGATGGTGCCGCTGTTGACGAAATGCCCCTGGCTGTCGGCCGTCAGGACCACGCGCCGGCTGCTGCTCTTGCTGCCCACGCTCACCGGCGCTTCACCCAGGCGCAGGGTGCGCTGGCTGCCCGCGATCTCCACCAACGCCTCGTCCTTGCCGACGGCGACCACCTTCACGCCCAGATGGGATTCGCCGGCGCCCACACTCCGGGGGGCACCGTTGTTGACGACGAGCAGGGCCTTGCTGCCCAGAATGCCGCCCAGGGCCGCCGTCTGCGCGCGCGCACACAGGGGCGCGAGCAGCAACGCGGCCAGCATCGTCAGGGCAGGGCGGAAAGGGTGCCGGTTCATGGTGCGGTGCCGGCGCCAGAGGTGCATTGCGTGCGGTGGGCGCAAAGGGTCGGGCCCGGGCTATCAGTCGCGGAAATTGTCGAAAGACAGCGGCACGTCGTTGATTTCCTTGCGGATCAGCGCCATGGCCGCCTGCAGGTCGTCGCGCTTGGCGCCGGTCACGCGCACCTTGTCCTCCTGGATGGCGGCCTGCACCTTGAGCTTGCTCTCCTTCATGAGCTTCTGCAGCTTCTTGGCCAGCTCGCTTTCGATGCCATTGCGCACCTTGATGACCTGCTTGACCTTGTCGCCGCCCATCTTCTGCACATCGCCCATGTCGAGAAAGCGCACATCCACGTTGCGCTTGGTGAGCTTGTTGCGCAGCACGTCCTCGATCTGGGTGAGCTGGAACTCGGCATCGCCCACCAGGGTGATTTCCTTGTCCTTGATTTCAATGCTGGCCGAGGTGCCCTTGAAATCAAAGCGGGTGGTGATTTCTTTCACGGTGTTTTCCACCGCATTCTTCACTTCAACGAGGTTGGCTTCACAGATGGTGTCAAAAGAGGGCATGGCGGTTCTCGGTCTTTAGGAGGCTGTCGGACTTGGAAATCGTCGGCTGCAAATGGGCCGCAGCGGTCCATTTTTTACCGTCTTTTTGCCCCATAGCCGGGCTATGGGCTGCAAATCCGGCAAAAACTGTCCTCGCTGGGGCCCATTTTCGCTATCGACGCTCCAAGTCCGGCAGCCTCCTAGCAAAACGGGGTGGTCCGGACGGGCGCGCAGGCCCCCGGTGCGACAATCGGGCCAATGGTAGTCGAGAAAAACGTCCCTTTGCAGCCCTGCAACACCTTTGGCATCGTGGCGCGTGCCCACACCCTGGTCCGGGTGCGCTCCGTGGAAGATTTGCACGCTGTCCTGGCAGATGCGCAACTGGCCCCCTTGCCCAAACTGGTTCTGGGCGGCGGCAGCAACATCGTGCTGACCGGGGACGTCAGGCCCGTGGTGCTCAAGATGGAGATCAAGGGCCTGCGCCTGGTGGAAGCAACCGACCGGGCCTGGATCGTCGAGGCCGGCGCGGGCGAGGTCTGGCACGACACGGTGGCCTGGACGCTGGCGCAAGGGTTTGCGGGGCTCGAAAACCTGGCGCTGATCCCCGGCACGGTGGGCGCAGCGCCGGTGCAGAACATCGGGGCCTATGGCGTGGAGCTGCAAGACCGTTTTGAGTCGCTGGATGCGGTCGACCTGGCCACCGGCCAGTGTTTCACGCTCGATGCCGCCCAGTGCGCCTTCGGCTACCGGGATTCGGTGTTCAAGCATGCGCCTTCGCCGTCGCCGGCCGAAGGTGGCCTGCCGCGCGGCATGGGCCTGGCCGGCCGCGCTGTCATCACCCATGTGCGCTTTCGCCTGCCCAGGCCCTGGAAGCCGGTGCTGGGCTATCTGGACCTGGAGCGCCGGCGCGCCGAGGCGGGTGTCGATCAGCCCACGGCGCAGCAGATATTTGAATGGGTGTGCGACATCCGCCGCGCCAAGCTGCCCGACCCGGCTGTCATCGGCAATGCCGGCAGCTTCTTCAAGAACCCCACGGTGACGCCTGAGCAGTGCGCCGACATCATTGCGCGCGACCCCAAGATCGTGCACTACCCCATGCCCGACGGCAGCATCAAGCTGGCGGCTGGCTGGCTGATCGACGCCTGCGGCTGGAAGGGCAAGAGCGTGGGCAAGGCCGGTGTGTACGAAAAGCAGGCGCTGGTGCTGGTCAACCGTGGCCAAGGCGCCAGCAGCGTGACCGGCGGCGAGGTGATGACGCTGGCCCGCGCGATCCAGACCAGCGTGTACGAGCGTTTTGGCATCCGGCTGGAGCCCGAGCCCGTGGTGTGGTGAGTAGATTGGCTCTGAATTAATAGCTGATAAAGCAATCGGTAAAAGGACTTGCAGCCAACATGCCATGAAAAACCGCCCGAGAGCGGTTTTTCATGGCGCGCATTTCAATGCGCCGTGCGGTTATGCCACCAGGCGATGTAGTCCTTGTCGGTCGCCAGTACCCACAGGGCCAATCCGAGCACAACGATGCCGGAAACGGTGGCATTGCGTGTCGCGTCCATGAGCGTTCCAAAGCCCAGCACCCAGGGCGAAGCGATCATCCACAGTCCCAGCACGCCCTCGGTCCACTCCTCCCAAGCCCGCGGCACAAGAGTTGCGCCCAGTGCGGCGGCGATCAGCAGCAGGCCGACGACCACGCCGTTGGCAGTAGGCGTCAACTGATCCTGATAGCGCAGCACCCAAGGCGAAAGCGCAAACCAGGCACCTATCAACGCATTGGCAGGGTCTTGCCAGTGTTTCACTTGCTTCATGGCTGTTCCTCCTGCCGCCGCAAATCAGTTCGGCGGCAATGGATTGGAGTGCCTGGCGGGACGGGAGGTTCCTTGGTGGGGGTGCAGCGGTGTGCTGTGCGCGCCCATGAAAAAACCGCCCGGCCGGATGGCGGGGCGGTTACTCTGTTTCTGATAGCTGTCCGCTTTGATACGGCAAGCGTCAGAGGTAATTTTTATTTTTTAGGGCTTTCATCGCTCAGCTGCGGCAGTGGCGAACCCTGGCCCAGCGTCAGCAGGCCCGACTGGGCGTAGGTCATGAGCTTGGCGCGCGTGTCCACGATGTCGAGGTTGCGCATGGTCAGCTGGCCGATGCGGTCGAGCGGCGAGAACGGCGCGTCTTCCACCTTTTCCATCGACAGACGCTCGGGCGCATAGGTCAGATTGGGCGACTCGGTGTTCAGCAGCGAATAGTCGTTGCCGCGGCGCAGCTCCAGCGTGACGGTGCCGGTGATGGCGCGCGCCACCCAGCGCTGGGCGGTCTCGCGCAGCATGATGGCCTGGGGGTCGAACCAGCGGCCCTGGTAGAGCAGGCGGCCGAGTTTCAGGCCGTTCATGCGGTACTGCTCGATGGTGTCTTCGTTGTGTATGCCGGTCACCAGGCGCTCGTAGGCGATGTGCAGCAGCGCCAGGCCGGGGGCTTCGTAGATGCCGCGGCTCTTGGCCTCGATGATGCGGTTTTCGATCTGGTCGCTCATCCCGAGGCCGTGGCGGCCGCCGATGCGGTTGGCCTCCAGGATCAGTTCGACCGGGTCGGTGTATTCCTTGCCGTTCAGGGCCACGGGCTGGCCTTCGTTGAAGGTGACCGATACTTCCTCGGCCTTGACCACTACATCGTCCTTCCAGAATGCCACGCCCATGATGGGGTTCACGATCTTGATGCCGCTGTTCAGGAATTCGAGGTCCTTGGCCTCGTGCGTGGCGCCCAGCATGTTGCTGTCGGTGCTGTAGGCCTTTTCGGCGCTCATCTTGTAGCCAAAGCCTTCCTTGGTCATGAAGGCCGACATTTCGGCGCGACCGCCCAGTTCGTCGATGAACTGCTGGTCAAGCCAGGGCTTGTAGATGCGCAGCGAGGGGTTGGTGAGCAGGCCGTAGCGGTAAAAGCGCTCGATGTCGTTGCCCTTGAAGGTGGAGCCGTCGCCCCAGATGTGGACGTCATCCTCCTTCATGGCAGACACCAGCATGGTGCCGGTCACAGCGCGGCCCAGCGGGGTGGTGTTGAAGTAGGTCACGCCCGCGGTGCTGATGTGGAAGGCACCGGCCTGCAGCGCAGCGATGCCTTCGTGGGCCAGCTGCGTGCGGCAGTCGATCAGGCGTGCGGCCTCGGCGCCGTATTCCATGGCCTTGCGCGGAATGGCGTCGTAGTCGGGCTCGTCGGGCTGGCCCAGGTTGGCCGTGTAGGCGTAGGGCAGGGCGCCCTTGTTCTTCATCCAGCGCAGGGCCGCGCTGGTGTCGAGGCCGCCGGAGAAGGCGATGCCGACCTTCTGGCCAAGGGGCAGGTTCTGGAGGATGGTTGCCATGGAATATCTCTCAAAAATGATAGCTGATAGCGCTTATTTCATAAGCGCTATAGGCCCAAAAAAGCGCTCGGTCAATATCAGCCGAAGTGGCAGATGTAGTGGTAGGCCTCCGTCACGCGGATGTCGAACTTCGAGTTGCCGGGCACGCTGAATCGCTCGCCCGCGCCCGACTTCACCCAGGTGTCCGTACCGTCGAGCCTGTATTCGCAGGAGCCGCCCACGCCTTCCATGATCTCGGGTGCGCCGGTGTTGAAGGTCAGCGTGGCGGGCAGGATCACGCCCACCGACTTCTTCGTGCCGTCGGGGAACGTGATGCCATGGCTCACGCACTTGCCGTCGAAATACACACTGGCTTGGGTCGTGACGGACACGCCGTCGATTTTTTCGGTGGTCATGGATGCGCGGGTAGAAAGAAGGAAACCCAGGATTTTAGGACAGGGGCGGGCATGGTCGAGACGCCAGCCTTGCGCAGGGCTGGCCAGGCAAAAAAAAGAGCCCCGTGCAGGGGCTCTGTTGCCGCAGGGCGCTCGATGCGGTTCAGCGCCAGTAGGGGTTGCGGTGGGACGGGTAGTAGGGGCGGCCATAGCCGTACTCGATCACCGTCACGGGTGGGCTCCCATAGGTGGGCGGGGCCGGGTAGCTGGGTTGGACCTGGTAGGTGGATGTGACCATGCCCGGCTGCGCATACAAGCCCTGCGGCCCGTACGGATCGGGCTGGGTGGAGTAGAACTGCCCCTGGTTGCCCGTCAGCGGCTGGACCCGGATGGGGATCCAGCCCCCCGGATCGGTCTGGGTGCGGGTGCTGTACTGGCGCCCGGCATATTCATACACCACGTCATAGCCCACGGTGCGGTTCTCGTAATACGTTTCGGTGGTGCAGCGCTGCACGTTCTGGTACTGGGGCTGGCCGCTGCCTTCGACCTGGTTGCCCAGCACGGCGCCGCCGACGATCCCCAGGGCGGTGGCTGCCGCGCGCCCGCCGCCACGGCCCACGGCATTGCCGGCCGCGCCACCGGCAATCGCGCCCAGCAAGGCGCCCGCACCCGAGTTGCGCGAGCCGCTGTACACGGTTTCGTTGCCGCACACCTGCTGCGGAACACCCACCTGTTGCACCACGGGGGTGGCCGACAGCACACGGCCTTGTTCCTGCGCCGCCGCAGCGGTGGCCACGGCGACCAGGATGGAAAATACGGCAATCTTTTGCATGACGAAGCTCCTGACAGTTCGGTACATAACGCACCAGACCGGGAAAAAGTTGCGGCCAACCGCGTCCATCCGGCGGCCGGGCCGCGTAAATCTGCGTAAAGATCTGTGCGGCGGTTCGTCGATTCAGTCCCTGGACAGTTCTGCCTGCAGTTCCTGCCACCGCCCTGCATCAAAGCCGACCGTGACGGTGGTGTGCCCGCCCTGGCGCCACTCCACCACCGGGCGCTTGATGACGCTGGGTTGCGCCAGCATCAGCTGGCTGGCGCTGGCATCGTCGTGCACGGCTGCCTGGGCGCCAGGGTCCAGCTTGCGCCAGGTGGTGCCCTGCCGGTTCACCAGCTTTTGCCAGCCCACGGCAGCCAGCCAGTCGGGCAGGCCTGCCGCCGGAACGCCTTGTTTCTTGAAATCGTGGAAGCTGTATTCCAGCCCCTGCCCGGTGAACCAGGCGCGCGCCTTCTTGACCGTGTCGCAGTTGGGGATGCCGTACAGAGTGATGTGAGGTGTCTTCATGGCCGCCATCATGCCAAGGGATGACCTGCATAACTCCCCGCGGTCTGTGATAGCGCGGCCTCGGCGACAATTCGCGGTGTATGCACACCAAAATCCACACCCTGGAAGGCTGGCTCAGCCATTGCGAGCGCCTGCACCCTCAGAACATCGACATGGGCCTGGAGCGGGTCCGCGAAGTGGCCACCCGCATGGACCTGCGTTTTGACTGCCCGGTGATTACCGTGGCCGGCACCAATGGCAAGGGCTCCACCTGCGCCATGCTGGAGGCCGTGGCCCAGCAGGCCGGTTTTCGTGCCGGGGTGTACACCTCGCCGCACCTGGTGCATTTCGAAGAACGCTGCCGGGTGCATGGCGAGGCCGTGAATGCCTCTGATCTGATAGCGCACTTCGAAGCCGTGGAAAGCGCCAGAACCCAAAATGGCAACGATGTTTCGCTGACCTATTTCGAGTTCACCACCCTGGCCATCCTGCGGCTGCTGAGCCACTCGCTGCTGGATGTCGCCATTCTGGAGGTGGGGCTGGGCGGCCGGCTGGACGCCACCAACGTGATCGATGCCGACTGCGCCATCATCACCAGCATCGACATCGACCACACCGAATACCTGGGGCCCGACCGCGAGAGCATCGGCCGGGAAAAAGCCGGCATCATGCGCACGGGGCGTCCGGTGGTGGTGAGCGACCCCATGGCGCCGCAGAGCGTGATCGACCATGCGCGCGAAATCGGCGCCGACCTCTGGCGCTTTGGTCATGATTTCAATTTTTCGGGCGACAAGCAGCAATGGAGCTGGGCCGGGCGCGGGCGCCGTTATGCGGGGCTGGCCTATCCGGCGCTGCGCGGGGCCAACCAGCTGGTCAACGCCTCGGGTGTGCTGGCGGCATTCGAAGCGCTGCGCACACGCCTGCCCGTGACGGCGCAGGCCGTGCGCAACGGGCTGGCGCTGGTCGAGCTGCCCGGCCGTTTCCAGATCGTGCCGGGGCAGCCCACCCTGGTGCTGGATGTGGCCCACAACCCGCATTCGGTGGCGGCGCTCACGGCCAACCTGGACGCCATGGGTTATTTCCCGGCCACGCACGCCGTCTTTGGCGCCATGGCCGACAAGGACCTCGCCCCCATGCTGGCCAAGGTGGGGCCCCTGGTGGACCACTGGTATTTCACCGATCTGCCCACGCCACGCGCGGAAACGGGTGCTGTCCTGCAGCAGAAATGGAATGCGCTGCAGATGGTGTCCGGCGGGCGGCGGCAGGTGGGCACCAGCGTCCACGCCGATCCCCAGCAGGCCCTGCAGGCGGCCGTGGCCGCGGCAGACCCCGCTGATAGAATCGTGGTCTTTGGCTCGTTTTACACGGTGGGTGGTGTGCTGATCGATGGTATCCCCCGCCTGCACGCCAAACATCTGGACGCTTAAGCTCCGCACGAGTCCCTACTCCATGGCATTTTTCAAGTTTCGTTGGCCCGGTCAGAGTGAGCAGGCTGACAAGCAGGCCAAGCGCTCCCGTTCGGCCCAGGGCGAAAGCATCGAAGTCATGCGCCGGCGCGCACGGCATCGTCTGATTGGCGCTGCGGTGCTGGTTTTGCTCGGCGTCCTGGGGTTTCCCCTGCTGTTTGATACGCAGCCGCGCCCCATTGCGGTGGACATTCCGATCGAAATCCCCGACCGCAACAAGGTGGCGCCGCTGGTGGTGCCCGCCGCCAAATCCGATGCGCCTGCAGCGCGGTCCGCTGCCGCGCCATCACAGCCGGAGCGCAGCGCTGCTGGTGCGGGCCTGGGCGATGGCGAGGAACTGGTGGCCAGCAGCCGCGCTGCCAAACCGGCATCGGAGGAGCCTGCGGCGGCAAAGGCCGTTGCCAAACCCGAGGCCAAGCCCAAGCCTGCGGCCGTGCCCGAACCGAAGCCGGAGCCCAAACCCAAGCCCGATCCCAAACCATCAGCCCCCGAGCACAAGCCGGCAGCGGCCGATGAGTCGGTGCGAGCACGGGCCTTGCTGGAAGGGCGCACCACACAGCCCGCTGCCAGCGCACAGGCCGAGGACGGCCGGTTCATCGTTCAGGTGGGCGCTTTTGCCGATGCCGACAAGGCCCGCGAGGCGCGCTCCAAGCTGGAGCGGGCCGGGCTTAAAACCTATACCCAGGTGGTGGATACCAAGGATGGCAAGCGTGTGCGCGTGCGCGTGGGCCCGCTGGCCAGCCGGGCCGAGGCCGACAAGGCAGCCGGCCGCATCAAGGAGCTGGGGCTGTCCGCCTCGGTTCTGACGCTGTAGCCGCGGTTGGCTGCGCCATTGCACACCATGGCATCGCTGGACTGGATTTTTGCGGCGATTTTGCTGGCCTCGATGGTGATCGGCGCCTGGCGGGGTCTGGTCTTCGAGGTGTTGTCCGTGGCGGGCTGGGTGGCGTCATTTTTTGTGGCCCAGTGGTTTGCGTCCGACATGGCTTCGGTGCTGCCTCTGGGTGATTCCGATGGAGCACTGCGCTATGCGGCGGGCTTCATCGTGGTCTTTGTCGGTGCGGTGTTTGCCTGCGGCTTTCTGGCCTGGCTGGCCAAGAAACTGGTGGAAGCCATGGGGTTGCGTCCCGCGGACAGAACGCTGGGGGCCATGTTTGGCGTGGTGCGGGGTCTCGTCTTGCTGCTCGTGGTGACGGTGGTGGTGGGCTTGACGCCCCTGCAGGAGGCGGCGTGGTGGCAGGAGTCGCACAGTGCACCGGTGCTGGGTGGCTTGCTCAAGAGCCTGAAGCCCGCATTGCCCGAAGAATTCGGAAGGCATCTGCCTTCCTGACAGGGTAGCGGCCACAAGCTGCTGCCGAGGAAATTGGCGCGGGGCTTTTCCCGCAAATGGATGGAATCAAACTATGTGTGGAATCGTCGGCGTCGTCAGCACAGCGCCCGTCAACCAGCTGATCTATGACGCCTTGCTGCTGCTGCAGCACCGGGGCCAGGATGCTGCGGGCATCGTGACCCAGCAGGGCCGCAAATTCTTCATGCACAAGGCCAAGGGCATGGTGCGCGATGTGTTTCGCACGCGCAACATGCGGGCCTTGCCGGGCAATGTGGGTCTGGGCCAGGTGCGCTACCCCACGGCGGGCAATGCCTTCAGTGAAGAAGAGGCGCAGCCGTTTTATGTGAACGCGCCGTTTGGCATCGTGCTGGTGCACAACGGCAACCTGACCAATGCGCTGTCCCTGCGCACCGAGCTCTTCCAGACCGATCACCGGCATACCAATACCGACAGTGACTCGGAAGTGCTGCTCAACGTGTTTGCCCACGAGCTTGAGCGCGCCACCCGCGGTGTGCCGCTGCAGCCCGAGGATGTCTTTACGGCAGTGCGTGCGGTGCACAAGCGCATCAAGGGCTCGTATGCCGTCATTGCCCTGATCGCAGGCCATGGCTTGCTGGCTTTCCGCGATCCCCATGGCATCCGCCCCCTGGCCATGGGGCGCAGCCAGGATGGCACCGTGATGGTGGGCAGCGAGTCGGTGGCGCTGGAGGGTACCTCGCATGTCTTCGAGCGCAATATCGACCCGGGCGAAGCCATCTTCATCACGCTCGACGGCCAGGTGCATGCGCGCCAGTGCGCCGAGAATCCGCGGCTGAACCCCTGCATCTTCGAATTTGTCTATCTGGCACGGCCCGATTCGGTGCTCGATGGCATTTCGGTCTACCAGGCGCGGCTCAATCTTGGCGAGACGCTCGCCAAGCGGGTGATCTCCACCGTGCCGCCGAACGAGATCGATGTGATCATCCCCATCCCCGAGTCGAGCCGCCCCAGCGCAACCCAGCTGGCGCATCTGCTGGGCATTCCGTACCGCGAGGGTTTCGTCAAGAACCGCTACGTGGGTCGCACCTTCATCATGCCGGGGCAGGGCGTGCGCAAGAAGTCCGTGCGTCAGAAGCTCAATGTGATCGGCAGCGAGTTCAAGGGCCGCAACGTGCTGCTGGTGGACGACTCCATCGTGCGCGGCACGACCTCGCGGGAAATCGTGCAGATGGCACGCGACGCCGGTGCCCGCAAGGTGTATCTGGCCAGCGCTGCGCCGCCGGTGCGTTACCCCAATGTGTACGGCATTGACATGCCCACCAGCAGCGAGCTGGTAGCCCATGACCGCACGGTGGAAGAGGTGCGCCAGGCCATTGGCTGCGATGCGCTGATCTACCAGGATGTGGAAGGCATGAAACGGGCCGTTGGCGCCCTGAACCCCGCCATCGCCGAGTTTGATGCCTCCTGTTTCGACGGTGTGTATGTCACCGGTGACATCACCGCCGACGATATCGCGCGCCTCAACGAAGGCCGCGTGGGCGTGGAGGAGGGTGAAGAAGACACTTCCCGCCTGGCACTGCCCAACGCCCAGCTCGCCTGAGCGTGATGCCGCAGGGGCAGGCCCGTGGGCGGCCGGCTTCTGCCCCGCTTGCCGACCAAGACAACGATGCCGGCCCGATGCGGCCGGCCTGAATGCAATGACTGAACAGAATTCTCCCGTGCATGTGCGCACCCGTTTCGCACCATCGCCTACCGGCTTCATTCACCTGGGCAACATCCGCTCGGCGCTCTACCCCTGGGCATTTGCCCGCGCCACGGGCGGGGATTTCATCCTGCGCATCGAAGACACGGACCTGGAGCGTTCCAGCCAGGCTGCGGTGGATGTGATCATTGAAGGCATGGCCTGGCTGGGGCTGGACCACGATGAAGGTCCGTTCTACCAGATGCAACGCATGGACCGCTACAAGGAAGTGTTGGTCCAGCTGCAGGCCACCGGCCATGTGTATCCTTGCTACATGAGCGTGGCCGAGCTCGATGCCTTGCGCGAAAAGCAGATGGCCGCCAAGGAAAAACCCCGCTATGACGGCACCTGGCGTCCGGAGGCCGGCAAAAAACTGCCGCCCGTGCCGGAAGGCGTGCAGCCCGTTTTGCGCTTCAAGAACCCGCAAGGCGGCGTGGTGGCATGGGAAGACAAGGTCAAGGGCCGCATCGAGATCCGCAACGACGAGCTGGACGATCTGGTGATTGCCCGCCCGGACGGTACGCCCACCTACAACTTCTGTGTGGTGGTGGACGACATCGACATGGCCATCACCCATGTGATCCGGGGTGACGACCATGTGAACAACACGCCGCGCCAGATCAACATCTTCCGCGCCCTGGGCAAGGAGCCGCCGGTCTATGCCCACCTGCCCACCGTGCTCAATGAGCAGGGCGAGAAGATGAGCAAGCGCAATGGCGCCAAGCCCGTCACGCAATACCGCGACGAGGGTTACCTGCCCGATGCCATGGTCAATTACCTGGCACGCCTGGGCTGGAGCCACGGTGATGACGAAATCTTCAGCCGCGAGCAGTTCCTGCAGTGGTTCAACCTCGACCATCTGGGGCGCAGCGCCGCGCAGTTTGATGAAGCCAAGCTGCGCTGGGTGAATGCACAGCACCTGAAAGCCATGGCCGATGACGCACTGGCGGCCCTGGTGGCCCCCCAGCTGGAAAAGCGCGGTATTGCCGCCGCCGATCTGGCCGATGGGCGACTGCCCCGCATCTGCGCGCTGTTCAAGGACCGCTGCGATACCACGGTGGCCCTTGCAGACTGGGCCTTTGTGTTCTATGGTGCCGTGCTGCCCGTGGAGGCAGAGCGCACCCAGCATGTGACCGATGCCATTGCCCCTGCCCTGGATGCGCTGGCCGATGCGTTGTCCGCTTGCGCATGGGACAAGGCATCCATCAGCGCGGCGTTCAAGCAGGTGCTGGCGGCACACGGACTCAAGATGCCCCAGCTGGCCATGCCGGTGCGGGTTCTGGTCGTGGGCACGGCCCACACTCCTGCGGTCGATGCCGTGCTGGAGCTGGTCGGACGCGAAAAAGTTGTAGCGCGTTTGCGAAACCGCTAAAAATCTGTCTATAATTCAAGGCTCAGATGATGACAACGGTTGCAATGTGATCGGTGCCATCGAAGTGGGGGTATAGCTCAGCTGGGAGAGCGCTTGCATGGCATGCAAGAGGTCATCGGTTCGATCCCGTTTACCTCCACCAAAATTTGTCGGTTTTAGTTATCGGTTAGTTCCAAGGTTTTGACCCCATCGTCTAGAGGCCTAGGACATCACCCTTTCACGGTGAGTACCGGGG
>NZ_JBXAJH010000004.1:0-196912 GCF_058797075.1 Acidovorax sp. GW823-FHT02H02 | reverse complement strand
GAGTGGTAGTTCAGTTGGTTAGAATACCGGCCTGTCACGCCGGGGGTCGCGGGTTCGAGTCCCGTCCACTCCGCCAGATAATAAACCGCTGCAGTCGCAAGGCCGCAGCGGTTTTTTTGTGCTTTCTTGCAAGAAAACCCGCGAGTTTTGCTTGCGGGGTTTTTTCTTCAGCGAGGCGCCAGGCGGATGGCCCCGTCCAGGCGAATCACCTCGCCATTGAGCATGTCGTTTTCAAAGATGTGCTGCACCAGCTTGGCATAGTCCTGCGGTGTGCCCAGGCGGCTGGGGAACGGCACGCCGGCCGCGAGCGCGTCCTGCACATCCTGTGGCATGCCAAACAGCATGGGGGTGCCAAAGATGCCGGGGGCAATGGTCATGTTGCGGATGCCGTTGCGGGCCAGGTCGCGGGCGATGGGAAGGGTCATGCCCACCACGCCGCCCTTGGACGCCGAATATGCTGCCTGGCCGATCTGGCCGTCATAGGCCGCCACGCTGGCGGTGGAAATCATCACGCCGCGCTCGCCGGTGGCTTCGGGTTCATTCCTGCACATGGCTTCTGCCGCCAGGCGGATCATGTTGAAGCTGCCAATCAGGTTGACCGTGATGGTCTTGCTGAAAACAGCCAGGGCATGGGCGCCGTTCTTGCCGACGGTCTTTTCCGCGGGCGCGATGCCTGCGCAGTTCACCAAGCCCATCAGCTTGCCTAGGGACACGGCTTGGGCCACCACGGCCTGGCCATCGGCTTCGCTGCTGACGTCGCATTTCACGAAGGCGCCGCCAATTTCTCGGGCCACGGTTTCACCTTTTTCCGCCTGCATGTCGGCAATGACGACCTTGCCGCCTTGCGCTGCCAGCATGCGTGCCGTGCCTTCGCCCAGGCCCGACGCGCCGCCGGTCACGATGAATACCTTCCCTTTGATTTCCATGTTGTGTCTCCAGTAAGTGACGTTGACGTTCACGTCAATTATCACCCATGGACTGGGGCACTGACAGGCAAAAAAATGCCCGGACAGTGCCGGGCAGGTGCAGGCAACCCCCTTGGCAGGGGGCAGTGCGTGAATTTACGGAAAACCCACCCGGTCCAGCATCTGCTGCACCTTGGTGACGTTGGCGCCCACCGCGCTGATCGGAATGGTTTCGCTCTTGAAGGGCTGGTCTTGCGCCATGGCCTTGAGCGCAGGATTGTCGACGTTCAGCCCCTTGACGGCGGGCCATTCATTGTTGCCATTGGCAAAATAATTTTGTGCTTCAGGGCTGGCCAGGTATTCAAGAAACTTGACGGCGTTGGCCTGGTTCTTGGCATGGCGGGCAACGGCGCCACCGGCGATGTTCATGTGGGTGCCCCAGGACTGCTGGTTGGGAAACACCACGCCCACCTTGTTGACCACGGCCACATCTTCGGGCTTGCTGGACCGCATCATGCGTGCCAGGTAATAGCTGTTGGTGACGGCGATGTCGCATTCGCCCGCCGCAACGGCCTTGATCTGGTCGGTGTCGCCGCCCTTGGGGGCACGGGCGAGGTTGGCCACCATGCCCTTGAGCCAGGCCTCGGCCTTTTGCTCGCCAAGGTGCTCGGTCACGGAGCCGAACAGGCTCAGGTTGTAGGGGTGCGATCCCGAACGAATGCACAGCTTGCCCTTGTTCTTGGGATCGGCGAGTTCCTCATAGGTGTCCACATCGCTTTTCTGCACCTTGGCCTTGTTGAACACGATCAGCCGCGCGCGGGTGGAGAGCCCAAACCAGGAAATGCCGCCGTCCGCTGCTGGCTGGCTGCGCAGATTGGCAGGGATGGCATCTTCCAGCACCTTGGAGCGGATGGGCTGGAACAGGCCGTCTGTCTCGCCCCGATAGAGCCGCGCAGCATCCACCAGCAGGATCACGTCGGCAGGGGAGGCCGTGCCTTCGGCCTTCAGCCGCGCCAGAATGCCTGCATCGTCCGCATCCACCCGGTTGATCTTGATGCCCGTGGCCTTGGTGAAGCCGGTGTACAGGGCTTCATCGGTGGAATAGTGGCGGGCCGAGTAGAGGTTGACCACCTGTTCCTGGGCGATGGCGGTTCCCGCTGCAGCGGCCAGGGCGCAGGCGGTGAGCAGGGCTTTGACAGTCTTCGACATGGGTTACATCTCTGGAGGTTGGAATGGTGGGATGATAAGGCAAACGCGAATTATTCGCAATAAATTTGCGCAGCGAGCCAGTGCGCAGGAAGAGCTAACGTATCCTGGGTGCTCCGAGAATGGCGCGCGGGCCGGCTTGGCGGCATCGGGGAAAAAGGCCTGGCGCAGGCCAAGGAAAGACGGTGCACGGGGCTTCGGATTGTGTCCGCAAGTGCAGCAGATTCAGGCCTGGCCTGCCCGGAGGGACTCGAACCCCCGACCTATAGCTTAGAAGGCTATTGCTCTATCCAGTTGAGCTACGGGCAGATGGATGTGCTGGGCGCCTGGCTGGCGCCCCGGGTGCAGTGAGGCACTCACCCGAGGGGATGGATCATACCCGGCGCAGGAGCCGTGCTACTCGTCCATTTCTTCAAAAACCAGCGAGGGCACCGTCATGACGCGGGCCGTGCTGGCGAGGTCGTCGATCAGGCGGTTGGCAAAGTAGCTGCTCTGGGTGTCGGGCTCCAGCGCCGCAACGGCCAGGTTGGCCAGGCCCTGGTTCAGCGGCACATAAAAGCTGCCGGCGGGTACGTCGATGGCGCGGCGCACCGGCGTCACCTGGCTGCGGATGATGCTGGCGCCGCCTGCAACGGTGCCGCGCACGTCCGCGCGTTCGGTGGTGTCGCGTGCGGTTTCGTTGTAGGTATCCGCCAGCAACGCGCCGGGTTCGGCGATGCGCAGCACCTGCACCCCCAGCAGTTGCAGGCGCTCCACCGCCGTGGTGGCGCTGGGCGCCAGCCAGTAGCCGCAGGGCCGGGCGCGTGATTTCACCGTGCGCAGGGCGAGCGACGAATTCCAGTCCACCTTCAGTGTGCGGTCGGCGCCGGTCTCCGGGTCGAGCATGGTCAGCTCCCGCTGCATGGGTGTGGCCTGGGCTTCCACCACGACCTGGCCGTTGCAGGCCTTGGAGGCGATGTCGCGCGCCACAAAAGAGCGCACCTGTTCCAGATGGGTGGCGCGCTCGGCGGTGCTGCGCAGGGCGCTGGTGATGGCCGTGACCTGGGTGTGGACGCGGCGCTGGATGTGCATGCGCCCCAGGCCCACGCCACGGGTTTCCACCAACAGGCTGACGGCATTTTTCAGGCCGTTCACGTTGCGTCCCGTGTCGGGCTGTGCACCGCCCATGGAGATGCGCCGGTCGTCCGGCCGGGTGGAGGTGGTGTAGTACCACTCGCTCGACAGGCCCTGCGACTGGAGTGCGCCGAGCATGGGCTGGTGGTACCACTCCTCGGAGGCCTTGGTGAGAAATTCCGGGTAATTGGCCGTGGTGGTGTATTGCAGCAGGGCGTCGTAGCGCTGGATGGCGTTGAACTTCTGCAGATAGCGCCCGACCACAGTGAATTCGTGCGCATCCAGCACCAGGATGGGGCGGTAATCGCGCACCACACGCGCCAGTGCCTGGGCTTCGGGGGTGTTCAGGAGCAGGTGGTCGCGGTTCATGTCCACGCCATTGGCCGTGGTGCGCGTGCCGCGGGCCGCACCGTCGGGGTTGGCCCGGGGAATCACGACCACGTTGATGCGATCGAGCAGGGGTTCGAGCAGGCCTTGTGCGAGTTCTCTGGCAATCACCAGCAGGGCTTCGCTGCCCGCCGGTTCGTCGCCGTGCTGCTGGCCGATGAGAACGACGGTGGAACGGCCATTGGCTTCCAGGCTGGCAATGTCCGTGTCCTTGGCGCGGGTCAGGAGCAGGCCCTCGATGGGCTCCCCGTGCTGGGAGGCGCCCAGGCTGAGAACACGGGCCAGCGTGGCGCCGCGTGGCGCGGTGCCGGCCACGTCGCGCAGCCAGGCGCCCAGTTCGGCGTTGGTGGTGAAGCTGCTGCGTTCTGCGGCGAGCCCAGGCGTGTGGTAGGAGGTGGGCGGGGCAGCAAACCGCGCAGCCACGGCCGGACCATAGGGCGCGGCCGCAGCGGTGTCCGCAGCGGCGGGCGCGGGCGGGCTGGACGGCAGCGGTGTGACCACCACGCCGTCGCGCGCCTGCCCCAGCGGTGCGGGCACCACGGTGCCGCGTTGCACGCGCGGCAGGGCCTCGGGTGCACGGGCTTGCGCGGCGGGGGGCGTGCCGGGCCAGGGGGGGAGTGGCGTGCTGGCGCAGGCGGACAGCAGCAAGGCCACCAGGGCCAGGGAACTGCGCCACGGTGTGCGACGCGCCATCAGCGGTGTGGGCTGTGCTGCGCGGGAGGTGGCTGAAACAAAGAGAGTGGGGCGCTGGGTCATGGTGTGCCTTGCCTGGGAGCCTGTCGAACCTGGCGCGATGTTAACTGCGCGCGCCTTGGCTGGTGTGTCAGTGGCCGCCACGTCGAAAGTCCGCCGGAGGGGACGCACGCCGCCCTGGCGCCTGGGCAGGCAAGCGTCTGTTGCCGCCCGCACCGCCACTTGGGCCGTTACCGGGCTGAACCAGTCCGGGGCCTGCAGGCCCCGCTCCATCGCGCCGTTCGCGCGGCCATGGAAGGTGGTGGCGCAGAGCCGTCACGGTCTGCGCCATCCTGTTGCCCGCCGGGGCAGTGGAGCCTGGTGCCCCACTGCATGCCGGCAAGGGAGTGGCCTGCCTGGGGGCTCTCAGCGGCTGAAAGAGCCGCGAGAACCGCCCGGCCCACGGGAGCCGTTGCCCCGGCTACCCGAGCCGCCGTCATAGCCGCCACCGCCCGAGTTGCCGCGGTATCCACCGCCGCCACCGCGGCGGCCGCTGCCCGCCATGCTGTCCACGCTGGTGCGCATCGGGTCGGGCTGGCCGCCAGCCGAATGGCCTGCGTTGCGCTGGCCCGGATTGCTGTGGCCCGAATGGGTGCCCAGGTGGGCATTGGCGCGCGGGGGCTGTGCGTCGTCGTAGCGGTTGCCGCCTTCATAGCCGCCGCCAGCCGGGCGCGCACGGCCGCGTGCAGGTGCCTGGGCACCCCCGCGTGCGCCGCCGCCCTGGCCGCCACCACCGCCACCGCGGCCGGAGCGGGAGCTGTTGCCGCCGCCATTGCCACCACCGCTGGCCTGGCGTGGGCCGCGGTCACCGCCGCCGCCACCCTGGCCGGCCTTGTTGGTGCGGATGCGTTCCATCATCTCGCTGCGCGCCGCCTTGGCTGCCGCCTGCATCACGTCACGGCTCGGAGGCTTGCCTGCGCCGCCCCAGATGGTCTGGCGGCCCATGGCGATGGGCTCGGCCTTTTCGCCGACGTCGGGGCCGAAGCCTTCGATGACCTGCACCGGAATCTGCTGCTTGGTGAAGCGCTCGATGTCCATCATGAAGCCTTCCTCGTCCATGCAGACCAGGCTGACGGCTTCGCCGCTGTTGCCCGCGCGGCCGGTGCGGCCGATGCGGTGCACGTAGTCTTCCGACACGTTCGGGATTTCGTAGTTGACGACGTGGGGCAGCTCGTCGATGTCGATGCCGCGCGCAGCGATGTCGGTGGCCACCAGGGCGCGGATGTCACCGCTCTTGAAGCCCGCCAGGGCCTGCGTGCGGGCGCTCTGGCTCTTGTTGCCATGCAGGGCCATGGCATTGACGCCATTCTTGGTCAGGAACTCGGCCACGTTGTTGGCGCCGAACTTGGTGCGGGTGAACACCAGCACCTGGCTCCAGTTGTGCTGCTGGATGATGTGCAGCAGCACCTGCTTTTTCTTGCCGCGGCCCACGGGGTGGATCACCTGCGTGATGCGCTGCACCGTGGTGTTGCTGGGCGTGACCTGGATGCTTTGCGGGCTCTTGAGCAGGGTGTTGGCCAGGTCGCGGATCTCGTCGCTGAACGTGGCCGAGAACAGCAGGCTCTGCTTTTCGCGGGGCACCAGGGCCAGCACCTTCTTCACGTCGTGGATGAAGCCCATGTCCAGCATGCGGTCGGCTTCGTCGAGCACCAGCACCTGCACGGTGGACAGGTCCAGAAAGCCCTGCTGCTGCAGGTCGAGCAGGCGGCCGGGGGTGGCCACCAGGATGTCCACGCCGCGCTTGATGCGGTCGATCTGCGGGTTCATGCCCACGCCACCGAAGACCACGGTGGAGTTGATATCGAGGTATTTGCCGTATTCGCGGACCGACTCTTCCACCTGGGCGGCGAGTTCGCGGGTGGGGGTCAGCACCAGGGCGCGGATGCCCTTGCCGCCAAACTTGTTCTTGGGCGCTGCGCTTTGCGACAGGCGGTGCAGCATGGGCAGGGTGAACGCGGCGGTCTTGCCGGTGCCGGTCTGTGCGCCGGCCAGAAGGTCATGGCCCGCCAGCACGGCCGGAATGGCCTGTGCCTGGATGGGCGTGGGGGTCTCGTAGCCTTGTTCGAGCACGGCCTTCAAAATGGCAGGAGCCAGGTTCAGTTCTTCAAATTTCATGTCAGTGAATGCGCCCGTCCGGGGCGCTGGGTATCGGCCTGTCGTGGCAACCGGTGGGTTGCCGAGCCAGTCTCAGGCAGATGAGGTTCAAGGGTGGGAGCCCGGAAGATGCTCTTCCTTCGTCCCCAGCAGACTGCTGATGTGGCGGGCAACTGGAGCCCGCAACGCCGCGTATTGTCGCATGGGCCGATAATCGCGGTTTGTACGCAGAATTTCTGCCCACTTTTGCAGGTTAGAGAACGAATGGCCCAATACGTATTTTCCATGAACCGTGTCAGCAAGACCGTGCCGCCCAAGCGGCAGATCTTGAAGGACATCTCCCTGAGCTTCTTCCCCGGCGCCAAGATCGGCGTGCTGGGTGTCAACGGCTCCGGCAAGTCCACCTTGCTCAAGATCATGGCGGGCGTGGACAAGGAGATCGAAGGCGAAGCCATCGCCATGCCGGGCATCAAGATTGGCTATCTGCCCCAGGAGCCGCAGCTCAACCCGGACCACACGGTGCGTGAAAGCGTCGAGGAAGCCATGGGCGAGGTGTTTGCCGCCAAGGCCAAGCTCGAAGAGGTGTACGCAGCCTACGCCGAACCCGACGCCGATTTCGATGCGCTGGCCGCCGAGCAGGCCCGCCTGGAAGCCGTCATTGCCACCGCGGGCACCGACTCCGAGCACCAGCTGGAAATCGCCGCCGACGCCCTGCGGCTGCCATCCTGGGATGCCAAGGTAGGTGTGCTGTCGGGCGGCGAAAAGCGCCGCGTGGCGCTGTGCCGCCTGCTGCTGTCCAAGCCCGACATGCTGCTGCTCGACGAGCCCACCAACCACCTGGACGCCGAATCGGTGGACTGGCTGGAGCAGTTCCTGCAGCGCTATCCCGGCACCGTGGTGGCCATCACCCATGACCGCTACTTCCTGGACAACGCGGCCGAGTGGATTCTGGAACTCGACCGGGGCCATGGCATTCCGTACAAGGGCAACTACAGCGACTGGCTGACCCAGAAGCAGGCGCGCCTGGAGTCCGAGCAAAAGGGCGAGGAATCGCGCGCCAAGGCCCTGAAAAAAGAGCTGGAATGGTCGCGCCAGAACCCCAAGGCCCGCCAGGCCAAGAGCAAGGCCCGCCTGGCGCGTTTCGAGGAGCTGTCCGATTTCGAATACCAGCGGCGCAACGAAACGAACGAGATCTTCATTCCCGTGGCCGACCGCCTGGGAACCCAGGTGATCGAGTTCAGGAACGTCACCAAGTCGTTCGGCGACCGTGTGCTCATCGACAACCTGAGCATGAACATTCCGGCCGGCGCCATCGTCGGCATCATCGGCCCGAACGGTGCCGGTAAATCGACCCTGTTCAAGCTGATTGCCGGCCGCGAGCAGCCCGACAGCGGCGAAGTCGTGATCGGCTCCACCGTGAAGATGGCCTTCGTGGACCAGCACCGCGATGCGCTGGCGAACGACAAGACGGTCTGGGAAGACATCTCCGGCGGCCTGGACATGATCAACATCGGCAAGTTCACCATGGCCAGCCGGGCCTATGCCGGGCGTTTCAACTTCAATGGCGGCGACCAGCAAAAGAAGGTGGGCATGCTCTCGGGCGGCGAACGCGGACGCCTGCACCTGGCCAAGACACTGATCTCCGGTGGCAACGTGCTGCTGCTCGACGAGCCCTCCAACGATCTGGACGTGGAAACCCTGCGTGCGCTGGAAGACGCTTTGCTCGAATACGCGGGCACAGTGTTGGTAATCAGCCACGATCGCTGGTTCCTGGACCGCATCGCCACCCATATCCTGGCCGCCGAGGGCGACAGCCAATGGACCTTCTTCGATGGCAACTACCAGGAGTACGAGGCCGACAAGAAGCGGCGTCTGGGTGAAGAGGGCGCGAAGCCCAAGCGCATGCGTTTCAAGGCGTTGAAGTAAAAGGAAGGCTTCCAGTCAAGTAGCATTGCAACTGGAAGCTTTTCTTTCATTTCTCCACCATGTTCCCAACAGCGTCCCGATCGAGAACGGTATTTCGCGCCTGTGTTGTCAATGCAGTGCGCGGGGGCGAAGCCCTCGTGGGGCAGCTGGTGCGGGCCACCAGGAGCGCGCTGGCAGGCGAGGAATCGTCCACCCACGATATCCAGCATCGCGCTCTGGTGGACGATGCGCTGCGGTTGCTGACACAGCACGAGCCATCGCTGGCCAAGGCGTATCCGATGGCCCTGCTGGAAATCTTCGCCGAAGGGCCCCCCAGAACGGGTGCGCACGCAGCCGATGACTCGGGCATGGATTTCGGTGAGCTTTCGCTCATGGACGAAACCGAGGTGCAGGACCAGGTGGAACTGTCCCGGGCCCAGCAACTGGCCGCGCATGCCACCGATGCCGTGCTGACGGAGCTCAACACCCTGGTCAGCTCCGCCCAGGGCTTGCGCAGCGTCCAACCCGAGCGCAACCCCCTGCGCCCGGAAAACTACATCCGCGCACTGCAAAGGGTGGTGGCCGAGACCGGGGTGGCCCCGCCAGTGCGGCAGCTGTGGATGCAGCACATGCGCGAAGTTCTGGGCCGGTTGCTGGTAACCGAGTACAAGAGCGCCTGCGCCAGTCTGCGGGAGCATGGCATCGAGCCGGTGGGATATGCCGTTCTCGGCGTGTCCGCCGGTGGTGCCGGACGCAGCAGATACGGTACGCCCCACCAGAGCACGGGGTATGGCGGGGGCTATTCGACCGGTTATGACCGATATTCCATGGGCGGGCCCGTGAGCGGGTACGGCATGCCGACAGCCCCTGGCGTGGATGCCGCGACCGGGTGGCAAGGCGATTCGTTGCCGGCGCCCATTTCCTCTGCGGCCGAGGAAGCGTTGCTGACGGTAGGCATCCTGCGCCAGATGCTGGCCGGCGGTGGCGACCCCTATGCCTTTGATGCGCGTGCCTATGCGGGTGGGGATTCGCAGCCCGCCAGTGTGCACTCTGCATGGTCCGACCCTCCGGGTGCCAGTGCGCAGGCAGGGCTGGCGGGCCAGGCGGGCGGATTTCTCTCGACTGGTGCCGTGGCGGAGGCCATGCAGGATATGGCACAGCTCGAACGTCTGGTGGGGCGCCTGTCGGGCAACCCTGCCGCAGGCGGCGCGGGTCGGTTGGGGGCCATTGCGGTTCCCAGTGTCCCTCCCGCCGATGGACAGGCGTACTCGTCGGCGGCTGCCATGGAAGTGGTGGGCCGCATGATGGAAAACATTGCGCAGGACGCCCGCCTGCTGGCGCCTGTCCAGAGTGCCGTCCAAAGCCTGGAGCCGGCGATCAAGAAGCTGGTGCAGCATGACGGACACTTTTTCACCGATGAAGCGCATCCGGCGCGGCGCCTGCTGGACGAGCTGACCCAGCGCAGCCGCACTTTCACCACCGAGCGCGCGCCAGGTTTCAGCCAGTTCATGCGCTTGCTGAACCAGGCGGTCGAGCATCTGGCTGTCACGGATATCCAGGACGCAGGGCCTTTTGACACCGTGCTCAGGGCCTTGCATGCGGTCTGGGACACCCAGGAGGAAAAGGTCAGGGCCCAGCAGGAGGCCCAGGAGAAAATCCTGCGGCAGGCTGAACAGCGTGAAATGCTGGCCGGGAAAATTGCGGCGGATATCCGCAAGCTGCCAGACCTGGACCAGGTGCCTGCTGACATCCTGGACTTTGTCACTGGCCCGTGGGCCGATGTGGTGGCGCTGGCCCAGTTGACGCAGCCGGAGGGACTGAACGGTTCCGAAGGGGATCCTGGCGGATATCTGGCCCTGGTGCCCCTGCTGCTGTGGAGCGTGCAGCCGGCATTGACGCGTGCCGAACCTGAGCGCCTCACCAAGGCCATGCCCGGCATTCTGGCCACGGTGCGCGCAGGCCTGAAGACGATCGAGCATTCCCCGACCCGCACCAGCAGCTTCTTGCAGCGGCTCGTGGGCCTGCACCAGGAGGCTTTCGACAAGCCGGCCCCTGTGGCTGCGGTTGCCGAACCTGTACCGGCATTGCCCGTTGCCGATCCGGCCGGCGAGGTGCCCGTGGTGGCGGCTTCGGAAACGGAGGCCCCAGAGAGCACCACGGCAGCGCTGGCAGACGACAAGCTCTACCCCGAGTTGGTGGTCGGTGCCTGGGTCGAGCTGATCACCAACCGCCGTGCCGTGCGCACCCAGCTGACCTGGGCCAACCCCCATGGAACCCTGTTCCTGTTCACCGCGGCCGACGGCAGCACCCAGTCCATGACGCGGCGCATGCGCAACAAGCTTGCCTCCGAGGGGGCCCTGCGCGTGGTGCCCGATGCAGCGCCGGCCACGGCCCGCACCCACGATACCAAGGCGGCGCCGCTGCCACCGCAAAAGCCTGCCAAACCCGGTAGAACCCGCTGACGAGGCCGGCACCGGAGGGCACCGCCGGGCGTGTGTCCATCCAGCCGCTCAGGTGCGCAGGATCTTTTTGCGCACCAGATGGATGTGGTTGCGCAGCGCATACAGCTCGTCGGCATATGACAGCGGCACGCTCACTTTCTCGGCCTGGGCCTCCAGCCTGTCCAGTGCCACCAGCAGGTCTTGCGGCAAGGCCTTGCCCGATTCGTGATCGTTTTCGATTTCACGCAGACGCCCATACCAGCGGAACACCCGGGAGCGCACCCGGAACTGGTAGATCGGCGGCACCACCCGCGACAGCGGCAGCATCACGGCCAGCAAGATGCCCAGCACCAGCCACATGCGCTCGACCAGGTTGGCAATCCAGAACGGCAGGTAGCGTTGCAGCAGGGGCACCGGCTCGTTGATGGCGCGCTCGCCTTCCTTGGCAATGGGCAGCTCGCTGTGCCGGGTGCTGGGAAACTCGCGCGCCCGGTTGAACCAGCCTGCACCCCCATGCAGCGCCTGCGCATTCTGGGCAAACAGCGTCAACAGCGCGGGGTGGGTGCCCTCGCGGGCCAGCAGCGAGGTGGTGGAGGCCACCAGCCGCACATCGTGCGCGGGCACGTTGCCGGCCAGGTCCACCACCCCGCGCGGCAACGTCACGGGGGTGAGGAAGGGAAACTTGCGGCCATAGGCCTCGTGCTGCGCAAAATCCATGAGGTGCACGCCCGGGGTCTGCAGCAGCATCTGCACCATGAGGGATTCGGGCGCCGAGGCAAACACCAGCGCGTCCAGCTTGCCCGCCAGAAAGGCCATCGTGGCGGGTGTCTGCTCCAGCCGCGACAGTTTCACCTGTCCTTTTTCCACCCGGTTCGCATCGAGCAAGCGGTCCATCAAGGTGGGCACGCCGCTGCCTTCCGAGCCCACGTTCACGCGCATGCCGCGCAACTGGCGCAGGCTGTCCAGGCGTCCGCTGGCCGCCACTTTCAGGGCCGCATCGGTGCGATAAAAAAGCCACACCGGCTCGACAAACAGGCTGCCCAGCGACACCAGCTGATCGGGGTCGTCTGGCTGCAGCTCTGCCGTTCCGCCCTGCACAAAGGCCACGTCGGCCTTGCCCTCGCGCAGCAACTGCAGGTTGGCCAACGAACCCTCGCTGGGCAGCAGCACCACCTCGATGCCGTCGGCGGCCAGGGCTTTCTGGTAGCGCTTGCCAAACTCTTCGTAGGCGCTTTGCGCAGGGCCGGTGGCCAGCGTGACCTGGTTGGGTGGGTTGGGGTTCAGCCACCAGTAGGCGGCCACCACCAGCCCCACAGCCACAAAGGCCAGGGGGCCGGCAGAGACGATGAGGTCGCGCAGGGTGAGCAGGGTGTTGCGAAAAGCCTGGGGCATGGGTTGCGGGGTCATTTGCGCCGGGGGCGCGGGTTAGGGTGATGCTGAATAAGTCCGCGCGATGGTGCGCGCCCTGGTTTGGGATGGGCTGCAAGGCGCAAAGCGCAGCAATAGCCAACGCTATTGCGAGCATTTGCAACGCCGCAGACTGCCCAAAGCAGGGATGCGCGGCACGCGGGGGACTTGTTCAGCATTGCCTTAGGCCAGATCTGCGCAGCAGGGCAGGTGCAGGCCGTCGGAAGTGGTGAGGGCCTGTGCGGCGCGCACCGCACGGGCGGTGGCGATGGCCGTGACCTCTGCGGCCAGGGTGGCCAGCACCAGCATGCCAGGATTTTTGCCTGCCAGCCCGGTGCCCAGGGTGAACAGCGTGTCGCCGTCCGACAGGGTGTGCACCGGGTTGATGCTGCGCGCCAGCCCGTCGTGGGCGGCCACTGCCAGGCGGTGGGCCTGCACCTTGCTGATGGCGGCGTCGGTGGCCACCACGCCGATGGTGGTGTTGGTGCCGGCCAGCAAGGGCTGGGGCCGCTCGCCGCGCAGCAGGGCGCGGCGGGTGTCGAGCAGGCGCAGGCCGTCTTCGGTGCGCGCGCCGGCAATCACCTGGGCGGTGTCGGGGTCGAGCACATCGCCCACGGCGTTGCAGGCGATGAGCGCCCCCACGGTGACGCCGCCCACGGTGATCGAAGCGGTGCCCATGCCGCCCTTCATCGCCCGCTGCATGCCAAAAACCTTGCCGACGGCGGCACCGGTGCCGGCGCCCACGTTGCCTTCGGCGGGGTCATCGCGCGACGCGGCGGCGCAGGCGGCATAGCCCGCGGCGGCGTCAGGGCGGATGTGCATGTCGCCCACCAGCAGGTCGAACAGCACGGCGGCGGGCACGATGGGCAGGCGGCCCACGGCCACGTCGAACCCCACGCCGTGCTCCTCCAGCCAGCGCACCGCGCCGGTGGCGGCTTCCAGCCCCCAGGCGCTGCCGCCGGCGAGCACGATGGCGTGCACTTGTTCGACCAGATTGCAGGGGGCCAGCAGGTCGGTCTCACGCGTGCCCGGTGCCGCGCCGCGCACATCGACACCGCCTACCGCACCCTCGCGCGCCATGACCACGGTGCAGCCGGTGGGGCGGCGCGTATCGGTGAAGTGGCCCACCTCGATGCCGGCCACGCGGGTGATGCTGCCAGCATCGCTGGCGGGAATGGGTGCGATCATGGCCGGGATTATGGTGCCCTGCGGCGCCACGGCATGCGCCGCGGTGAACCCGTCGGCGTGCCCATCGCCCCGCGCAGGCCGTTCTTAACGCGCGGCTTCGATGCGGGTGATGAAGTACCCGGTGGTTCGCCGCTCCACCCGGAAGCGCACCTTGTCGCCGGGCTGGAAGGGGGCCAGCATGCTGGCGTCGTTCACGCGGAACACCATGGTCATGGGCGGCATGCCCAGGTTCCTGACCTCGCCGTGGCGCAGGGTGACCTTGAGCGTGCGCGGGTCCCAGCGGGTGATTTCGCCTTCGCTCAGTTCACTCTGGTCTGCCGGTGTGCTGCCGGGGTTGCCTTGCGCGCCCTGTGCGGCAGAGGCTGCGCCCGGGTGGTGGCTGTCGTGCGCGTCCGCCGGGGCCAGCGCCCAAGCGGGGCTGAGTGCACCAGCCAGCAGCAGGGCGGCGGTGCCATAGGCGAGTGGTTTCATGACGAGGCCTTCTGGTTATAGCTTTTGAACACACGGGTGCTGCCATTGCGCGCCACCAGCAGCACATCGTAGGGGTCGCGGCGGTTGCCGTACACCGCGCCGTCCATGCCGGGCGAGCCCACGGGCATGCCCGGTACCGTAAGGCCCAGGGCCTGGGGTTTTTGCTGCAGCAGGGCACGCACATCGCTGGCGGGCACATGGCCTTCGATCAGGTAGCCGCCCACCAGCGCGGTGTGGCACGAGCCCAGCTTTTGCGGCAGGCCCAGGCGCGCGCGCACGGCGTTGTTGCCGGTGTCGTGCACGGTGAAGCTGAAGCCGTTGGCCTCCATGTGCGAAATCCAGTCGTGGCAGCAGCCGCAGTTCGGGTCTTTCCAGACCTCGATGGGCGTGCCCGTGGCGGCGCGCACCAGGCGTGGCGCGACAAGGGCCGCGCCCACCAGGGGCAGGGCGGAGAGCAGGTGGCGGCGGCGCAGGCCGCTGTGCGGCGTGGCGGGGGCAGAGAAAGCAGCGGTGTTGTGCATGGTGGATACCTTGACGACGAATGAATGGAGGGTGGAAGAAGTCAGCGGTTGCGGGGCAGCACGGTGATGGTTCCGGTCATGCCGGCCTGGTAGTGGCCGGGGATCAGGCAGGCAAAGTCAAAGCTGCCGGGGCGGTTGAAATGCCACACGATGTCGCCACGCCGGCCTGCGCGCACATGGGCCATGTGGGGCTCGTCGTGTTCCATGCCGGGAAACTTCTGCATCATCTGCGCATGCTGGGCCAGCTCGGCCTGGGTGCCCAGCACGATCTCGTGCAGCACCTTGCCGCGGTTCTCGGCGCGCAGGCGCACGGTGTCGCCCTCGCGCACTTCGATGTGGCTGGGGGTGAAGCGCATGTCGTCGTTCATGCGCAGCGTGATGGTGCGGCGCACGGCCTGGGCATCGCCCGCAATGCCCCAGTCTTTCTGTTCCTTGGCCACGGGGGCGCTGGCGTTGTGGTGGGGCATGTTTTCATGGCCAAAAGAGCTTGTGGTGCTTACCAGTAATGCGCAAGTAGCTATGAATTGAATGATTTTCATGGTTCTTTTCTGGTTTCAGCATGGGTGCCCGTGGGCGGCAGAATGTTTCCCCCGTTATGCCCGCATGGCCGCGCGCGCAGGCGCGACCGGGCAGGCCATGGCAGACGCACTTCGGGCGTCAGAGATCAGGCGATGGGTGGTTTGATGGTGCGCGCTGCCTGCACGCTGGCGAACGGCACGGTGTTCGCAGGCCGCACTGTGCTGCGCAGATGCAGGGGCTGCAGTGGCAACGCAGGCGGCGCCAGCACCGCCGAATGGCAGACGTCGCAGTCAGCGCAGCTGGGGCTGTGCTGGTGCGGGCTGCAGTCGGTGGCGGGGGTGCCGTGGCAGCTGGCCGGGGCGGCGGCCTGGTGGGCATCGCCATGGTCGGCATGCACTGCGTGCCCCGCGTGGTTCCCGGCGGAACCCGCTGGCGTCTGCATTTCTGCGCCCTGCACCGGCAGGGTGGGCATGACCCCGGCGGCCAGGGCGGTGCCCACGAGGCCCCGAAGGACCAGCATGACCACCAAAGCCAGGGACAGGATGCGACGCATGCCTGAATGATAGGCGCCAGCGCCAAAAGGTTCCATGCCGCCCGCCGCTACACCGCCATGTAGCGCCCGGGCCGGTGGTTCATGGCCAGCACCAGGTTCAGGGCCACGGCGCCGGCAATCGACCAGGCCACGCGCACCGGCTCCACCGTCCACAGCGCCAGCAGCACGATGCAGCAGTCCACCGCCATCTGCACCTTGCCCGCGCGCCAGCCGTAGCTGTCTTGCAGGTACAGGGCCGCTATGCCCACGCCGCCCAGGCTGCAGCGGTGGCGGAACAGCACCAGAAAGCCCGTGCCCGTGATCAGGCCACCCGCGATGGCGGCATACAGCGGCTGCAAGTGGGAAAATTGCAAGAACTGCGCCTGCCATTCGGTCAGCACCGACAGCAGCAGCACCGCGGCAAAGGTCTTGAGCGTGAACTCGCGCCCCAGCTTGCGCAGCGCCAGCCAGTAAAACGGCAGGTTGAGCACAAAGAAGATCTTGCCAAAGCCGATGCCCGTGGCGTAGTGCAGCAAGAAGGCCAGCCCCGCCGTGCCCCCCGTCAGCAGCCCGGCGCTGGTGAAAAAGGCCACACCCACCGAGATCAGCAGCACGCCGGTGAAGATCGCCACCGCATCTTCGGTGGCGCTGTGCGGCACGGTGGCTGGCGGTGTGGCGGGGGCGGTGGTCGAGCGGGTCATGGGGCGGCGTGGGCGTGGCGGGAGTGGATTGGACCATGCAGGGGCCATGCCCGGCTTGCTTTGCGTCAAGTTCGGGGGTAAGGGCCTGTTTTGCCGGGCGGTCTGGCCCTTTGCGTCTCCGGGAATGGAGGTCCCTGCCCAAAACTCCGTGGTGCTACTTAATTAATAGCTTCTTGCGCATACGCATCAAGCGCTTGCGTGGTATTTTGTTTCAAATTCCATGGTGGCTGGCCGCTATGATTCGCCCATGCTTTTCCACTTGCCCGGATATTCGCTGCCCGAGCGCCTGTGGCGCACCGCGCGGCGCTGGGCGCTGGCCTGGGGGCGCATCGTGTACCTGGGGGCGGTGGTGCTGGTGCTGGTGCTGTCGCCATCCAGCTACAGCCCGTCGGCCCGCCGCACGCTGGCGCGCCAGATCTACCTCGACACGGCGCCCATCCTGCTGGGGTTCACGGTGCTGGCGGCCTTGCTGGCCCTGGTCATCACGCGCATCGTGGTGGTGACGGCGCTCAGCTATGGCCTGTCGCGCTACGCGCTCGAAATGGTGATTCGCGTGCTGGTGCTCGAACTCATCCCGCTCACGGCCACGCTGTTCGTGGCCATGCGCTGCACCATCCCCCACGGCACGCAACTGGCGCTGCTGCGCCAGTCGGGCCATTTCGAGGCCCTGCGTGCCCAGGGGGGCGACCCCATGCGCATGGAGCTGCTGCCGCGCGTGGTGGCCGGTGTGTTTGCCAGCATCACGCTGGCCGCGCTGTCGTGCGTGGTGGCGCTGGTCATGGCCTATATCAGCGTGTATGGCTTCAATCTGGCCGGCCTGCCCGGCTACACGCGCATGTTCGGCCATGTGTTCTCGCCGGCGGTGACGCTGGTGTTTGTCCTGAAAACACTGTTTTCCAGCCTGGCCGTGGCCCTGATCCCCACGGCGGCCGGCATGTACGACGCGGGCGAGGGCGCTGCGCCCGACTCCGAGCTGGGCGGCCTCGCACGCATGTTTGCCGTGCTGCTGCTGATCGAGGTGGGCTCGCTCGTCGGCAACTACTATTGAGTTGGATGGCTTTACCGAACCCCTGCAACGCGCCATGACAGAACCTACCCCTTCCTCACTGCAGCCACCGCCGCCGCTGGTGGAAACGCTGCGCCCCGTGGCCCATCTGCAGCTCAAGGCCACGGCGTTGCTGCTGTTCACGCTGGCGCTCATCGTGGGTTCGGGCCTGTACCTGCTGTATGCGCGCGGCGCCTTCGAGCCCACGCAGACGCTGGTGCTCACGGCCGACGACTCCGAAGGCGTGGTGGTGGGCATGGACATGACGTTCTCGGGCTTTCCGATCGGCCGTGTGCGGCGCATCGAGCTGTCCGACGACGGCAATGCCCGCATCGTCGTGGATGTGCCGCGCAAGGACGCGCACTGGCTGCGCCAGTCGAGCGTGTTCACCCTGGTGCGCGGCGTGGTGGGGGGCACCAATATCCGCGCCTACACTGGCATGCTGGCCGACCCGCTGTTGCCCGACGGCGCCGTGCGGCCCGTGCTGCGCGGCGATGCCACGGCCGAAATCCCCCAGCTCATGGCATCGGCGCGCGAGCTGCTGGGCAACCTCAACGCCCTCACGGCCCAGGACGCCGCCCTGGGCAGCAGCCTCGGGCAGGTGCAGGAACTGGCCGCGCGGCTGAACGGGCCGGGCGGCGCTTTGGGCGTGCTCATGGGCAACGAGGCCGATGCCGGCAAAGTGGTGGCCACGCTGGAGCGCACCAACGCCTTGCTGGCCCGCCTGGACGGCATGGTGGCGCGCGCCGACCGACAGGTCTTTGGCCAGGGCGGCAAGGATGCCCTGGTGCCCGAGGTCCGCGCCACCGTGGTGCAGCTCAACGGCCTGCTGGCCGAAACCCGGGCCAGCCTACGCAAGGTGGATGCGGTGCTGGTCGAGGCGCAGGCCATTGGCGCCAACGCCCGCGAGGCCACCACCGACCTGGGCGCCCTGCGCGCCGAGGTGGAAAGCAATCTGCGCAAGGTGGAAAGCCTGGTCAACGAAATCAACCGCAAATGGCCCTTTGCGCGCAACACGGAGCTGCAACTGCCATGACCATCGCCCCTGCACCGATGAAGGCACTGACCCGCTGGGGCGTGCTGTGCGCGGTTGGGCTGCTGGCGGCCTGTGCCAGCGGCCCGCCCACCCCCGAATGGCAGATGGACGCCCATGGCGCATCGCAAAAGGCCCAGAGCGCCTACCTTGCCGGCGACAACCGGGTGGAACAACTCGAATGGACCCGGGCCCGCGAAGCCCTGGCCCGTACCGGCCGCCTGGATCTGCTGGCCCGGCTGGAGCTGCTGCGCTGCGCCGGGCGCGTGGCCAGCCTGGTGTTCGAGCCCTGCGCCGCGTTTGAAGCACTGCGGCGCGATGCCCCCGCCAGCGAAAAGGCCTACGCAGATTACCTGGCCGGCCAGCTCGCCGCACAGAACGCAGCGCAACTGCCCCCCGCCCAGCGCAGCGTGGCCCAGGCCGGGGCCGGGCTCTCCGGCATCCCGGACCCCTTGTCGCGCCTGGTGGCCGCGGGGGTGCTGCTGAAAACCGGCCGTGCCACACCGGCCACCCTGTCGGTGGCGGTGGAAACCGCATCGGCACAGGGCTGGCGCAGGCCCTTGCTGGCCTGGCTGATGGTGCAGGCCGAGCGCGCCCAGGCCGCAGGCGACACCGGGGCCGCTGCCGCGCTCCAGCGGCGCATCGCCATCGTGGAGCGGGGCGGCAAGCCTGATTGACGGGAGAGCCGTGGGTGGCGAGACCAACCACCAACGCAAAGCCCGGAGACTTCCAGCCCGCCTCAGCTGCCGAACGGATGCTTATTCGAGCAGCCCTGCCGGCAACAACTGATCGAGCTGGCTGGGCAAGTGCGCCATGGAATCGGCCGACTGCACTGCAATGTCGGGCAGCAATCCCAATCCTGCAGCCAAGACCGACAGAACCACCGTGACGGTGAATGCCGCGATGGCACGGGTACCGGATGGAATGGGGTGGCGGTTCATGGCGGTAATCCTCCACAAGGGAAAAGGATCGGAAGGTCTCAACAACCTCCAGCGAGCCTCAATGGCTGGCTGGCTGGCTGGTTGGTGGGATTTCATCAGACCGCACCGGTTCCGTCTGTAAGACAACAGCGAAACTTGCAACTCCTGGCGTGGGATTGTTTTGTTGCATGTTTGGCACATCCCGCAGAGGGCTGACTGGCAGGCCTTGCCTTGCAAGACTGGCATTGGCAGCGCGTGCGGTCTGTGCAAAAGGCACAACCGACGCAGATGCCGCAAGACACGCCCCCGCATGGACAGCATGGATGGGGGGTGGAGGTGGTGACCAATAGAACAAATTGTCACATTTTGAGTGGGTAATGCTTGAATATCCAGTCAGCGTGGTGTGAGCGCGTGTGTTGACGAGCGGCCGGTGGACGAGGTGTGGCTGTGCCTCCCGGTGGGCGACAAAGAGGGCATTTTTGCCACGCTCGATGCGCTGCGCCACAGCACGGCCAACATCCGCCTGGTGCCCGACTTGTTTGCGCTCAGGCTGATCAACCACGGTGTCAGCGAGGTGCTGGGCATTCCGATGCTGGACTTGTCGGCTTCGCCTATCACCGGCAAGGTGCGGTTGATGAAGGCGGTGCAAGACCGGCTGCTGGGCGCGCTGATTTTGCTGCTGATCAGCCCGCTGATGCTGGCGATTGCACTGGCCATCAAGCTCACATCGCACGGGCCGGTGCTGTACCGGCAGCTGCGCCACGGCTGGAACGGCGAGGGGATCTGGGTCTACAAGTTTCGCAGCATGGTGGTGCACCAGGAGCCTGATTTTCAGGTCACCCAGGCCAGGCGCAACGATGCGCGCATCACGCCCCTGGGCGCCTTCCTGCGCCGCACCAGCCTGGACGAGCTGCCGCAGTTCATCAATGTGCTGCAAGGCCGCATGTCCATCGTCGGCCCCCGGCCGCACGCGGTGGCACACAACGAGCATTACAAAGAGCTGGTGCCCGGCTACATGCTGCGCCACAAGGTCAAGCTCGGCATTACGGGCTGGGCGCAGGTCAATGGTTTCAGGGGCGAGACAGACACGCTCGACAAAATGGAAAAGCGCGTGGAATACGACCTGCACTACATCGAGAACGTGTCGCTGTGGCTGGATCTGAAGATCATCGTGGCGACGGTGTTCAAGGGGTTTGTGCACAAGAACGCGTATTAGGCGGGTTCCCCCGTTCGGCTTGAGTGGGCCTGAGGCCGTATCCGCCGCACCACGATTCCCCCGTTCGCCCTGAGTAGGTCGCAGGCCGTATCGAATACAGCAACCGCTCCAGCCCGTAGTGGGTGAGCGTCAGGTTGAAGTCCTGCTTCGTGGCATAGGCGCGTTGCTTCAAGCGGGCGCGGATGGAGGCGGCCAGGTTGCGGCTCATGCTGTCACGCTTTCCAGGTAGGGCCGCATCACATTGGCTACGCGGTTGACCGCGGCGTAGTGCCAGAGCGCATCCATGGTCAGCTTGCGCTGAGCCCAGCCATCGCGCAGCGCCTCCAGCGCCACGTCCAGACCGATCTTGTTGCGGTACTTGAAGCAGTCTGCCACCGTTTTGTTGGCGTTGAACACCGGGACTTGCACACCATCGATTTCGATGGGTTCAACGCCTTCGGAGAGGGCCAGTCCCGACATGCGCACCACACGCAGCGCCGGCTGGTCCAGTCGGGGCGTGGGTGTATGCGGCGGGATCGCCAGCCAGACCTCGAACGGTGCCTGGGTGCCGATACCATGGACGCGCAGCGCCGACAGCAGGCACACAACGCCACGCGGCGCCCGCAGGGCAACTTCGGCCAGAGACCGGTGCTCGCTGAGCGCACGCCCCGGCAGGCTGTAGACGCCGCGGGCCACACGTTCCAGCTTGCCCGCAGCGACCAGTCGGCTGAGCGCAACGGTCGGCAGCGCCTGTACTGTCAGGTCGCGTGCGCGCAGCAGTGGCTGTCGCTCGGCGAGTGCGAGCACGGCGTATTCCATCGTTGAGTTTTCGCCACGAGCCATTCATGCAGTTTGTTGCAAAAGCTAGTCATTTGTCAATAAATAACTAGATAAAAAAACAAACTAAGCCACCGGGCGTGTCCGAATTTTTGTGTAAACGGGCCGGACTTCAGTTGACAGAGATGCGGTCTGCGAACTGAATGGTAAAGCGGGTCAGTGCAGCTTTCCCATCGCGGATAGGCATGGTCCACTTCTGGCTGATGTTGCGCAGGGCCAAATAGAACAGCTTGCTCAGCGCCTCGTCACTTAACGGGGTCAAGCGGCTCCAGTTCCTGTGCCAGGACTGGCCAATGGGCAGGTACTCGGCATCCCACTTGGCCTCGAACTCACCCAGGCGCAGCTCGGCCTCCTCGGCGGTGGCCGATTGGTAGATGCGCCTCAAATCGGTGGCCACCTCTTTCCTGCGTTTCCAAGACACGTAGTTCAGGCTGTGGCGCACCATGTGCACGATGCACAGCTGCACCACCGCCTTGGGGAGCACGGCCTCGATGGCCTCGGGAAAGCCCTTGAGCCCATCGACACAGGCGATGAAGATGCCGATGGCCAGGTACCGGCGCCAAAAAACATTTTTTGGAGGCTACTTTTCAGAGACGACACCCTATTGAGTGCGCGCGAGTGGGGTGGCCATCGGCCATTGCTTTCCGCCAGTTGCTGGGGTGGCGCTCGCCGAAATGCGGACATTGACCACATATACCATTTCATGTATATTTTTAACCATGCCAATGCCTGAAAAACCACTGGAGTGGATCGGCAGCAGCTACAGAGACTTGTTGGCATTGCCTGACGATGTACGGCGCCACTTCGGTTTTGCCTTATCGCTGGCACAGGCTGGCGACAAGCACGACGACGCCAAGGTGCTCAAGGGCTTTGGTGGTGCTGGTGTGCTTGAAGTGGTGGAAGACGACGCCGGTGGCACCTACCGCGCTGTCTACACCGTCAAGTTCGCAGAAGCGGTGTTTGTCCTTCACTGCTTTCAAAAGAAGAGCAAGCGCGGAATCGCCACGCCCAAAGAGGACATGGACATTGTTCACGCAAGGCTCAGAGTGGCCGAAGCGTATGTGAAGGAGTTGCGCAAATGAAAACTCGACTTGTCGATGGTGTTGAAGTGCATCGCGGTTCTGGCAACGTGTTTGCCGATCTCGGCTTGGCTGACGCCGAAAAGCTCAAGATCAAAACCGGACTGGTCGTCGAGATCAGAAAGGCCATGCGCAGTCGTGGCTTGACTCAACAAGAGGCTGCCAAGCTGATGGGCATCACGCAGCCCAAAGTCTCAGACATGATGCGCGGCGACTTCAGCAACCTTTCCGAGCGCAAGCTGATGGACTGCCTCACCCGGCTGGGCTACGACATTGAAATCAAGGTACGGCCTGCCAAGTCTGAAGTCGGGCATCTGATGCTCGCTCCTGCATAAGGGGCTGAGATGCCCGAACCAATCTCCGCCCCCCGGTTGAGTATGGCCGCTTCGGAACAATCAGACGCCCGGATGTGGATCGACGAAATGCTTGCCGCCATGCCGCATCTCTCTGTTGCTGATCTGGCAGAACTTCAGCAAGTCGGATGTTCCCTTGATGGAATGCTTGCTGCGCAGCAGGTTGATGTGAAATGCTCAAGGACGTAGAGCGCCGCATGCGCGTACAAGGCAAAGCTATTGCTGAGACCCTTCGGTAAGGTGTTTGAACCGCTAAACATCGACACCCTGACATCCAGGGATTTGGCGAAGTGGTCAAAGTGGGCGGGTACTGTCGAGCAGAGCATAGAAGCAGCGCGGCAATCTATGGAAGCAGGCTTCATCCTCTTGACGAAGGCTAACCTTGAGCCGTTCATGCAGATCGTGGACAAAGAGGAAGAGCAAAGGAGCTTCCTCAAATACCTCAACAGCCTTCCTTGATCCTGCAATCAAGTGCAAGCCCTACCGGGTTGGCTTTGGGCGGGTGTTTGGGCAGGAGGACAGGCTCCCAAAGAAAAAACCCTAAGTGAATCAATCACTTGGGGTTGTATATGGCGGAGAGGGCGGGATTCGAACCCGCGGTGGGGATTAGCCCACACACGCTTTCCAGGCGTGCGACTTAAACCGCTCATCCACCTCTCCGAAGCCCACGATTATAGCCACAGGTCAGGGGGTGTTGGGGTTTGCGGCCTGGCTTGCCCCAAAAAAAACGGCTTCAACTGGCCTTCTGGGTCTGAACCATCTTCATGGCGGAACCAATCAGTGCCGATACCTCGGTCATGTTGCTGGGAACGATGAGGGTGGTGGTGGCGTCGGTGGCCACCTTGCCATAGGCTTCCACGGCTTTTTCGGCCACCTTGAGTTGCACGGCCTGCTCGCCGCCGGGCTGGCGGATGGCGGCGGCCACGCGTTCGATGGCTTCGGCATTGGCTTCGGCCACGGCCTTGATCGATGCGGCTTCGCCCTGTGCCTTGTTGATGACGGCCTGCTTTTCACCCTCGGAGCGGGCAATGAAGGCCTCGCGCTCGCCGGTGGCGATGTTGATCTGTTCCTGGCGGCGGCCTTCCGAGGCGGCGATCAGGGCGCGCTTTTCGCGTTCGGCGGTGATCTGGGCCTGCATGGCGTGCAGGATTTCCTTCGGGGGCGTGAGGTCCTTGATTTCGTAGCGCAGCACCTTCACGCCCCAGTTCAGCGCGGCCTCGTCGATGGCCTGCACCACCTGGGCATTGATGATGTCGCGCTCTTCAAAGGTTTTGTCGAGTTCGAGCTTGCCGATCACGCTGCGCAGCGAGGTCTGGGCCAGCTGGGTCACGGCCATGATGTAGTTGCTCGATCCGTAGCTGGCGCGCATGGGGTCTGTCACCTGGAAGTACAGGATGCCATCCACCTGCAGCTGTGTGTTGTCGCGGGTGATGCAGATCTGGCTGGGCACATCGAGCGGGATTTCTTTCAGGCTGTGCTTGTAGGCGACCTGGTCCACAAACGGCACCAGAAAATTCAGGCCCGGTGTGAGCGTGCCGGCGTATTTGCCCAGCCGTTCTTTCACCCAGGCGTTTTGCTGGGGCACGACCTTGACGGAGCGCGCAATGAAGATGACGGCGATGACGAAGAGGATGAGGGCGATTTCCATGGGGGCCTTTCCGGGCGTTGGGTATGGGCGGTGGTTTCAGAGCGGGTCCACCAGCAGGCGGCTGCCCACCAGTTCGGCCACGCGGTGCATGCCGGTGGAGGGCGTGACGCCGGGGCGATGGATGGCGGTCCACTGGGTGCCGCGGTATTTCACCGTGGCGGTGCCGTCGGCACTCCAGCTGTCGATCATGACGGTTTCGCCCACATCCAGGTTCACGCTGCGGTCGGCGCGGGCAGGCGGGTCGCCAGGGCGTTTCTTCTTGAACTGGTGCCATGCGACCACCGCACCGCCGCCCACCACCGCGGCCGTGATGATCTGCACGGTCAGCGGCAGGCCCAGGTGGGCGGCCAGCGCTGCGGCGGCCAGCCCCACCGCCAGCATCAGCAGATAGAAAGTGCCGGTCAGCAGCTCGGTGACCACCGCCACGCCTGCCAAAAGCCACCAGATCGTGGATTCCTCCATGCCGACTCCTTGTTCGTCTTTAGTGCACCACATTCTGGGTCAAAAGAATGGCGCTTCAAAGGCGCGTCATGCTTATTCCTTACACTTCGCGCCTGTTTCGTTTTTTGGCCGGGCATGGCACGGTTGCACGGAGGCTGCACATGAAGTTTCGCTTTCCCATCATCATCATCGATGAGGACTATCGTTCCGAGAACACCTCGGGCCTGGGCATCCGCGCTCTGGCGCAGGCCATCGAGGCCGAGGGCTTCGAGGTGGTCGGGGTCACCAGCTATGGCGATCTGAGCCAGTTCGCCCAGCAGCAAAGCCGCGCCAGCGCCTTCATCCTGTCGATTGACGATGAAGAATTCACGGCGCAGGAGGGGCTCGATCCCATCGTGCTGAGCCTGCGCAACTTCATTGGCGAAGTGCGGCGCAAGAATGCCGAGGTGCCCATCTACGTGCACGGCGAAACCAAGACCAGCCGCCACCTGCCCAACGACATCCTGCGCGAGCTGCACGGGTTCATCCACATGTTCGAGGACACCCCCGAATTCGTGGCCAAGCACATCATCCGCGAGGCCAAGAGCTACCTGGAAGGCGTGCAGCCGCCGTTCTTCAAGGCGCTGCTCGATTACGCCGAAGACGGCTCGTACAGCTGGCACTGCCCAGGCCACTCGGGTGGCGTGGCGTTTTTGAAGAGCCCCGTGGGCCAGATGTACCACCAGTTCTACGGCGAGAACATGCTGCGCGCCGACGTCTGCAATGCCGTGGAAGAGCTGGGCCAGCTGCTGGACCACAACGGCGCCATTGGCGAATCGGAGCGCAATGCCGCGCGCATCTTCAATGCCGACCACTGCTTCTTCGTGACCAACGGCACATCCACATCCAACAAGATGGTGTGGCACCACACGGTGGCGCCGGACGACGTGGTGGTGGTGGACCGCAACTGCCACAAGTCCATCCTGCACAGCATCATCATGACCGGCGCGGTGCCCGTGTTCATGAAGCCCACGCGCAACCACTTCGGCATCATCGGGCCCATCCCGCAGAGCGAGTTCGAGCCCGTGGCCATCCAGGCCAAGATCAAGGCCAACCCCCTGCTCAAGGGCGTCGATCCGAAGAAGGTCAAGCCCCGCGTGCTCACGCTCACGCAGTCCACCTACGACGGCGTGCTCTACAACACCGAAACCATCAAGGCCATGCTCGATGGCTACGTGGACAACCTGCACTTCGATGAAGCCTGGCTGCCGCACGCGGCCTTCCACCCGTTCTATGGCAGCTACCACGCCATGGGCAAGAAGCGCATGCGGCCCAAGCACTCGGTGACCTACGCCACGCAGTCCATCCACAAGCTGCTGGCGGGCATCAGCCAGGCCAGCCATGTGCTGGTGCAGGACTCGCAGACCACCAAGCTCGACCGCCACCTGTTCAACGAGGCCTATCTGATGCACACCAGCACCAGCCCTCAGTACAGCATCATCGCCAGCTGCGACGTGGCGGCCGCGATGATGGAGCCGCCCGGCGGCACCGCGCTGGTGGAAGAGAGCATTCTCGAAGCGCTGGATTTTCGCCGCGCCATGCGCCAGGTGGAGGAAGAGTTCGGCAAGAACGACTGGTGGTTCAAGGTCTGGGGGCCGGAAAAGCTGGTGGACGAAGGCATTGGCCGGGCCGAGGACTGGATCATCCGCAGCGACAGCAAGAGCAAGAAGAACGGCAGCAAGTGGCACGGTTTCGGCCAGCTGGCCGACGGCTTCAACATGCTCGACCCGATCAAGTCCACCATCGTCACGCCGGGCCTGAGCCTGGACGGCAAGTTCGACAAGACCGGCATTCCGGCGTCCATCGTGACCAAGTACCTGGCCGAGCACGGCGTGGTGGTCGAAAAGACGGGGCTCTACAGCTTCTTCATCATGTTCACCATCGGCATCACCAAGGGCCGCTGGAACACGCTGCTCACGGCGCTGCAGCAGTTCAAGGACGACTACGAGAAGAACCAGCCCATGTGGCGCATCCTTCCCGAGTTCTGCCAGCAGCACAAGCGCTACGAGCGCATGGGCCTCAAGGACCTGTGCCAGCATGTGCACGAGATGTATGCCAAGTACGACATCGCGCGCCTGACGACCGAGATGTATTTGTCGGACCTCACGCCGGCCATGAAGCCCAGCGACGCGTTTGCGCACATCGCCCACCGCACCACCGAGCGCGTGGAGATCGACCACCTCGAAGGCCGCATCACCGTGGGCCTGGTCACGCCGTACCCGCCGGGCATTCCGCTGCTGATTCCGGGCGAGGTGTTCAACCGGAAGATCGTGGACTACCTGAAGTTCGCCCGTGAATTCGCCAAGCTGTGCCCGGGCTTCGAGACGGATATCCACGGCCTGGTCGAGGTGGAGGATGAAAGCGGCCAGGTGCGCTATTACGCCGACTGCGTGGCCGAGAAATTCGCCAGACAACCCAAGCCGCTGACCACTTCCGACAATCTGGTGCAGATGGGCGACGATGGCCCTTACGGCCGCAATGTGTGACGGCGCCGGCGGCCTTTGCGGTCGCTGGATTTTGGGTTGAACTGGCTGCCAGCCGCTCGCCCGTTCAACCCGTTCACTTCACTGGGCCGGCATGTCCTCGCGCACCCGCACAAAGCTGGCAAAGCGTGGCAGGCCGCCGTCGTGGGTGCCGCGAAAGCGGTAGGTCACCCAGCTGCCCACGGGCGGCGGGCGTTCGCGGTCGGCATCGCTGAAGCCTGCACCCAGCCGGAAACGCTGGCCGGTGGGCATTTCGACCAGCAGCGCACCCATGCGTCCGGCGTGTCTGCCCTTGCCGGGCAGGTGCGCGACCACGCGGGCCTCGGTGTCTTCGTGCGTCTTGAGCTTGATGAGATCGTCGCTGCGGCCTGCGCGGTACAGCGATGCGCCCCGGTGCAGCATCAGCCCCTCGCCACCGGCGCGCACGGTGCGGTGCAGCAGCGCCTGCAGCGCTGCGTCGCTGGCCACGCGCCGTTGCGGCACGGCCTGCACCCAGGGCTGGCCCAGGTGCTCGACGAGGGCGGCCAGGGCCGGCAGGCGCTGGTCGAATGTGCCGCCATGCGCGGGCAGGTCAAACACCATGAAGCGCATCTGGCGCCAGGCCGCGTCGTCGGCTTGCTGTTGGCGCGCGGTGGACTGGGCGTGGCTGAATCGTGCGCGCCCGGCCCACAGCTCGCCGTCTATCGGCACCTCGGGCCAGCCGGCGGTGAACCAGGCGGGGGCCTGCACCGTCTCGCCGCCCCGGGTGCGCAGCGTGCGGCCATCCCAGAAGCCGCGCACGCCGTCGTATTTCTCGCTCACCCAGTAATCCTGCAGCGCCAGGCCGGGGCGATAGACCTGGGCCAGCAGCAGGGCGGGTGCCTCTGCGGCCAGCGAGGGCAGGGCAGGAAGGGCGGCCAGCGCCAGCAGGGCGAGGCAGCTTCTGCGGCGCATGGTGCGATGGATCATGTGGCTGCTGGCGCTTGATTGGTAAGCGCTAGCAGCCGATTTGACCAAGAATACCGGCGGGAGGTATTCAGACCTGGTCGGCGCTCAGGCCTGCCGTCTGGCTGAAACCGCCGTCCACGTAGCTGATCTCGGCCGTCATGCCGCTGGCCAGGTCGGACAGCAGGAAGGCTGCCACGTTGCCCACGTCCTCGATCGTCACGTTGCGGCGCAGGGGCGCGGCGTCGGCCACGCGGCCCAGCAGCTTGCCGAAGTCCTTGATGCCGCTGGCCGCCAGGGTCTTGATGGGGCCGGCGGAGACGCCGTTGACGCGGATGCTGCGGCCGTCTTCGGTGCGGCCCACGGCCTCGGCCAGGTAGCGCACGCTGGCTTCCAGGCTGGCCTTGGCCAGGCCCATGGTGTTGTAGTTGGGAATGCTGCGCAGCGCGCCCAGGTAGCTCAGCGTGAGCAGCGAGGACTTGTCGTTCAGGTAGGGCAGGGCGGCCTTGGCCATGGCCGGGAAGCTGTAGGCGCTGATGTCGTGCGCAATGCGAAACGCTTCGCGCGAGAGGCCTTCGAGGAAGTTGCCGGCAATCGCCTCGCGCGGCGCAAAGCCGATGCTGTGCACGAAGCCGTCGAATTGGGGCCAGGTCTGGGCCAGGTCGGCAAACATGCGGTCGATCTGCTCGTCGCTGCCCACGTCGCAATCAAAGATCAGCTTCGAGTCAAACTCGGCGGCAAAGTCGGTGATGCGGTCCTTGAAGCGCTCGCCCACGTAGCTGAAGGCCAGCTCGGCGCCCTGTGCGTGGCAGGCCTTGGCGATGCCGTAAGCGATGGAGCGGTTGGACAGCACGCCCGTGATGAGCAGTTTCTTGCCGGTCAGAAAACCCATGGTTTTTCTCCTGTGGAATGCGATGTGGGGGTGGACGGCGTGGTTACTGGGGTCGGCCCCGCAGTTTGCGCAAAGGCCCCGCCGACGTAGGGCAGAATTGTCTCATGCGGTTTTGGTTGATTTTTTCGATGTGCTTGTGTGCGGCGCCAGCCTGGGCTGCGCATGCCTATGCGCTGTGGGGCGCGCCGCGCTACCCGGCCGGGTTCACGCATTTCAGTTACGTGAACCCCGATGCCCCCAAGGGCGGCGAGCTGCGGCTGGTGAGCAACCTGCGCACCTCCACCTTCGACAAATACAACCCGTTCACCATCAAGGGCAGCGCGCCGGCCTACCTGTCGGCGCTGATGTTCGACTCGCTGCTGGCGGGCTCCATGGACGAAACCGCCACCGGCTACGGCCTGCTGGCCGAGGATGTGGAGGTGGCCCCCGACGGGCTTTCGGCCACGTTCCGCCTGCGGCCTGAGGCGCGCTTTCACAATGGCAAGCAGGTGGCGGCGCAGGACGTGAAATACAGCTACGACACCCTGGTGGGCCCGTTCACGTCGCCCGCCTACAAGACCACGCTGATCGATGTGGCGGGGGTCGATGTGCTGGACGAGCGCACGGTGCGCTACCGCTTCAGGCAGCCCAACCGCGAGCTGCCGCTCACCGTGGGCGGCCTGCCGGTGTTCAGCCGCGACTGGGGCATGGAGAACGGCCAGGCCAAGCCCTTCGACCAGGTGGTGATGGACATCCCCATTGGCAGCGGGCCCTACAAGATCGGCCCGGTGCGCTTCGGCAAGGACATCACCTACGTGCGCGACCCGGGCTACTGGGCCAAGGATTTGAACGTGCGCAGGGGCACGGCCAACTTTGATCGCATCACCGTCAAGATCTACAAGGACGCCACGGCGCGGCTCGAAGCCCTCAAGGCCGGCGAGTTCGACCTGATGCGCTTTTTCAGCGCGGGCGATTGGGCGCGGCGCGTGAATGGCAAGAAGTTCGACACCGGTGAACTGGTCAAGGGCGAATTCGCCCACAAGCTGCCCTCGGGCTTCCAGAGCTATGTGCTCAACACGCGCCGCCCGCTGTTGCAGGATGTGCGCGTGCGCGAGGCGCTGGGCCTGGCGATCGACTACGAGTGGATGAACCGCCAGATGTTCTACGGCGCCTACCAGCGGGTCAACGGCCTGTTTGGCAACACCGCCTGCGAGACCCGCGGCACGCCGTCGCCGCAGGAGCTGGCGCTGATGGGGCCGTTTCGCAAGGACATCCCACCAGCGGCTTTTGGCCCCATGACCGTGCCACCGCGCACCGACGGGGATTCGTCGCTGCGCGCCAACCTGCGCCGCGCGCAGCAGCTGCTGAAAGAAGCGGGCTGGGAGGTGCGCGATGGTGCCCTGCGCAATGCCCAGGGGCAGGCCATGGTGCTGGAATACATGGACAGCAACGAGGGCGGCGTGCGCACCGTCACGCCCTGGATGCGCAGCCTCGAAAAGCTGGGCATCACGCTGCGTTTCCGCTCGGTGGACTTTGCCCTGTACCAGCAGCGCCTGCAGAAGTTTGACTTCGACATCACCTCCATGGCCTTCCAGGGCACGCACAACCCGGGCCAGGAGTTTGCCGACCTGTTCGGCAGCAAGGCCGCCGACACCGAGGATTCGGGCAACTTCGCCGGCGTGAAGAGCCCGGCCGTGGACGCCATGATCAAGGCCATGACCGCGGCCAGGACCGCGGCGCAGCTGCTGCCCGCCTGCCATGCGCTGGAGCGCATCATCGCGCACAGCCACTACCTGCTTCCCCAGTGGACGGCGCCCACCCACCGCATGGCCTACAACGGCTGGCGCCTGGCCAGACCCGCCACGGTGCCGCCCTACACCAGCGGCGAGGGCTGGGTTATCGACACCTGGTGGGCACGCCAATGATGCCCCCACGCTCCACCGTTGCGCGGGTCGCTGTTCCCCGAGGGGGCTGGCCTTGCTGGTGGCGGCCCGGCGCGGCGGCCGCCACCACCACTGCTGAAAACAAGGGTTGATCGAAGATGCTGGCCTACATCCTCAAGCGCGTGCTGCTGATGCTGCCCACCCTGCTGGGCGTGCTGCTGCTGACCTTTGTGGTGATCCAGTTCGTGCCCGGCGGTCCGGTGGAGCAGTACATGGCCGAGGCCAAGGCCGGCGCGGGTGGTGGTGGCGCCGAAGGCGGCGGCCTGGCCTACCGGGGCGCGCAGGGCGTGGACCCGAAGCGGCTGGAGCAGATCAAGGCGCTGTATGGCTTCGACAAGCCTGCGCACGAGCGTTTCTGGCAGATGCTGGGCCAGTTCGCGCGCTTTGACCTGGGCAAGAGCTTCTTCCAGAACAAGGACGTGTGGCAGCTGGTGGTGGAGAAGCTGCCCGTGTCCATCAGCCTGGGGCTGTGGACCTTCTTCATCAGCTACCTCGTGGCCGTGCCCCTGGGCGTGGCCAAGGCGGTGCGCGCGGGTTCGCGCTTCGATCTGGTGACCACGCTGCTCATCCTGGTGGGCTATGCGATTCCGGGCTTCGTGCTGGGTGTGGCGCTGCTGGTCATCTTCGGCGGACAGCTGCAGTGGTTTCCGCTGCGCGGGCTGACCTCGTCGAACTGGGAGGAGTTGGGCTGGGGCGCGCGCATCGTGGACTACCTGTGGCACATCACCTTGCCCATCACCGCCATGGTGCTGGGCAGCTTTGCCGTGACGGCCATGCTGACCAAGAACGCGTTTCTGGAAGAAATCCGCAAGCAGTATGTGCTGACGGCGCGCGCCAAGGGCCTGAGCGAGCGCCAGGTGCTGTGGAAGCATGTGTTCCGCAACGCGCTGATTCCCATCATCACCGGCTTTCCGGCGGCGTTCATCGGCGCGTTCTTTGCGGGCTCGCTGCTGATCGAGACGCTGTTTTCACTCGACGGCCTGGGCCTCTTGAGCTACGAGAGCGTGATCCGCCGCGACTACCCCGTGGTACTGGGCACGCTGTATTTGTTCACGCTGATCGGGCTGGTGACCAAGCTGATTTCCGACCTGTGCTACGTGTGGGTGGACCCGCGGGTGAAATTCGATTGATGGCTGATCGAGAGTTGGACATAATAAGTGCCCAACTTGTCCATTTGAGGGGTTCATCATGACCTGGAACATCGCCAGCGCCAAGCAGCAATTTTCTGAAGTGGTGCGCCTGACCGCCGAGGAGCCGCAAGCTATCTACAACCGAGACAAACCTGTCGCCGTGCTGATTTCGGCGCAGGAGTTTGAGGAATTCAAACGATGGAAGGCCGAGCGCCAGCGGCCCACGCTGGCGCAGCAGTTTGACGAAATACGCGCTTTGCTTGCAGCACAGGGATTGGATGGCATCGAGATACCGCCCAGAACCAATCGCCCCAATCCCATGGATGAACCTGGATACTGGGACTGACAGCCATGCAGCTTGCAGACACCAACATCATTAGCGAGCTGATGCGCCGCCAGCCCCACCCAGGCGTTCTGGCGTGGCGCGACACGGTCGATGCTGTGCATGGCAAGCTCACTTTGTCTGTCATCACTATCGATGAAATTTTTTATGGCTTATTGCGCAAACCCCACCCCACCTTAATGGCATGGTTTGACGAGTTCATTGGGCGCAATGAGGTGCTCGACACCACGCCATCCATAGCTCGCCGCGCTGGAGAAATGCGCGGCATGTTCGCCGCACGCGGGCAGGTGCGCAGCCAGGCCGACATGCTGATAGCCGCCACCGCCCAGGTGCACGCGCTCACGGTGGTCACGCGCAATGTGCGCGACTTTGATGGCTGCGGCATTGGGCTGCTCAACCCGTTTACGGCATGAGTCCAGCCAGCCCGTCCTTGTCCCCCTCCCGCCGCGCCTGGCTGCGTTTCAAGCGCAACCGCCTGGGCTACTGGAGCCTGCTGATTTTTTGCGCGCTGGTGCTCGTGAGCCTGTGCGCCGAGCTGGTCAGCAACGACCGGCCGCTCATCGTGCGCTACGAGGGGCAGACCTACTTTCCCATGCTCAAGGACTACCCCGAGAAGACCTTTGGCGGCGACTTCGAGACGCCCACCGACTACCTCGATCCCTTCATCCGCGAGCGCATCACGCAGGGCAGCAACTGGGCGCTCTACACCTTGAACCCCTACGGGCCGAACACGCTCAACTACTTTGCCAAGGCGCCCAACCCCTCGGCGCCCACGCCGGAGAACTGGCTGGGCACCGACGACCGCGGGCGCGACCTGCTGGCGCAGCTGATCTACGGCTTTCGCGTGAGTGTGCTGTTTGCGCTGGCGCTCACCGTCACGGGCGTGGCGCTGGGCGTGATCACCGGCGCCATCCAGGGTTTCTTTGGCGGCAAGACCGATCTGGCGTTTCAGCGCTTCATCGAGATCTGGGGCTCCATGCCCGAGCTGTACCTGCTCATCATCTTCAGTGCCGTGTTCGCGCCCAGCATTTCGCTGCTGTTGATCTTGCTCAGCCTGTTTGGCTGGATGGGGCTGAGCGACTACGTGCGCGCCGAGTTTTTGCGCAACCGCCAGCTTGATTACGTGAAGGCGGCGCGCGCCCTGGGCGTGGGCAATGCGCAGATCATCGGGCGCCACATCCTGCCCAACAGCCTCACGCCCGTGGTCACCTTCCTGCCGTTTCGCATGAGCGCGGCCATCCTGGCGCTGACCTCGCTCGACTTCCTGGGCCTGGGCGTGCCGCCGGGCACGCCCAGCTTGGGCGAGCTGCTGAGCCAGGGCAAGAACAGCATCGATGCCTGGTGGATCTCGCTGTCCACCTTCGGCGTGCTGGTGGTCACGCTGCTGCTGCTGACCTTCATGGGCGATGCGCTGCGCGATGCCTTGGACCCCCGGAAACAATGAACACCCCCCTGAGTCGCTTCGCGCCTTCCCCCCTCTCTCGGCTTCGCCGGGAGGGGAGACGCCGCCAGCGCGGCGGGGCGGCCCTTGCGCGGCGTCCGCTGGCCTGGTGCGTGCCAGTTGCTGACATCCGATCCTGCATCAGCCCGTTGCGAACGACAGCAAAGCCATGATCGCCACACTCCAACCCCAGTCCCCGCCTGCACCGCTGCTGCAGGTGCACGACCTTTCCGTGCGCTTTGGTGCCAAGGAGGTGGTGTGCGGCGTGGGCTTCAGCATCGCGCCGGGCGAGAAGCTGGCGCTGGTGGGCGAGTCGGGCTCGGGCAAGACCATCACCGCTTTGAGCCTGCTGCGCCTGGCGGGTGATGCCAGCATCAGCGGCCAGGCCTTGCTGCGCGGGCGCGACCTGCTCTCCTTGTCGGAACGCGAGATGCGCGGCGTGCGCGGCGGTGACATCGCCATGGTGTTCCAGGAGCCCATGACGGCGCTGAACCCGCTGATGACCATTGGCCAGCAGATTGCCGAGGTTCTGGCGTTGAAAAGGGCTTTGGCGCCCGCCCAGTCTGCGCAGCAAGCGATGGAGTTGCTGGCAAAGACCGGCATCCCCGAGCCCGAACGCCGTGCCAACAGCTTTCCGCACCAGTTGAGCGGCGGCCAGCGCCAGCGCGCCATGATCGCCATGGCCCTGGCCAGCGAGCCCGCGCTGCTGCTGGCCGACGAGCCCACCACGGCGCTCGATGTCACGCTGCGTGGCCAGATCCTGGATTTGCTTTCTGATTTGCAGCGCCAGACCGGCATGGCCGTGCTGCTCATCACGCACGACCTGAACCTGGTGCGCCGCTTTGCCGACCGCGTGGCCGTGATGGAGCAGGGCGTGCTGGTGGAGCAGGGCCGCGTGGCCGATGTGTTTGCTGCCCCGCAGCATGGCTACACCCGCCGCCTCATCGCCAGCCAGCCCCGGCGCGATGTGGTGGAGACCGAACCCGCCGAAGGGATCGCCCCTGTGGTGCAGGCGCAAGACCTGCGCGTGGTTTATCCCACGCCCTTGCCCGGCGTGCGCGGCTGGTTCAAAAAAGGTGAATTCGTCGCCGTGCTGGGGGCCACGCTGCAACTGCTGCCCGGCCGCACGCTGGGCGTGGTGGGCGAATCGGGTTCGGGCAAATCCACGCTGGCGCAGGCTATTTTGGGCCTGCTGCCGCATGGCGGCGAGCTGGCGGTGGCGGGGCAGGGCTGGCAGCAGCCGGCCGCGCGCAACACGCCCGCCAACCAGCAGTTGCGCCGCCAGGTGCAGGTGGTGTTCCAGGACCCGTTCTCCTCGCTCTCGCCGCGCCTCACCGTCGAAGAGATCGTGGGCGAGGGCCTCCAGGTGCACGAGCGCGCGCTGGACATGGCGGCGCGTCGTGCCAGGGTGGAGGCCGCGCTGGCCGAGGTGGGGCTGACCGAGGCGCAGTTCCCCGGCCTGCTGGCGCGCTACCCGCATGAATTTTCCGGCGGCCAGCGCCAGCGCCTGGCCATTGCCCGTGCCCTCATCGTGCAGCCGCGCGTGCTGGTGCTCGACGAACCCACCAGCGCGCTCGATGTCACCATCCAGCAGCAGGTGCTGGGCCTGCTGCAGCGCCTGCAGCGTGACAAGGGCCTGAGCTACCTGCTCATCACGCACGACGTTCAGGTCATCCGCGCCATGGCGCACGACGTGCTGGTGATGAAGGATGGCGAGGTGCTGGAAAGCGGCACGGTGGCCCAGGTGCTGGATGCGCCCCGGCAAGCCTACACCCAGCGCCTGGTGGCAGCGGCCGCAGTGCCGGGCTGACGCACTGCGCGGGCGAGTGCCTGTCGTGCGGCCATTCTGCCTATCGCAGGTAGGAGCGCAGCACGGCGGTCACCTGATCCATGCCTGCGTCGCGTGCCGCATCCGACAGCCCTTGCGCGCCCACATGCTCGCGCAGGTGGCCTTCCAGCACCTGGGCCATCAGGCCATTGACGGCACCGCGGATCGCGGCGATCTGCTGCAGCACGGCGGCGCAGTCGGACTGCGCCAGCAGGGCTTTTTCGAGTGCGCTGGCCTGGCCCTGGATGCGGCGCACGCGTGCCAGCAACTGCTTGTGTCCGGTGATGGTGTGTGCCATGGAATTGGGGGGTGATGGATACTGGGGTGGAGTATATTGCGGGGCAATTTCATCCCCCTCCATTCCATGCCATCCACTGCCACGCCCTCTGACGGGTCCCATTCCCACCACTTCCACCAGGGCAACCCGCTGGCCGAGCGCAACACGCGCTGGGCCGTGGCCCTGACCGTAGCGATGATGGTGGCCGAGATCGCCGGGGGCTGGGTTTTCAACTCCATGGCCTTGCTGGCCGATGGCTGGCACATGAGTTCGCACGCGCTGGCGCTGGGCCTGTCGGCCATGGCCTACGCGGCGGCGCGGCATTACGCGCACGACCGGCGGTTTTCGCTGGGTACCTGGAAGATCGAGGTGCTGGCAGGCTACACGAGCGCGCTGGCACTGGTGCTGGTGGCGGGCGTGATGCTGGTGCAGTCGCTGCAGCGGCTGCTGGCGCCCCAGCCCATCCACTACGACGAGGCCATCGCCATTGGTGTGGTGGGCCTGCTGGTCAACCTGGCCTGCGCCTGGCTGCTGCGCGGTGGCCACCACCACGGACACGATCATGGCCATGGGCATTCCCACGGGCATGGGCATTCGGACCACCACCACGACCTGAACCTGCGCTCGGCCTACCTGCATGTGCTGGCCGATGCCGCCACCTCGGTGCTGGCCATCGTGGCGCTGTTCGGCGGCAAGCTGTGGGGGGCGGACTGGCTGGATCCGGTGATGGGCATCGTGGGCGCGGTGCTGGTGGCCGTGTGGGCCCAGGGCCTGCTGCGGGATACGGGCAAGGTGCTGCTCGATGCCGAGATGGACGCGCCGGTGGTGGCGGAAATCCGCGAGGTCATCGCGGCCAGCCCCGTGCCGGCGCGCATCAGCGACCTGCATGTCTGGCGCGTGGGCCGGGGCGACTACGCGTGCATCCTGTCGCTGGTCACGTCGCCCGGCGTGGCGCCGGAATATTTCAAGCGGCAGCTGCGCGTGCACGAGGAGCTGGTGCACATCACGGTCGAGATCCATGCGCCTGGCGCGGCGGCGCCGGCCTGATTTTCCGCCGTCACTTTCGGCTGTAGCCCCGTGCCGGGGCACAATCCTCTGCAGGGCGCACCTGCGCACCCCCTTCAGAGACCACGGCCATGCAATTCAGCGATCTTGACAGCGATACCGAAGACACCGTGCACACGCCCCAGGAGCGCGCTGCCGCCGCATCGCGCAGCACCTGGGTGAGCGTGGGTGTCAACCTGGTGCTGTCCACCATCCAGATCGTGGTGGGCGTGCTGGCCAAGTCGCAGGGCCTGATCGCCGATGGCATCCACTCGCTGTCCGACCTCGTGGCCGATTTCGTGGTGCTGTTCGCCAGCCACCATGCCAAAAAGGATGCCGACGAGGGCCACCCCTACGGCCACCACCGCTTCGAGACGGCGGCCTCGCTGGTGCTGGGTCTGCTGCTGTTGGCGGTGGGCATGGGCATGGTGTGGTCGGCGGTGCTCAAGCTGGAGAACCCGCAAACGGTGCCGCAGGTGCATAGGGTGGCACTGTGGGTGGCCGGTGCCGCTCTGGTGGGCAAGGAACTGCTGTTTCGCTACATGCTGGCCGTGGCCAAGCGCGTCAAGTCCAGCATGCTGGTGGCCAATGCCTGGCACGCGCGCTCGGATGCGGCCTCGTCGCTGGTGGTGGGCATCGGCATTGCCGGCAACCTGGCCGGCTATCCCATCCTGGACCCGATTGCCGCGCTCATCGTCGGCTTCATGGTGGGCAAGATGGGCTGGGAGTTTGGCTGGGATGCGCTGCACGACCTGATGGACCGTTCGGTGGACGAGCAGGAAGTGCAGGCCATCCGCCAGACGCTGCTCGACACGCCGGGCGTGAGCGGCGTGCACGATGTGCGCACGCGCAAGATGGGCGACATGATCGTGGTCGATGCCCACCTGGAGGTGGACGCAGCGCTCACCGTGGAGGCCGGCCACGACATCGCCGTGCAGGCGCGCCAGCGCGTGCTGCAGCGCCACCGCGTGCTCAACCTCATGACCCATGTGGACCCGTGGCGCCGGCCCGATCTGGACCACGCCGCGCCTTTGGTGCGCGGCAGCGCCGTGGCGCAGTAGGCGTTCTTTGCCGGGGCGCGGGCCGGGCCGGAGTCAGCGTCCGCCAGGTCCGGGCAGCCGGGTCCGCACCAGGCTCCGGCCCGCGCGCCGCACCAGTTCCAGCCAGACCAGGCAAAGCGCCAGCAGGCAAGCGGCCACCGCCACGCCCTGGGCGCCGGGCAAAGCCAATCCCATCAGCGCGCGCAGCCCCGGAATGCCCAGCACCGCGGCCAGCAGCAAGGCCATTGCGGCGGCAATGCGCCACAGCCAGGGGTTTGGCCGGGTGATGCCCAGCAGCGCCGGGCGCGACAGGTCGCGGTTGGCCAGGATCAGCAGCATGACGCACAGCACCAGCGTGCCGAACACCACGGTGCGGCTTTGCGCGCTGCCCCAGCCCTGACCCGCCAGCCAGGACTGCCCGCCCAAGAGCAAGGCCGCCACGCCCAGGCCCTGCAGCACGGAGTAAACCAGTGGGCCCATGGCAAACGGCGAGTCGGAGACGGGGCGGGGCGGCCGCTCCATGGTGTTGCTGTCTTCGGGTTCGGCCTCCAGCACGACCGCGCAGGTGGGGTCTATCAGCAACTGCAGCAGCACGATATGCACCGGCATCAGCAGCGTGGGCCATTTCAGCAGCGTTGGCCCCAGCACCAGCGCGATGATGGGGACGTGGACCGCGAAGGTGAAGCGCATGGCCTTGCGCACGTTGCCGTCGATGCGCCGGCCCTGGCGGATGGCGGCGACGATGCGCGCGAAGCTGTCGTCCAGCAGCACCAGCGCGGCGGCCTCGCGCGCCACGTCGGTGCCGCGCTCGCCCATGGCGATGCCCACGTCGGCAGCCTTGAGCGCGGGGGCGTCGTTCACGCCGTCGCCGGTCATGGCCACCACTTCGCCGCTGGCACGCAGCAGCTGCACCAGGCGCAGCTTGTGCTGGGGCTTGAGGCGCGCGCACAGATCCACATGGCGCAGCCGCTCGGCAAGGGCCGCGTCGTCCAGCGCTTCCAGCTCGGGGCCGGTGAGCACCTGGGGCCGCTCCGACAGGCCCACCTGCTGCGCAATGGCGCGGGCCGTGGCCGGGTGGTCGCCGGTCATCATGATCACGCGCACGCCCGCGCGCCGGCATTCGGCCAGCGCGGCGGGCACTTCGGGGCGGGGCGGGTCGGCCAGCGCCACCAGGCCGAGGAAATCAAAGTCGAAGTCGTGCTGGCTTTGCGGCCAGGGCGGGCTCTGGTCGGGCGCCGGGGGCGGGCCCCGCCAGCGCCCCCGTGCCACGCCCAGCACGCGCAGGCCACGCTCGGCCATGGCTTCGACCTGGCGGCGGATGGCACCCAGCCGCGCGGCATCGAGGTGGCACAGGTCGGCCACGGCCTCGGGCGCACCCTTGGTGGCCAGCAGGTGCAGGTCGGGCTCGTCGCTGGCAAACACCCGTGTCATGGCCAGGATCTCGCCCGAGAGCGCGTATTCGAACTCGGGCTCGCGCCCGTCGTGCACATGCTCGGTGCCTTCGAGCCATTGGTGGCCGAAATGCTGGATGGCCTTTTCCATGGGATCGAACGGATCGCCCGGCGTGGCCAGCATGGCGAATTCGGCCAGCAGGTGGAAATGTTCGGGCATTTCGCTGGCGCCGTCGGCGGGCCTGAAGCGCTGGTCGGCGGTGGCGATTTCGGCCACGGCCATGCGGTTCAGGGTGAGCGTGCCGGTCTTGTCCACGGCCAACACCGTGATGGCGCCCAGCGCCTCGACGGCGGTGACGCGCCGCGTCAGCACCTTCTGGTGCGCAATCCGCCAGGCGCCCAGCGCCAGGAACACGGTGAGGATGACAGGAATCTCCTCGGGGAGGATGGCCATGGCCAGCGCAATGCCCGAGAGCAGGCTGTCGAGCAGCGGCCGGCCGTTCCACCACCAGCCCAGCAGCACCTGCGCCAGGGCCAGGACGAGGGCGGCCGTGCCCAGCGTGCGCACCAGCCGGCGCGAGCCCTGCTGCAGCGCCGAAGGCGGCTCCACTGTTGCTGCGAGATCGGCGCCGATGCGCCCCACGGCGGTGTGGGCGGCGGTGGCACACACCTGGGCCACCCCCACGCCGCGCGTGACCACGGTGCTCGCGAAGAGACTGGGTGTGCCATCTCCTCCCGGTGTTGGTGACGGTGTTTGTTGGGTATCCGGTGCAGCGCCTTGTGCTGCGGGCAGCTTGGCCACCGGCACGGCTTCGCCGGTGAGCAGGGATTCGTCCACTTCGAGCTGGCCGTCGATCAGCAGGGCGTCGGCGGCGATGCGGTCGCCCTCGTGCAGCACCAGCAGGTCGCCGCGCACCACGTCGCGCCCGGCGATGCGCTGCTCCTGGCCGTCGCGGATGACCAGCGTGCGCGGGGCCGACAGGTCCCGCAGCGACTCCAGCGCGCGCTGCGTCTTGCGCTCCTGCGCCAGCGTGATGCCGATGACCACGAACACAAAGCCCAGCAGGAAGAGGGCTTCGCCCCGGTCGCCCAGCGCCAGGTAGATGCCGCCAGCCGCCAGCAGCATGAGGAACATCGGCTCGGTGACCACGTCGCGCACAATGGCCAGCGTGGACTTGGGCGCGCTGCCTGGCAGCAGGTTGGGGCCTTCGGCGGCCAGGCGGTGTGCGGCGTCGGCGGTGCTCAGGCCGGGTTGTGCGGGCGTTGGCCTGGGCGTCGGGATTTCTGGAGCGGGCATGGCTTTGCGCTGGGGCGCATATCAGGGCTTGCGCGCCACCAGCCCCAGCAGGGCAGACGGGCCTTTGTGCTGGGTGCCCTCGCTCAGCACCGCCTCATAGTCGCGCAACTCGATGATCTCCAGGCCGCTGAAGGCCGAGCGGATCATTTCCGGCGTGTACAGGTGCGACAGGATGGGTGGCCCGCCGGTCTTGTATTCCAGTTGCCGGGGCGTGTAGCCCTGCAGCACCAGCACGCCACCGGGCCTGAGCGCTGCCACCATGTGGGCGAACAGGCGCGCGCGCATGGCGGGGTCGGCAAACTGTACAAAGATGGCCACCACGGCGTCGTAGCTGGCGGTGGGCCAGGGCCACTGGTCGCAATCGGCCACGCTGTAGTGCACGGTGACCTGGGCTTGCGCGGCCAGTTGCCGAGCCCGGCCCACGCCCACGTCCGAGATGTCGAAAGCGTCCACCTGCAGGCCCTGGCGCGCCAGCCAGACGCTGTTGCGCCCGTCGCCATCGGCCACGCACAGCACGCGGCCGCCGGGTGCGAGGTGGTGGGCCTGGGTGCGCAGGTAGTCGTTGGGCTCCTGGCCAAACAGGTGGGGGTCGCTTGCGTAGCGCTGGTTCCAGGTGGCAGCGGCGTCGGGGAAGGGTGTTGCGGTCATGGTAGGTGCCTTGTGCAGTCGTGGGCTAGAACATACAGGCCGGGCGCTTGCCGTTGTCGTTCACGGCGATGGTGGGCCGATGGTGCCACAGGCCGTGATGCGGCTGCGCGTGGCCGGAGTTTTTAGGGCAAGAATGGCCTGTAGCGCTTTTTGATAAAGCTCTGAAAGCTATTAAATTGATAGTATTTGATCTGCTCGCCTCGCCACCATGGCCGGCGCCTCGACCGCCTTGCCGGGGCTGATCGAGGACCTGGCCTTCGGGCTGGCTGCCGTGCTGTCGGTGGCGGCCAGGGTGGTGTTTGGGGTGCTTCGGTCTGCCGCAGCCGGGCGCCACTGGGCACCCGTGCACCGCATCTTCCCGCGACAACTTACATTGGAGCCATGGACAAAAAACACACCTTTCACCGCAGCGACCTGGTGCGCATTGCCGTTGACGCCATGAAGGAGCGCGGCCTGGAGCCCGAGTTTCCGCCCCGCGCGCTGCAACAACTGCAAACCATCGCGGCCGCCGGGCAGGATGACGATCCGCGCATCCGCGACCTCAGCGCGCTGCCCTGGTGCTCGATCGACAACGATGACTCGCTCGACCTCGACCAGCTCACGGCCTGCGGTCCCTTGGGCAACGGCGCCGTGAAGATCTTTGTGGCGGTGGCCGATGTGGACGCCCTGGTCCGGAAGAACTCGGCCATCGACCAGCATGCGCACATCAACACCACGTCGGTCTATACCTCGGCGCGGGTGTTTCCGATGCTGCCCGAGCGCCTGTCCACCGACCTGACCTCGCTGAACCCGGGGCAGGAGCGCCTGGCCATCGTGACCGAAATGGTGGTGGATGCCGAGGGTGCGGTCACCCATTCCACTGTGCACCGGGCGCGGGTGCGCAACCACGCCAAGCTGGCCTACGATGCCGTGGCCGCATGGATCGAGGGCGAAGGCGAGCTGCCCGAAGCAGCGCGCGCCGTGCCCGGCATGGACGAGCAGCTGCGCACCCAGGACATGGTGGCCCAGCGCATGCGCGCGCGCCGGCGCCAGCAGGGCTCGCTGGACCTGGAGACCTTCCAGCCGCGGGCCGTGTTCGACGGCGACCGCGTGGTGGACATCCGCCAGCAGGAGCAGAACCGGGCGCGCCAGCTCATCGAAGAGTTCATGATCGCCACCAACACCTGCACGGCGCAGTTTCTGGCGCGGCACGGCGGCAGCGCCTTGCGGCGGGTGGTGCGATCGCCCGAGCGCTGGCTGCGCATCGTGGAAGTGGCCAGCAAATATGGCGAGGCACTGCCCAAGACGCCCGATTCGCGCGCGTTGGAGGGTTTCCTGGCGCGCCAGCGCCAGGCCGATCCGCTGCGCTTTCCCGATCTGTCGCTGGTCATCATCAAGCTGATGGGTTCGGGCGAGTATGTGGTCGAGCACCCCCGGGGCGAGCCCATCGGCCACTTCGGCCTGGCCGTGCGCGACTACACGCATTCCACGGCGCCCAACCGCCGTTACCCCGATCTGGTGAGCCTGCGCATGGTCAAGGCGCTGCTGTCGGGCGAGCACCCGCCCTATGGCCTGGCCGAACTGGCCACGCTGGCCGAGCATTGCACCCACCAGGAAGACGCGGCGCAGAAGGTGGAGCGCAGCGTGCGCAAATCCGAGGCGGCGCTGTTCCTGCAGGGGCTGATCGGCCAGAAGTTTGACGCCATCGTCACGGGCCGCACCGAGAGCGCCACCTGGGTGCGCATCTTCACGCCGCCGGCCGAAGGGCTGCTGATGGCGGGCGATTTCAACCTGGAGGTGGGGCAGAAGATCCGCGTGAAGCTGCTCAGCACCAACGTGGAGCGCGGTTTCATCGATTTCGAGCAGGCGCGCTGAAATTCTGTGCCCACCCGGCGCCAGCGTCCGAGCCCCCAGCAGGAGACTTCACCATGGCCAAGCGATCCTTTCCCCTGTCCAAGGTCTATGGGCTGCTCGAACCCGGCCCGGTGCTGCTGCTGAGCACGGCGCACAAGGGGCGGATCAACGCCATGGCGATGTCCTGGCACACCATGATGGAGTTCGAGCCGCCTCTGGTGGGCTGCGTGGTCAGCAGCCGCGATTTCAGTTTCACGGCCCTCAAAGCCACGCGTGAGTGCGTGCTGAACATCCCCGCCGTGGAGCTTGCGCAGAAGGTGGTGGACTGCGGCAACAGCTCGGGCCGCAGCGTGGACAAGTTCGCGGCGTTCGGCCTGACGCCCGCGCCGGCCTCGCTGGTGGCCGCGCCGCTGATCGCCGAGTGCCATGCCCACCTCGAATGCAAGGTGGTGGATACGCGTTTTGTGAACCGCTACAGCTTCTTTGTGCTGGAGGTGGTTCAGGCCTGGACCGATCCGGCCTGCAAGGACCCGCGCACGCTGCACCACCGGGGCTGGGGCGCCTTCATGGTGGCGGGCGAGACGATCCGGTTGCCGTCCAAAATGAAATAGCCGGGTCCGCCTTTGTCCACCGCGGCCCGCCGCAACACCGGCGCATCCAGCGCAAGGAACATCCATGAACGAACCGTCACCCATTCATCCGTCAACGGTCCCCGGCGCAGCTGCCGAAGCCGATATCCGCACCCGTTTCCGTGGCCTGCGGGCCCACGCCGGTCCGCAAGTGGCCGTCACGGTGCTGCACATCGGCGCCGAACACACGGCCATTGCCACCGGGCAGGGCGACGAGGCTTCCGGCGTGCTGGTGCTGGACATTGGCGCGCACAAGACGGCGCGGCAATTTTTCAAGCGCAGCCCGCCCACGCCGCTGGAGATGGAACACGCCATTGCCACCGTGGAAGACGAGGTGATCCGCGCGGTACCGGTGCTGGCGCCGGGCACTGCCTTGCTGTGCGCCGACGCGCTGGTGCGCGAGGTGGCCCTGCTGGCAGGGCTGGCGCCGGGTGAGTGCATGGTGATGCCGCTCGATGCCATGGAACGCGTGTTCGAGCGCCTGGCCGCCGTGGCCGAAGGGCGCCCGGCCGTGCGCGAGGGTTTGCCGCAAGGCACCGATTTCGCCGCTGCGCTGCTGATCCTGCGCGAGTTCATGCACCACCTGCGGTTTGGGGCGATCACCGTGGTGGCGTGACGACGGCACGGGGTCTTTCGATCCATGGGGTCTGGTGGCCGGGGTAGAGTCGCACGTCCGTATGTGTTCCTTTTGTTTCCGCCAGAGCCTGCCCATGATGAATTGCCCGCGCCGCCCCCTGCGCACCCTGTTGTCGCTACTGTGGGGGGCCACCCTGGGCGCATGTGCCCTCGTTGCCGCGCCAGCCGGCGCTGCGCCCGAAATCCCCGCCACAGATGCCAGCGCCATGGCGCCCCGCGTGCTGGCCTGCACCACCTGCCATGGCAAGCAAGGCCGCGCCACGCAAGACGGCTACTTTCCGCGCATCGCGGGCAAGCCGGAGGGCTACCTCTACAACCAGCTGGTCAATTTCCGGGACGGGCGGCGCAGCTACCCGCAGATGACTTACCTCATCGAGCACCTCACGGACGGCTATCTGCGCGAGATCGCCACCCACTTCGCCGCGCTGGAGGTGCCCTATGCGCCGCCCCCCGCGCCCCAGGCTGCGCCGCAGGTGCTGGAGCGCGGGCGCCTGCTGGTGCAGCAGGGCGATGCGGCGCGCCAGTTGCCTGCCTGCGTGCAGTGCCACGGCCCGGCGCTGACGGGGCTCAGCCCGTCGATTCCCGGCTTGCTGGGCCTGCCGCGTGACTACCTCAACAGCCAGCTCGGGGCCTGGCAGACCGGCCAGCGCCGCGCGCAGGCCCCCGATTGCATGGCGGCCATTGCCCGCCAGCTTTCACCGGAAGAGGTGAGTGCCGTATCGGCCTGGCTGGCGGCCCAGCCGGTGCCCGGCGGCGGCAAGCCGGCCGAGCGGCTGACAGGGGCCATGCCCGTGCGCTGCGGCGGGGTGGATGGTGTGCCGGTGGCTGGCGCGGCGGCGCGCTGAAGGGGGCATGGCATGAAACGCATCCTCTGGACCATCTCTTCCACCATGGCCGCCCTGGGCCTGGGTGCCGCCGCACTGGTGGCGCTGAATTTGCGTGGCGAAGAACCGTTGACCACCAACGAAACCGTGCAAAGCACGCCGGAGCTGGTAAAGCGCGGCGCATACCTGGCCCGCGCCGGCAACTGCATGGCCTGCCACACCGTGCAGGGTGGCGCACCCTATGCGGGCGGGCGCGGCATCGATACGCCGTTTGGCGTCATCCACACGTCCAACCTCACGCCCGATAAGGCTACGGGCATCGGCAATTGGTCGGCCGCCGAGTTCTGGCGCGCGCTGCACAACGGCCGCTCCAGGGACGGGCGCCTGCTGTACCCGGCGTTTCCCTATACCAGCTACACGCAGGTGACGCGCGAGGATTCCGACGCCATCTACGCCTATCTGCAAAGCCTGCCTGCCGTGGCGCAGGCCAACCGGCCGCATGCGCTGCGCTTTCCGTACAACACGCAGGCCGCGCTGGGTGTGTGGCGCGCCCTGTTCTTCGTGCCCGGTGCGCCACCGGCTGAATCCACGCAAACGGCTGAGTACAACCGGGGCGCCTACCTGGTCAATGGCCTGGGCCATTGCGCTGCCTGCCACACGCCGCGCAATGCGCTGGGCGCCAGCAGCCAGGCGCAGGCCTTCAGCGGGGGGCTGATTCCGGTGCAGAACTGGTATGCCCCGGCCCTCAATGCCGCCGCCGAGGCGGGCGTGGCGCAGTGGCCGGTGGCGGACGTGGTGGCGCTGCTGAAAACCGGTGTGGCGCCGCAAGGCTCGGTCACCGGGCCCATGGCCGAGGTGGTGTTTCGCAGCACCCAGTACCTGAGCGATGCCGATGCCCAGGCGATCGCCGTGTACCTGCGGGCGCTGCCGCAGCAGGCCCCCGCTGCCCCGGCGGTGGTAAAGCCCTCGGCCGCCACGCTGGCGCGCGGGGGCAAGGTGTATGAGCAGCACTGCGCGCAATGCCATGGCGACAGCGGCGAGGGTCAGCCGGGGGCATTCCCGGCGCTGGCGGGCAACCGTGCCGTGGTGCTGCAAGACCCCACCAATCTGGTCCGCGTGGTGTTGCAGGGCGGCTATCTGCCGGCCACGGCGGGCAACCCGCGCCCGCATGGCATGCCGCCCTTCATGCAGGTGCTGGGCGACGAGGATGTGGCGGCCGTGAGCACCTTCGTGCGCAATGCCTGGGGCAACCAGGCCGGCGCAGTGGGTACCATCGGCGTCTACCGTGCCCGGGAGCGGCGCGGGTCTTGAAGGAGAACCCCCCGATGCACAGCCCGGCCGCGTTGCCCGAATCCCCCCCCGTGGCCCCTGGCAGCGGCTGGTGGGCGGTGTGCCTGTGCGCCAACTGGTGCGGCACCTGCCGCGACTACCGGCCCCTGTTCGACGAACTGGCCAGGGCGCACCCGCAAATGCGCTTTGAGTGGGTGGACATCGAGGACGAGGCCGACCTGGCCGGGGATCTGGATGTGGAGACCTTTCCCACCTTGCTGATCGCCGATGGCGCGACGGCGCGCTTCCTGGGCCCGCTGCTGCCGCAGGCCCCCGTGCTGGCGCGCCTGCTGGCCAGCCTGCAGGCCGCCACACCTGGGGGCGGGGCAGGCGCTGAAGCGCAGGCAGTGTTCGAGCGTGTGCGCGCAGCGCGCAGCGCCTAGTTGCCTGGATCTGGGGCAACCGGGGCTCTTGCGGGCCCACCAGTGCGGATCGTTTATTCCTGTTTTGATAGCTGTCAGCGCCTATTTTTAAAGCGCTAGAGGCAGTTTTCGTTTGATTTTCCTATGGCACACCCACTGTGGTTCCACCTTCCATCGCTGCAGGCCCAGTGCGACAAGGGCGCCTGGTCGCGCGGCATGGATCTCCATTGCCGGGCGGGCGTGGTCCGCATCGACAGCGAACCCGATGGGGAGGGCCGCTGGCGGATCGAGGGCGAGGTGCAGGGCAGCCTGTCCATGCCTTATCAGGTGTCGGCAGAGCTGGCCATTGCGCCCAATGGGCAGGTCACGCAGTGGTCGGGCGACTGCACTTGCCCCGTGGGCGTGGATTGCAAGCATGCCATCGCGTTGACTCTGCGGGCCGCGCAGGACAACCCGGCGCAAGGTCAGATTTCAGTCCCCGCCGTCGATGCCCTGAAAGCGCTGCAGGAGCGCAAGCAGGCCTCGGCGCGCGCCGAGGCCGACGCGCGGCTGGTGCGCTGGCTGCAGGACTGGGACCGTGCTGCAGGCGAACCTGATTCGTCCATCCCGGGCGCACGGCCGGATCGGCCCGAAAACTACCTGTACCTGGCCTCCATCGTGGGGCTGCCGTGCGCGGCCTCGAAGGCCCTGCCGCAGATGCAGCTGGAGGCGGTGGTGTCCTACCCCAAGCTCACCGGCGGCTGGGCCAAGCCCCGACAAATCCGCACCCAGCCCGGCCCCGGGCAGGCGGTCTATGACCGCGCCAGCGACGCCGATCGCCAGGTGCTGCAACTGCTGCGCGCCATGCCGCGCGGCATGGCTTACTACTCGGCCTACAGCGCAGCGCCGGTGGCGGTGCTGGAAGGAACTGTGGGCGTGCTGGCGCTGCAGCAGGCGGCCAGCACCGGCCGCCTGTTTGCCGATGCAGGGGGCTCCACCGTGGGTGCCCCGCTGCGCTGGGGTGACCCTTTGCCCATCACCTGGGCATGGCGCGAGGTCACGCCTGCCGCCGGGGGCGAAAGTTCCTGGGCCCTGGGCGCCAGCCTGCCAGGCGCTTCGGCCATGCTGTGCAGCAACAGCCCCCCGCTGTACCTCGACGCCGCTCTCGGTGTGTGTGGCACGGTGCAGGCCGATGGCCTGAGCGCAGCCCAGCTGGCCCTGCTGCTCAAGGCACCGGCGCTGGACGCCGCAGCGCTGCAAAAGCACCGGGCCGAGCTTGCCAGCCGCCTGGGCGGTGTGCTGCCGTTGCCGCCGGTGCTGGGCCCGCTCACCCGCGTGCAGGGCATTGCGCCCGTGGCGCGCCTGCACCTGGCGCCCGTGCCGGCGGGTGAAGTGCCAGACCTGGGCCTCATCACCGCCCGGCTGCGCTTCGACTACCAGGGCCATGTGGGCTGGTGGGCCGGGCAGGCGCTGGACATGCTGGTGACAGCGGAGGACGGCGGCCAGGTGCTGCTGCAGCGCGATCCCAGGGCCGAGCTCGGCGCCATCGAGCGGCTGATGGCGCTGGGCTTGCTGGCCACCGACGACGGCCTGTTCGGCATCCCCGGCGAACGCCCGCAGCACGACTGGATGCACTGGGCCGACAACGGTTTCGGGGTGCTGCGAGACGCGGGCTTCGCCGTCACATTGGATGCGGCGCTGACCGGCTGGATCACGCATGCCGACACGCTGGATGTGGCGCTGCAGCCCGACGGCGGGGAGGAGGCCACCTCGCCCTGGTTTGCGCTGTCGCTGGGCATGGAGATCGATGGTGTGCGCCACAACATCCTGCCGTGGCTGCCCGACCTGATTGCCGCTGCAGCGGCCCAGCCGCCGGACCCCGCCACCGGCCTGCCCCAGCTGCCGCCGCATGTGTATCTGCCGGCACAGGGGGGGACCGGTTTTGTGCGCCTGCCCACCGATGCGTTGCGGCCCTGGCTGGCTGCGCTGCTCGACCTGGTGGGTGACCGGGCCCATGATTTCAATGGCGACCACCTCCGGCTTGCGCGCATGGACGTCCTGCGCACCAGTGCCGCGCTGGGCGAGGGGGCGGTGTGGGAGGGGGCGGACACCTTGCGCGCCATGGTGGCGCAGCTGCGGGGTGCCATGGCGTTGCCCGAAGTGCCATTGCCCGCCAGCGTGCACGCCACGCTGCGGCCCTACCAGCAGCAGGGCCTGAACTGGCTGCAGTTCCTGCGCGCCCACGGCCTGGCCGGTGTGCTGGCCGACGACATGGGCCTGGGCAAAACCTTGCAGGCCCTGGCGCATATCCAGGTGGAAAAAGAGGCGGGGCGCCTGATGCACCCCGCACTCATCATTGCGCCCGTGAGCCTGCTGGGCAACTGGCAGCGCGAGGCGGCGCGGTTTTGCCCGGACCTGCGCAGCCTGGTGCTGCATGGCGCGGGCCGGCATGGGACGGCCGATGCGGTGGCCGAGCACGATCTGGTCATCGCGCCGTATTCGCTGCTGCAGCGCGACCGCGAGCGCTGGCTGGCGCAGCCCTGGCACCTGGTGGTGCTCGACGAGGCGCAGAACATCAAGAATGCCAGCACGCAGGCCGCGCAGGTGGTCAGCCAGTTGAATGCGCGCCACCGGCTGTGCCTGTCCGGCACGCCCCTGGAAAACCACCTGGGCGAGGTCTGGAGCCTGTTTCACTTTCTGATGCCCGGTTTTCTGGGCAGCCAGCAGCGCTTCAGGGAGCTGTTTCGCAATCCCATTGAAAAACTGGGTGACAGCGCCCGCATGGCACAGCTGCGTGCGCGCATCACACCGTTCCTGCTGCGCCGCACCAAGGCGCTGGTGGCCGGCGAGTTGCCGCCCAAGATCGAGACCGTGATGCCGGTGGAACTGACCGGCGCGCAGGCCGATCTGTACGAAACCATCCGCCTGGGCATGGAGAAGACCGTGCGGGAAGCCTTGCAGTCCAAGGGGCTGGCCAAGTCGCAGATCACCATCCTCGATGCGCTGCTCAAGCTGCGCCAGGTCTGCTGCGACCCGCAGCTGCTGCCGCTGGATGCCGCCAGGAAGGTCAAGACCTCGGCCAAGCTGGAGCAGTTGATGGCGCTGCTGCCTGAAATGCTGGCCGAGGGGCGGCGCATTTTGCTGTTCTCGCAATTCACCAGCATGCTCACCCTGATCGAGGCCGAGTTGAAAAAGCGCAAGCTGCCCTGGGTCAAGCTCACGGGGCAGAGCCAAAAGCGCGATGCCATCATTGAGCAGTTCACCAGCGGGCAGGTGCCGTTGTTCCTGGTCAGCCTGAAAGCAGGCGGGGTGGGGCTGAACCTGCCGCAGGCCGACACGGTGATCCACTTCGACCCCTGGTGGAACCCTGCCGTTGAAGCCCAGGCCACCGACCGTGCCCACCGCATCGGCCAGACGCAGAGCGTGTGGGTGATCAAGCTGGTGGCGCAGGGCACCATAGAGGAGCGGATTTTGGCGCTGCAAGAACGCAAGGCCCAACTGGCGGGCAGCCTCTACAGCGGGTCTGCGGCGCGCAGGGAGCCGCTGTTCACCGAGACCGACCTGGCGGAGTTGCTGCAACCGCTATCACTGTCATAGCTGCCTGCACTGATTGTGCTTGCGCTGAGCACATTTTTTGTGGCAAAACCGTGAGCGGTTGGCATGCGCAGGCTGTGGCGAATCGCAGGCAACAGTTTTGGCCCGATTCGTCTTTGCAAATCAATGCTTTACGCGCTACAATATGAATCTCACGACCAAACGGGCGGGTACCTACCGCCCGTTTTTTTTGGTCGAATGCTTTTGGAGCTCGAAGCTGTCGGGGGAGGGTCTCCGGGGGTTATCGGGTTTTTTGTTTTGGACTTACGCAAACAAGGATGCGCCCAGGGTGCTTCCATGGGGCAGGCGATTGGCTTGTTCCTCATTGTGTAAGTCGTGTTGTTTTTCCGGGATTGAACTGAACACGTGGCACTACAGCAAGTTGTTGAACAAATTGTGACGGGTCTGGGCTATGACCTGGTGGAGATCGAGCGCTCTGCCGGTGGTTTGCTGCGTGTCACCATCGACTTGCCCTGGGTGCAGCCGGCCGCCGATGCGCCGGAGCCCGCAGTGGATCAGTTTGTCACGGTCGAAGACTGCGAGAAAGTCACCCGCCAGCTGCAGTTTGCGCTGGAGGTGGATGGGGCCGAGTACAAGCGGCTGGAGGTCTCCTCGCCCGGCATCGATCGCCCGTTGCGCCATGAGCAGGATTTCGTGCGTTTTGCAGGCGCGGTCATTGACCTCACCCTGAAAGCGCCCATTGGCGCTGCGGCAGCCGGGCAGGTCAACGCCACCCGCAAGAAATTTCGCGGCACCCTGGAGCGTGCCGAATCGGGCGGATGGCAGATCGTCTGGAGTGATGAGCCGGCTGCCAAGCCTGGTCAGAAAATCAGCAAAAAGCGTGTGCCGGCCCCGTTGCAGGCGCTGGGTTTTACGCTGGATGAGCTCAGGGATGCCCGGTTGGCGCCCATTGTGGATTTCAAGGGGCGGGGGGCGAAGGCTGGTCAGGTACCGGGCTGAGTCGCTGGATGGTTTGGAGTGGGTGGGCGCTGTTGGCAGCTGCCGCCCGCGGGTGATAGAAACAGGAGAGTCGTCGCATGAATCGCGAATTGTTGATGTTGGTTGAGGCCATTTCGCGCGAGAAGAACGTGGAGCGCGATGTGGTCTTGGGCGCCGTGGAATCGGCCCTGGCCCAGGCTACCAAGAAGCTGTACCAGGGCGAGGTGGACATTCGCGTGTCCGTCGATCGCGACAGCGGCAACTATGAGACTTTCCGTCGCTGGCTGGTCGTGCCGGACGAGGCGGGTCTGCAGAACCCCGAAGCCGAAGAGCTGCTGATGGACGCCAGGGAGCGCATCGCGGACATCGAGGTCGGGGAATACATCGAAGAAGGTGTCGAGTCGGTGCCGATCGGCCGCATTGGCGCCATGGCCGCCAAACAGGTCATCCTGCAGAAGATCCGCGACGCCGAGCGCGAGATGCTGCTCAACGACTTCATGTCACGCGGCGAGCGCATCTTCACCGGCACGGTCAAGCGCATGGACAAGGGCGACCTCATTGTCGAATCCGGTCGCGTGGAAGGCCGCCTGCGCCGCGGCGAGATGATCCCCAAGGAAAACCTGCGCAGCGGTGACCGCGTGCGCGCCATGATCATGGAAGTGGACCTGACCCTGCGTGGCGCCCCCATCATCCTGTCGCGTTCGGCCCCCGAGTTCATGATCGAACTCTTTCGCCAGGAGGTGCCCGAGATCGAACAGGGCCTGCTGGAGATCAAGTCCTGCGCCCGTGACCCCGGCTCGCGCGCCAAGATTGCCGTGCTGAGCCACGACAAGCGCGTGGACCCCATCGGCACCTGCGTCGGCGTGCGTGGCACGCGCGTCAATGCCGTGACCAACGAGCTCGCTGGCGAGCGCGTGGACATCGTGCTGTGGTCCGAGGACCCCGCCCAGTTCGTGATCGGTGCACTGGCCCCGGCCAACGTGTCCTCCATCGTGGTCGATGAGGAAAAGCACGCCATGGATGTGGTGGTGGACGAGGAAAACCTTGCCATCGCCATTGGCCGTGGTGGTCAGAACGTGCGTCTGGCCTCCGATCTGACCGGCTGGAAGATCAACATCATGGACGCCGCCGAGTCGGCCCAGAAGCAGGCCAACGAGTCCGACACGGCCCGCCGCCTGTTCATGGAAAAGCTCGATGTGGACGAGGAAATCGCCGACATCCTGATCTCCGAAGGTTTCAACAGCCTGGAAGAAGTGGCCTATGTGCCGCTGCAGGAAATGCTGGAAATCGAAAGCTTCGACGAAGACACGGTGAACGAATTGCGTGCACGCGCCAAGGATGCGCTGCTCACCATGGAAATCGCCCGCGAGGAAAGCGTTGGCGAGGTCTCGCAGGATCTGCGCGACCTTGAGGGCCTCACACCCGAGCTGATTGCCAAGCTGGCAGAAAACGGTGTGCACACGCGTGACGACCTGGCCGATCTGGCCATTGATGAACTGACCGACCTGACCGGACAGTCCGCAGAAGATGCCAAAGCCCTGATCATGAAGGCACGCGAACACTGGTTCGCAGGGCAAGAGTAAGGTCAGGGAGGCACGAACCACATATGTCCAGTAATACTGTCGCCGAGTTTGCAACCGAACTCAAGAAATCACCTGAAATCCTGCTTGATCAGCTCAAGGCTGCGGGCGTGGGCAAGGCTGCCCCTTCCGACGCATTGACCGAGTCGGACAAGCAAAAGCTGCTGGCCTATCTGCAGGCCAGCCATGGCACGGCCTCGGCCGATCGCAAGAAGATCACGCTGGTGAAGAAGTCCACCAGCGAGATCAAGCAGGCCGACGCCACCGGCAAGGCACGCACGATCCAAGTGGAAGTGCGCAAGAAGCGCACGTTCATCCAGCGTGATGAAGGTGTCGAGGCGGCTGCCGAGTCCACAGAATCCATGGCAGAAGCAACGGCTGTGTCCAGCGAAGACATTGAACTGGCCCGCCGTGAGGAAGAGGCCAGCCGCCAGGCCGAGCTGATTCGCCGCCAGGAGGCCGAACTGGCCGCAAAGCGCGCCGAGCGCGAAGCCCGTGAACAGCGCGAGCGCGAAGCCGAAGAGCGCGCCGCCGCATACGCCGCCCAGGAGGCCAGCAAGAAGGCCCAGGCCTCGGCCGTCAAGCAGGAGGCTACCCGCGAGCAGGCTGCTGAAGCGGCTGCGCGCATTGCGGCACAGAACGAAGCACGCGAGAAGGCGGCTGCGGAATCTAAAGCCCGCTCTGACGAGGAAGCGGCCCGCGCTGCGGATCTCGACGCACGTCGCCGCAAGGCTGAAGCAGAAGCTGCTGCCATCCGCTCCATGATGGCCACGCCCAAGAAGGCGGTCATGGTGGCCAAGAAACCGGAAGAGCCCAAGCCCGTTGCCAAGCCTGCGGCCGTGGGGGATGCCAAGAAAGGCACGCTGCACAAGCCTGCCGTGGGGGCTGGTGCGGGCGCGCGTCCGGGCACGCCTGCTGCTCCGGGGGCTGCCGCCGGCAAGGAAGTCAAGTCGGCCAAGCTGTCTTCCAGCTGGGCCAATGACACGGCCAAGAAAAAGGAAATCAAGACCCGCGGCGACAGCAGCGGCGGTGTCGGTCGCAACAACTGGCGTGGTGGCCCGCGTGGCCGCCGTGGCGACAGCCGCGATCACCGCGACGACAACCACCAGCAGTCCGCTCCGGTGGAAGCGCGCACCATTGAAGTGCATGTGCCTGAAACCATCACGGTGGCTGAACTGGCGCACAAGATGTCCATCAAGGCTTCCGAGGTCATCAAGGCACTGATGAAGATGGGCCAGATGGTCACCATGAACCAGCCGCTGGACCAGGACACCGCCATGATCGTGGTGGAAGAAATGGGCCACAAGGCCGTGGTGGCGGCGCTGGACGATCCGGAAGCCTTCACCGACGAGGATTCGGCGCAGCAGGACGTGGCCGTTCTGCCGCGCGCGCCGGTCGTCACCGTGATGGGTCACGTCGATCACGGCAAGACCTCGCTGCTGGACTACATCCGCCGTGCCAAGGTCGCCTCGGGCGAGGCGGGCGGCATCACGCAGCACATCGGCGCCTACCACGTGGAAACGCCACGCGGCATGATTTCGTTCCTTGACACCCCGGGTCACGAGGCTTTCACGGCCATGCGTGCCCGTGGCGCCCAGGCCACCGACATCGTGATCCTGGTGGTGGCGGCCGACGACGGCGTCATGCCCCAGACCAAGGAAGCCATCAAGCACGCCAAGGCGGCGGGCGTTCCTATCGTGGTGGCGATCACCAAGGCCGACAAGCCCGATGCCAACCCCGACCGCGTCAAGCAGGAGCTCGTGGTGGAAGAGGTGGTTCCCGAGGAGTACGGTGGCGATTCGCCTTTCGTGCCGGTGTCTTCCAAGACCGGCATGGGCATCGACACGCTGCTGGAACAGGTGCTGCTGCAAGCCGAAGTGCTGGAACTCAAGGCCCCCGTCGATTCGCTGGCCAAGGGCCTGGTGATCGAAGCCAAGCTCGACAAGGGCCGCGGCCCTGTGGCGACCGTGCTGGTGCAGTCCGGTACCCTGAAGGTGGGCGACGTGGTGCTGGCGGGCCAGACCTATGGCCGTGTGCGCGCCATGCTCGATGAGAGCGGCAGGGTCGCCAAGACGGCGGGTCCGTCGATCCCGGTTGAAATCCAGGGTCTGACCGAAGTGCCGCAGGCTGGTGACGATTTCATGGTGCTGACCGATGAGCGCCGTGCGCGCGAAGTCGCCACCTACCGCGCCGGCAAGTTCCGCAACACCAAGCTGGCCAAGCAGCAGGCGGCCAAGCTGGAGAACATGTTTGCCGACATGACGGCGGGCGAAGTGAAGATGCTGCCCATCATCGTCAAGGCCGATGTGCAGGGTTCGCAGGAGGCGCTGGCCCAGTCGCTGCTCAAGCTGTCGACGGATGAAGTCAAGGTGCAGCTGGTGTATGCCGCCGTGGGCGCCATCAGCGAGTCCGACATCAACCTGGCGATTGCTTCCAAGGCCATCGTGATCGGCTTCAACGTGCGTGCCGATGCCGGTGCGCGCAAGCTCGCCGAGAGCAATGGTGTGGATCTGCACTACTACAGCATCATCTATGACGCCGTCGATGAGCTGAAGGTGGCGATGTCCGGCATGCTGGCTCCCGAGCAGCGCGAGGAAATCATCGGCACGGCCGAGATCCGCACCGTGTTCGTGGCGTCCAAGATCGGTACCGTTGCGGGTTCGTACATCACGTCCGGCATGGTGCACCGCAACGCCAAGTTCCGCCTGTTGCGCGACAACGTGGTGGTCTACACCGGCGACGTCGATTCGGTCAAGCGTCTCAAGGACGATGTCAAGGAAGTCAAGGAAGGTTTTGAGTGCGGTATCAAGCTCAAGAACTACAACGACATCAAGGAAGGTGATCACCTCGAATTCTTTGACATCAAGGAAATCGCGCGGACGCTGTAAGGCTACGACGACTCTATGGCAGCGAAGAAATCCTCCACCCCCAACCGCGCCTTCAAGGTGGCCGATCAGATCCAACGCGATCTGACGGAGCTGATCGCGCGCGAGTTGAAAGACCCGCGCGTGGGCATGGTGACGCTGCAGGGCGTGGAGGTCACCCCCGATTACGCCCACGCCAAGGTGTTCTTCAGCCTGCTGACGGGTGACCCTGTGGAAACGCAGGCAGCGCTCAACCAGGCGGCAGGTTTCCTGCGCAATGGGCTGTTCAAGCGCCTGCACATCCACACGGTGCCCACGCTGCATTTTGTGTTTGACCGCACTTCCGAGCGTGCCGCCGACATGAATGCCTTGATTGCCAAGGCCGTTTCCTCGCGCGCCAAGGACGACTGACCATGAACGCGCCACGCACCAGGGTGCAGCGGCGCCCTGTGCATGGGGTGTTGCTGCTCGATAAACCGCTCGGCCTGTCGAGCAACGACGCCTTGCAAAAGGTGAAGTGGCTGCTGCGTGCGGAAAAGGCGGGCCATACCGGCACGCTGGATCCTCTGGCCACCGGTGTATTGCCGCTGTGCTTCGGCGCCGCCACCAAGTTCAGCCAGTTGCAGCTGGATGCGCCCAAGACCTACGAGGCCGTTGCCCGTCTGGGCGTGGTCACGAGCACGGGGGATGCCGAGGGCGAGGTGGTGCGCGAGTGTGCGGTCGATCCGTCCATGCTGGAGCCCGAGCGACTGGCCGAAGTGCAGCGCCGGTTCACCGGTCCGATCGCGCAGGTGCCGCCGATGCACAGCGCGCTCAAGAAAGACGGGAAGGCGCTGTACGAGTACGCGCGTGCGGGCATCGAGATCGAGCGCCCGGCGCGCAATGTCCAAATTTATGCATTGAGTGTGGCTCTGGAGCTTGATGGTCAAGCGCAACCAGCTATCAAATTAATAGTTACATGCAGCAAAGGTACCTATATCCGCACGCTGGGCGAAGACATCGGAGCGGCACTCGGTTGTGGCGCCCACCTGACCTCTTTGCGCCGCATTGACACGGGCGGCCTCGGCATCGCGCGCTGCGTCACCTTGCCCGCACTCGAGGCCATGGACGAAGCGCAGCGGCTGGCCTGCCTGCTGCCGGCAGAATCCCTGCTGGCCGATCACCTGCCCGTCACACTGGGCAGCGAAGATGCTGCACGCTTCCTGTCCGGGGTGCGCCGACGTGGCCAGTGGCCCGATGCCCGCGCCGTGGCCGTGTTTGGTCAGGCGCCGCGCGCGCTGCTGGGCGTCGCCCATACGGTAGCAGGCGAGCTGATCCCTGATCGCTTGCTGAGCCCCATCGAAATTCAACAAATCCTGCAAAGCACGCCGGGCACAGTGGCTGCCGGCATTAAGGAAACACTATGAGCAAACAAATCCGCAACATCGCCATCATCGCCCACGTTGACCATGGCAAAACCACCATGGTCGACCAGCTGCTGCGCCAGTCCGGCACCTTTGCCGACCACGAAAAGGTCGTCGATACCGTGATGGACAACAACGCGATTGAAAAAGAGCGTGGCATCACCATCCTGGCCAAGAACTGCGCCGTGAGCTGGAAAGGCACGCACATCAACATCGTGGACACCCCCGGCCACGCGGACTTTGGCGGTGAAGTGGAGCGTGCCCTGTCCATGGTGGACAGCGTGGTGCTGCTGATCGACGCGCAGGAAGGCCCCATGCCCCAGACGCGTTTCGTGACCAAGAAGGCCCTGGCCCTGGGCCTGCGCCCCATCCTGGTGGTGAACAAGGTGGACAAGCCCGGTGCCAACCCCGACAAGGTGGTGAACGCTGCGTTCGACCTGTTCGACAAGCTGGGCGCTACCGATGAGCAGCTGGACTTCCCCGTGGTGTACGCCTCGGGCATCAACGGCTGGTCGTCGCTGGAAGAAGGCGCGCCCGGCGAGCAGTGGGGTCCCGACATGTCGGCCCTGTTCGACACCATCCTGAAGCACGTGCCACCGAACACGGGCAACCCAGACGCTCCGCTGCAACTGCAGATCTCGGCACTCGATTTCTCCACCTTCGTGGGCCGCATCGGCGTGGGCCGCATCAGCCAGGGCACCTTGAAGCCCATGATGGACGTGGTCGTCATGGAAGGCCCAGGCGGCAAGGCTGTCAAGGGCCGTGTCAACCAGGTGTTGACCTTCCAGGGGCTGGACCGCATGCAGACGCCGGTGGCAGGCCCTGGCGACATCGTGCTGATCAACGGCATCGAGGACATCGGCATCGGCGTGACCGTGACCGACCCCGCCAACCCCGCGCCCCTGCCCATGCTGAAGGTGGACGAGCCCACGCTGACCATGAACTTCTGCGTGAACACCTCGCCACTGGCAGGCCGTGAAGGCAAGTTCGTGACCAGCCGCCAGATCTGGGACCGCCTGCAAAAGGAACTGCAGCACAACGTGGCCCTGCGCGTGAACGAGACCGCCGAGGAAGGCATCTTCGAAGTGATGGGCCGTGGTGAACTGCACCTGACCATCCTCTTGGAGAACATGCGCCGCGAAGGCTACGAGCTGGCTGTGTCCAAGCCCCGCGTGGTGTTCAAGGACATCGACGGCGTCAAGCACGAGCCTATCGAACTGGTGACGGCCGACATCGAAGAAGGCCACCAGGGTGGCGTGATGCAGGCCCTGGGCGAGCGCAAGGGCGAGCTGGTGAACATGGAGTCCGACGGCCGTGGCCGCGTGCGCCTGGAGTACCGCATCCCGGCCCGTGGCCTGATCGGTTTCACCAACGAATTCCTGAACCTGACGCGTGGCTCGGGCCTCATCAGCAACATCTTCGACAGCTATGAGCCGCACAAGGGCGATATCGGCGGCCGCAAGAACGGCGTGCTGATCTCCATGGACGACGGTGAAATCTTCACCTATGCCCTGGGCAAGCTGGACGATCGTGGCCGCATGTTCGTGAAGGCCAACGACCCGGTGTACGAAGGCATGATCGTCGGCATCCACAGCCGCGACAACGACCTGGTGGTGAATGCCACGCGCACCAAGCAGCTGACCAACTTCCGCGTGAGCGGCAAGGAAGACGCGATCAAGATCACGCCTCCGATCGACCTCACGCTGGAATACGGTGTGGAGTTCATCGAGGATGACGAGCTGGTCGAGATCACGCCCAAGTCCGTGCGCCTGCGCAAGCGCTACCTGACCGAGAACGAGCGCAAGCGCGCTGGCCGCAGCTGATCTGCCATTCCCGGGGCCTGAGGCCTTGAAGGCGGCAGGTTCCGAGGGGCCACTGCAGTGCAGTGGCCTTTTTGTCGTTTGAAGGTTTTCCGTTCAGCGCAATTTTCATGAAACTCACGCATTCCCGGGCTGTCGTGTTGATGCTTCTGGTCACGCTGCTGTGGTCCATGGCTGGCGTGGTGACGCGCCACCTGGAGCATGCGCGCAGCTTTGAAGTGACCTTCTGGCGCAGCTTTTTCACCGTGATCTCGCTGCTGGTGATCCTGCCTGCGGCGCAGGGGCGCGGTGTGTTGTCGGCCATGCGCCGCGGCGGCGCTGCCCTGTGGCTCTCCGGCCTGTGCTGGAGCGTGATGTTCACCACCTTCATGGTCGCCATGATGCTCATGCCGGTGGCGAATGTGCTGGTGACCATGGCGGCGGGGCCTTTGCTCACGGCCCTGTTTGCGCGCATCTTCATCGGGCACCGGATTGTGCTGCGCACCTGGGTGGCCATTGGCCTTGCCGGTGTGGGCATGGCGTGGATGTATGGCGCGCAGATGGCCGGGCTGCCTCTCGTGGGCACCCTGGTGGCCTTGTGCATACCGGTGGCGGCCGCTGCCAACTGGACCGTGGTCCAGTCTTCACAGCAGCACGGCCACGCCGTGGACCTGGTGCCGGCAGTCCTGGTGGGGGCCGTGTTTTCGGCGCTGGCCACCTTGCCGCTGGCGTGGCCGTTTCAGGCCACGGGCCACGATATCCTGCTGCTGGCGTTGCTGGGACTTTTTCAGCTGGCCATTCCGTGCGTGCTGGCGGTGCGCTGCGCACGCGTGCTCAAGGCGCCCGAAATGGCCTTGCTGGGCCTGCTGGAGGTTATCTTCGGCATCTTGCTGGCCTGGGCCGGTGCCGGGGAGCGCCCCGGTTCGGCCGTGCTGACCGGGGGGCTGCTGGTGGTTGGCGCCCTGGTGCTCAACGAGTTTTTAGCTTGGAAGGAACAAAAATGACGGAGATGACAATGCAGATGTCGAGTGAGGTGCTGAGCGAGGTGCGGGGCCAGGTGGGCTTCATTACATTGAACCGCCCGCGGGCGCTCAACGCGCTGTCCTTGGGCATGGTGCGGGATCTCATGGCCACCCTGCTGGCCTGGAAGGACGACGCGCGCGTGCTGGCCGTGGCCATCCGTGGCAGCAACAAGGAGGGCCCGTTCGGGGCCTTTTGCGCGGGCGGCGACATCCGTTTTCTGCACCAGGCGGGCAGCCAGGGCAATCCGCTGCTCGAAGACTTCTTCACCGAGGAATATGCGCTCAACCACCTGATCCACAACTACGGCAAGCCCTACATCGCCTTCATGGATGGGATCGTCATGGGCGGCGGCATGGGCATCAGCCAGGGCGCAGCCCTGCGCGTGGTGACCGAGCGCACCAAGATGGCCATGCCCGAGACGGCGATTGGCCTGTTTCCCGACGTGGGTGGTGGCTATTTCCTGAGCCGCTGCCCTGGCCGCGTGGGCGAGTGGCTGGCCCTGACCGGCGACACCATTGGCGCCGGTGACGCCATCGCCTTCGGCCTGGCTGACGGCTGCCTGCCGCTGGATGCACAGGCCACGGTCTGGGATGCCCTGGGCGCGCAGACCTTTGCCGACGGTGCCGCCGTGAAGGCCTTTGTTGCTTCTAAAACGGTAGCTGCTGACGAAAAACTGGCGGGCGTCAGAGGCCAGATCGATCAGTATTTTTCGCTGGGCAGCGTGGCCGCCATCACGGCCGCCCTGGACGCTGCAGACAGCGAATGGGCGCGCAGCACGGCGGCCACGCTGCGCAAGCGCTCGCCGCTGATGCTGCATGTGGTGCTGGAGCAGATCCGCCGTGCGCGCGGCATGGGCCTGGCCGATGATCTGCGCATGGAGCGCGACATGGTGCGCCACTGCTTTTTCCTGCGCGCCGGCCAGAGCGAGACGGTGGAAGGCATCCGTGCCCTGGCGGTGGACAAGGACCACGCACCCCAATGGAACCCTGCGCGCATCGAAGACGTGACGCCGGAGATGGTGGCCCCGTTCTTTGCCAGCCCCTGGCCTGTCCACGCGCATCCCCTGGCCGCGCTGCGCTGACGGGCGCGCGGCGCTGGGTGCGCTTTTGCCAAGGCGGGCGCCTCGCTTCAGAGCTGCTGGTGCACCGCAGTGGCCAGCGCCTGCAGTGCGGGGCGGGGAATCTGCCCACTGAGCGCATAGCCAAAGCCCTGATCCGTCCAGTAAAAACCGGAGACAGTGCCTTCCTGGGTGAAGCGAAAGGCGGTCTCGGAATGCGTGGGTTGGGTCGCTGGCGCCAGCGCACCCAGGTACAGCGTGACGCGTTCGCCTGCGCTGTTCTGGTACATGAATTGCGCGCGTGCGCCGGTATCACCGGGCAGCAGCCGCCCCCCCACCAGATCGTAGCCCTGTGCCGTCAGCACCGGCACTTTCAGGGGGCGCCCCAAGCGCTTGGAAAGCCATTGCACCAGATGCTCCTGCTGGGCGGCCGGCACCTCCACGGGATGGCGCTGCTCGGGCTGGTACACGGCATGGGCCATGGCGGCCTGCACCGCAAATCGCTGCTGGGGTGTGCCTGCATTCAGGGCCAGAAGGCCATTGGGTGCCGCCGCCGGCCACTGGCTGCGGCCTGCCCATCCCAGTGCAAACGCCACCAGCACCGAGGCCGCCATGCCGCCCCAGCGCCACCATTGGCGATGCCGCTCGGCCCTGCGCGCCGTGGCTTGCGCAAGCGTCTGCAGCAGCGCATCCGGCACGGGCGTATCCAGCATGTCCTGGTGCAGGGCGCGCAACTGCCGGCGCTGGGCCTGCCATTGTGCGACAGTGGCTTGTGCCGGGGCATCGGCGGCCAGTTGCTGCTGCAGCGCCCGGGCGTCGGCGGGGGGCAGCCGGCCATCCACCAGTGCGTGCCACGCAGGGTCAGGGCCGGCAGGGAAGGGGGTGGTGTGGTCCATGGCAGAGGCCGGAATCATTTGAGGCGGCGCAGCACGGGTGGTTGGCCTGGCACGGGCGCGGGTGTGCGTTCCATGAGCGCGCGCAGGCGGCTACGTGCGCGTGACAGCCGCGACATGACGGTACCCATCGGAATGTCCAGAATGCGGGCAGTGTCCTCGTAGCTGAGGTCTTCCAGCGTCACCAGCAGCAGCACGGCGCGCTGCTCAGCAGGCAGGCGCTGCAGGCAGCGCTCCAGATCGAGCGCATCGTCCGACGGGCGTGCACTGGCCTGCAGGGTGTCCTGAACATCCTCCAGCTCCAGCCGCTGCAAGGAGGGCATGGCGCGGCGCTGGTTGAGGTACAGGTTGTGCATCAGGGTGAACAGCCAGGCGCGCAAATCACTGCCGCTGCGCCACAGCCGCCATTTGCTGCAGGCCCGCTCCAGCGTGTCCTGCACGAGATCGTCGGCCGCCCAGGAGTCGCCCGTCAGCACCCGGGCATAGCGGCGCAGGCCGGGAAGTTGCTCGACAACCTGGGTGCGGTCCATGGCGCGATGTCAGCGGCAGGGGGAAGGTTTCAGGGGCGCGCAGCGTGCCAGACCTGGTTGAAGCCGTCGCCGGTCTTGTCGCCGGGTTTCGCGTCCTTGGACCAGTAGTACAGCGGTTTTCCCTTGTAAGCCAGCTGGGTTTTTCCGTCGTCGCGGGTGATGACGCTGTAGTCGCCGCTGGCTTGCGCGGGGGCCGCCATCAGGGGTGGCCAGTTGGTGGCACAGGGGCCGTTGCAGACGGACTTTCCGCTGCCCGCGGTGTCGCGGTCAAAGGTGTAGAGCGTCATGTTGCCTGCACCGACCAGCACGCCATCCATGGGTTTGACGGGTGACTGGGCCATGGAGGAGCAGGCGGCAAGCGCAAAGAGCGCGGTGATGGGCAAGAGCTTTTTCATGGGTTTCTCCGGACAAGGGGGCAGGCGAGTGCGAAATGCGGCCTGCATGCGGACAAACACATGGGGGCGGTGATTTATTCCCGCCGCCCTTCAGGATCGCTAGCGGTTACGGCTTTTCATGGCGCGTTCGACTTCGCGCTTGCCTTCGCGGTCCTTGATGGTGTCGCGCTTGTCATGTTCCGCCTTGCCCTTGGCCAGGGCAATCTCGCATTTCACAAAACCATTTTTCCAATGCAGGTTGATGGGCACCAGGGTGTAGCCTTTTTGCTCGACCTTCCCGATCAGGCGTTTGATGTCATCCTTCTTGAGCAGCAATTTCTTGGTGCGTGCTGCCTCGGGGTTGACGTGGGTGGAGGCGGTCTTGAGGGGATTGATGAGGCAGCCCAGCAGGTACAACTCGCCATCACGGATGAGCACATAGCCATCGGTCAGCTGCACCTTGCCTTCGCGCAGCGCCTTGACTTCCCAGCCATACAGCACCATGCCGGCCTCGTGGCGTTCTTCGAAAAAGTAGTTGAAGGCCGCCTTCTTGTTGTCGGCAATGCGGGACGTGGGATCGGGTTTTTTGGCCATGAGAGATTAGATGCGGCGCAAACGGGGAGGTAAAAGGCCTCCCTACAATGGTTGGGTCTCGCTAGAGCGATTCTAAATTCCCCCGGATCCCCTGGCTGATTCCGTCGCTCCGTGGCGCCGAAGCCGTATCTGCATGAAAACCGTCCACAAATCCGTCCTTATCTGGTACAGCCCCGAAGAAATGTTTTCCCTCGTGACGGGGGTGGAGCACTACCCCCAGTTCCTGCCCTGGTGCGACCGCTCGGCGGTGCTGGAACGCGATGATGACGGGATGACGGCCGAGGTGGGCATCGCGATGGCCGGTTTGCGCCAGACCTTTGTCACCCGCAATATCCATGAGGCGGGCCGGCGCGTGCAGATGCACCTGGTCAAGGGCCCGTTCTCCCGCCTGGAGGGCGACTGGCATTTCCACCCGGTGGCCGATGGCAGTCAGCGCGCCTGCAAGGTCGAGCTGTTGCTGCACTACGGGTTTGACAGCGCCACCCTTGCGGCATTGGTGGGCCCCATTTTTGACCGCATCGCCGCCAGCATGGTGGACGCCTTTGTCAAGCGCGCGGAGCAGGTGTATGGGTGACGACCAGGGGTTGCTGCACATCACCGTGGTGGTTTGCGCGGCACCGCGCAGTGCGGTCGAGTGGGCATTGCAGCTGCCGCAGGGGGCCACGGTGGCCGATGCGCTGAACATGTGCGCAGCCTTGCAACCCTTGCCTGCAGATGTGACTTCTTCCGCTGTCGGTGTCTGGGGTCGTCAGGTGGCGCCAGGCTGCATGCTCGCCTCAGGGGATCGGGTGGAGGTGTATCGCCCGTTGAAGGTGGACCCCAAGGTGGCACGGCGCGAGCGCTTTGCGCGCCAGGGCGCCCGAACCACCGGCCTGTTTGCGCGGCAGCGTCCTGGCGGAAAGTCGGGCTACTGAAGTCTGGACAACGGCGGCAGCTGCCCGACCATCACCGCGCGCAATCGGATGCAATGACGCTGTCGATGCGCTGGGATTCCGAGGCGCGGGTTGCTTCATCAAGGTAAACCCGTTCGCCCTGGGCATTCGTATGCATCATGGGCCGGCCGGAGTCGAGTGTAGCCTTGGCCTGGCGGGCGCGGGTGCAGTTGTCCGCCTTGGTTTTTGCGATCTTCTCTTCTTCGGATTTTTTCTTGGCTGCTTCTGCAGCCTCTGCTTGCGCCTTTCTCTCTTCAAGTTCCTTGTCCTTGCCGCCGGTGGCGCTGCTGGCCGACGGTTTGGGGGCGGATGCGGCGGCAGCGGGTTCTGCTGCAACAGCCGGAAGAGCGGGCCTTGGATCCATACGGGTTCCCGGCTGCTTCAGGATGCTCTTGTCCGGGATGTCCAGAGGGGGCGCACGGTCGCTGAACACCTTGCGGCCGTCCTTGTCGATCCATTGCCATTGGGCCGAAGCGCCCAGTGACCAGGTGCAGGCGAATGCCAGCAGCACAAGCTTGTGAATTTTCATGGCGGCAAGTTTAGCTGTGCCTCCATGGGGCTGCCAGCAAGTTGCTTTCCGTGGCAGCGTTTTTGCCACAGGCCGCGCGGGTACAATCCATTTTTTGGAGCTTTCTCATGCGCCTTCTTGGAAAAGCGCTCACCTTCGACGATGTGTTGCTGGTGCCAGCGTACTCCCAGGTCCTGCCCAAGGACACGTCCCTTGCGACGAAACTCTCCCGCAACATCCAGCTGAACCTGCCGCTGGTGTCCGCCGCCATGGACACCGTGACCGAGGCGCGCCTGGCCATCGCCATCGCCCAGGAGGGCGGCATCGGCATCGTGCACAAGAACCTCACGCCCCAGGAACAGGCCGCCCACGTGGCCAAGGTCAAGCGGTACGAGTCTGGTGTGGTGCGCGATCCGGTCGTCATCACCCCCGAGCACACCGTGCTCCAGGTGCTGGAGTTGTCGGAGCAGCTGGGTATTTCGGGCTTTCCGGTGTGCGATGGTGGCAAGGTGGTGGGTATCGTCACCAGCCGCGATCTGCGCTTTGAAACCCGTTACGACGTCAAGGTGCACCAGATCATGACGCCCCGTGAAAAGCTCATCACGGTCAAGGAGGGCGCCACGGCCAGCGAGGCCAAGGCCCTGCTGAACAAATACAAGCTGGAGCGGCTGCTGGTCATCAACGATGATTTTGTGCTCAAGGGCCTGATCACGGTGAAAGACATCACCAAGCAGACCAGCTTTCCCAATGCCGCACGCGACAGCAACGGCCGCCTGCGCGTGGGTGCGGCGGTGGGCGTGGGCGAGGGCACGGAAGAGCGTGTCGAGGCCCTGGTGAAGGCCGGCGTGGACGCCATCGTGGTGGACACGGCCCATGGCCACAGCAAGGGCGTCATCGACCGTGTGCGCTGGGTCAAGCAGAATTACCCGCAAGTCGATGTGATTGGCGGCAACATCGCCACGGGCGCGGCTGCGCTGGCGCTGGTCGAGGCCGGTGCCGACGCTGTCAAGGTCGGCATTGGCCCTGGCTCCATCTGCACGACGCGCATCGTGGCCGGTGTGGGCGTGCCGCAGATCATGGCCATCGACAGCGTGGCCACGGCGCTGCGCGGTACGGGCGTGCCGCTGATTGCCGACGGCGGCGTGCGCTACAGCGGCGACATTGCCAAGGCCCTGGCCGCGGGTGCCAGCACCATCATGATGGGTGGCATGTTTGCCGGCACGGAAGAAGCGCCGGGTGAGGTGATCCTGTTCCAGGGCCGCAGCTACAAGAGCTACCGCGGCATGGGCTCTATTGGCGCCATGCAGCAGGGCAGTGCCGACCGCTACTTCCAGGAGTCGACCACGGGCAACCCCAATGCCGACAAGCTGGTGCCCGAGGGCATTGAAGGCCGCGTACCCTACAAGGGCTCGATGGTCTCCATCGTGTTCCAGATGGCCGGCGGCGTGCGTGCCGCCATGGGCTACTGCGGCTGTGCCACGATCGAGGACATGAACAACAAGGCTGAATTCGTCGAGATCACCACCGCCGGTATCCGCGAAAGCCATGTCCACGACGTGCAGATCACCAAGGAAGCGCCCAACTACCGCGCGGACTGATTTTTCAGCAACCACAGGCCCGAACCCGATGTCCAGGTGTTCGGGCCTTTGTCTTTTTCCTGTGGCCCACCATGCAACACCAGAAGATCCTCATCCTTGATTTCGGCTCGCAAGTCACCCAGCTCATCGCACGCCGCGTGCGCGAAGCCCATGTGTACTGCGAAGTGCACCCCTGCGACGTGACGGACGAGTGGGTGCGCGACTACGCCAAGGACGGCTCGCTCAAGGGCATCATCCTCTCGGGCAGCCACGCCAGCGTGTATGAGGACACCACCGACAAGGCCCCCGAAGCGGTGTTCCAGCTCGGCGTGCCCGTGCTGGGCATCTGCTACGGCATGCAGACCATGGCGCACCAGCTCGGTGGCAAGGTCGAAGGCGGCCACAAGCGCGAGTTCGGCTTTGCGGCGGTGCGCGCACGCGGCCACACCGCGCTGCTCAAGGACATTGCCGACTTCACCACGCCCGAAGGCCACGGCATGCTCAACGTGTGGATGAGCCACGGCGACAAGGTCACCGAGCTGCCCCCGGGCTTCAAGCTCATGGCCAGCACCGAGAGCTGCCCCATCGCCGGCATGGCCGACGAAGACCGCCGCTTCTATGCCGTGCAGTTCCACCCCGAAGTCACGCACACCGTGCAGGGCAGGGCGCTGCTGGATCGTTTTGTGCTCGGCATCTGCGGCACCTCGCCCGACTGGGTGATGCGCGACCACATCGCCGAGGCGGTGGAGCAGATCCGCCAGCAGGTGGGCGATGAAGAAGTGATCCTGGGCCTGTCGGGCGGCGTGGACTCGTCCGTGGCCGCTGCGCTGATCCACCGCGCCATCGGTGACCAGCTCACCTGCGTGTTCGTGGACCACGGCCTGCTGCGCCTGAACGAGGGCGACATGGTCATGGACATGTTCGTTGGCAAGCTGCACGCCAAGGTCATCCGTGTGGACGCCAGCGACCTGTTCCTGGGCAAGCTGGCAGGAGTCAGCGAGCCCGAACAAAAGCGCAAGATCATCGGCGGCCTGTTCGTCGATGTGTTCAAGCAGGAAGCTGCCAAGCTCAAGGGTGACGGCGCCAAGGGCGAGACCGGAGGTCGCACCGTCAAAGGCGCGACGTGGCTGGCCCAGGGCACCATTTACCCCGACGTCATCGAATCGGGCGGTGCCAAGAGCAAGAAGGCCGTCACCATCAAGAGCCACCACAACGTGGGCGGCCTCCCCGAGCAACTGGGCCTCAAGCTGCTGGAGCCGTTGCGCGACCTGTTCAAGGACGAGGTGCGCGAACTCGGCGTGGCCCTGGGCCTGCCGCCCGAAATGGTCTACCGCCACCCCTTCCCCGGCCCCGGCCTGGGCGTGCGCATCCTGGGCGAGGTCAAGAAGGAATACGCAGACCTGCTGCGCCGTGCCGATGCCATCTTCATCGAAGAGTTGCGCAACCACGTGGATGAAGCCACCGGCAAGACCTGGTACGACCTCACCAGCCAGGCCTTCACCGTCTTCCTGCCCGTCAAGAGCGTGGGCGTGATGGGCGACGGCCGCACCTACGACTACGTGGTCGCCCTGCGCGCCGTGCAGACCAGCGACTTCATGACCGCCGACTGGGCCGAGCTGCCCTACGCGCTGCTCAAGAAAGTGTCGGGGCGCATCATCAACGAAGTACGCGGCATCAACCGCGTGACCTACGACGTCAGCTCCAAACCACCGGCGACGATTGAGTGGGAGTGATTTGACGTCCTTCGGGGACTATCGCCAGCTATCGAAAAACCGCCGTAACGTGTTGATTTAAAAAGAAATACGTCACGGCAGCTATCGGTGGCTATCGCCGGCCAGCGGAACAGGTTGGCGGTAAATGTGGCGGTAAGAACCGGAGGCCGGACTAAGACCCTCCCGTTCACTATTGAGACCAAACCGGTCTTTGACGGTAAAAGTCTCCTCTGGAAAGCTGATTTCATGCGGCTTTCCGGGCATCAGCAGGTCTCCTGACCCCTGACGGTAAAAGCCGTCACCAACAGGAGGAAAACCTCGATGCTTACCGACACCGCACTGCGCAATTTGAAGCCTAAGTCTTTGACTTATAAGGCTTCTGACCGGGATGGGATGTACGTGACGGTATCGCCTACCGGTACCGTCACCTTCCGCTACGATTACCGTCTCAACGGGCGCCGTGAGACCCTGACCATTGGCCGCTACGGGCCGGCGGGTATTTCACTGGCGATGGCCCGTGAAAAGCTGATCGACGCCAAGAAGGCAGTGGCCCAGGGCAAGTCCCCCGCGCTGGAGAAGCAGCGCGAGAAGCGTCGGCTGACCGCCGCCAAGACCTTTGGCGACGTGACCGAGAAGTGGCTGGCCGGCGCTCGAATGGCCGACAGCACCAAGGCAATGCGCAAGAGCATCGTCGATCGGGACATTCTGCCGGCCTTCCAGAATAGGCAGCTCAACGAAATCACCGCTGATGACCTGCGCGCCCTCTGCAATAAGGTGAAGGCGCGCGGTGCTCCAGCCACTGCGGTACACGTCCGCGACATCGTGAAGCAGGTCTATGCCTTCGCCATCCTGCACGGCGAGAAGGTGGACAACCCGGCTGAGCATGTAGGGGCCGCGTCGATTGCGACCTTCGTGCCGAAGGATCGCGCCTTGTCGCCGCTGGAGATCCGGCTGATGGCGCGGCAGATGGAATCGGTGGCGACCTATCCGACCATCCGGCTGGCGCTGCGCATGATCCTGCTGACCCTGGTGCGCAAGAGCGAGCTGATCCAGGCCACCTGGGATGAGGTCGATTTCGAGAACGCGACCTGGACGATCCCGAAGCAGCGCATGAAGGGACGCAACCCGCATGTGGTCTATCTGTCGCGCCAAGCGCTCGACATCTTCGTGGCCTTGCACACATGCGCGGCCGGCTCCAAGTTCGTGCTGCCGTCGCGCTACGACGCTGATCGCTGCATGTCGAACGCGACCTTGAACCGGGTCACGCAGATCGTCGCGGAGCGAGCGAAGGCTGAGGGCTTGCCGTTGGAGCCTTTCACCGTCCACGATCTGCGCCGCACCGGCTCGACGCTGCTGAACGAAATCGGCTTCAACCGTGATTGGATCGAGAAGTGCCTGGCGCACGAGGACGGGCGGTCCTCGCGCTCGATCTACAACAAGGCCGAGTACGCCGAGCAGCGGCGCCACATGCTGCAGGAGTGGGCCAACATGGTCGATGCCTGGATCGATGGCCAGACCTACGTGCCGAAGCTGATGCCGGAGAACGTGGTGGTGCCGGTACTGAGTGCGACCGTGTGACAGGGGGGATCGCATGCAGATCCTCTTGGAACGTGCCGCCGCTGGGCGGCGGGCGGTTTACCGTTGTCGTAAAAAGATCACTGTGAGTGATCGAATTTCTGATCTATTGAACCGTCGAGTCTTGGCGGGAGTTCGAGAAAGCTGTATTTTGAGCACTATGGGTGATCAAAATACAGGAAAACTGAACCGCCTGCTGGCCGAGCTGGGAGATACGCGCCTGGTTTCCAGCCGCTGGCTGCGGGCGCATGGCTACTCGAACAGCCTCGTCGCACGCTATTTCGGCAGCGGCTGGCTGGCGTCGCCGGCCCGTGGCGTGTATATGCGCCAGGGCGGGCGTCTGCAGTGGGATGGTGTGGTGCGCAGCCTGCAAGCCGGGGAGGGGATGCAGTTGCATTTGGGGGGACGCTTCGCGCTGACCTTGCAGGGGCACGAGCACTACTTGCGCCTGGGCGATGCCGGGACGATTACCCTCTATGGGCCGGAGCGGCCGCCAGGCTGGATGAGCAAGCTGCCGTTGCAGGAGAGCTTCGCGTTCCTCGGCAAGGGTCCGTTCGATCTGCCTACCGTGTCGTTCACGGCCGAGGTGTCCGAGTCCGTGCTGGCCGGGCAGGGGCTGGCGTGGCATCGGATGGACTCGGGTGCCGATTCGGCACTGGTGTGCTCCACGCCCGAGCGGGCCATGCTGGAGCTGTGCGATGGCGTGTCGGATGCGGCGCTGGTGTATGAGGCTGATGCGCTGATGCAGGCGATGACGACGCTGCGGCCGCAGCGTGTCGGTCTGATGCTGCGCCACTGCCGCAGCATCAAGGCGAAGCGGCTGTTCCTGGCCCTGGCCGAACGTCACAAGCATGCGTGGCTGTCTCATGTGCCCCTCGATGGGGTCGAGCTGGGCCGGGGCAAGCGCGCGCTGGTGCCCGGCGGGCGCTTGCATCCGACTTACCAGATCACCTTGCCAGGAGACCTCGATGAGCACCTGGCTTGACCATTGGGATCGGCGCTACACCGACCGGGTGCGGCTGCTGGTCGAGATCCTGCCGGTGCTCGCGCAGGAGCCGCGCTTCGCGCTCAAGGGCGGCACGGCAATTAACCTCTTCGAGCACGACCTGCCGCGCTTGTCGGTGGATATAGATCTGGCTTGGCTGCCTGTCCACGACTACGCCGAGGATGCGAAGCTGATTGCCGAAGCCCTTGGGCGATTGGCCGATGTGCTGCGCGCCCGCCCGTTGCAACTGCAGGTGCAGACCTCGGCGGGCGAGGGCGCAGGTACTGTCACGCGGCTGGTTGCTAGCCGAGGCCGCGCGCGCGTGCAGATCGAGACGACGCCGGTGATGCGCGGCACGGTGCATCCGGTGCGCAGAATGGTGGTGCGCCCGCGGGTGGAGGACGCATTCGGCTTCGCCGAGGTGCAGGTGCTGGATTTCGCCGACCTCTATGCCGGCAAGCTCGCGGCGGCGCTGTCGCGGCAGCATCCGCGCGATCTTTTCGATGTGGGCTTGCTGTTGGAGGACGAGCGGGCGGATGAGATGCTCTGGCGCACCTTTCTCGTGTACCTGACGTGCAGCCCCAAGCCGGCCTGGGAGATGCTGGCGCCTCGCGCGCCTGCGGATTTCGAGGTGACCTTCGAGGCCCATTTCAAGGGCATGACGACCGAGCCCATCGAGGTCGGGGTCTTGCTGGAGATTCGCGAGCGCCTGTTGTCGCGCGTGGCAGCGTGGCTGGATGAGCCGTCGCGCGCCTTTCTGCAATCCATCGAGGGCGAGCAGCCGGATTTCAGCTTGATCGGGCTGCCTCACGCGGCTGATTTACCCGGTGTGCGGCGCAAGCTGCACAACTTGGCGCAGCGCACGGCGGCCAAGCGCGCCGCGGATTGTGGTCAGTTGGCGGACGCACTGGCGCGGATCATGGCGCGCTGATGCGGTGGAAAAGCAAGAAGACGGAGCAATCGCGATGGTTCACGATTTCACACTGGTCTATGCGCTGAATCCTGAGCTGGATTCGCAGGATGAGGTCTTGCGCCGGCTGGCAGGCAGTGACTGTGCCGATGCTACGGTGGGCTGGGGGCGACCTGGACATGCCGCTCTGGCTTTCAGCCGGGAGGCGATGGATCGCAATGCGGCGGTGGCTCTGGCTGTCGCTCAGATGGCGCAGGTCTTGCCGGGCGCGTCGCTAGTCAGGACGAAGGCAGGGGCGCCTTGATATTCACGGAATTGTGTTGAGAACGCTCACCTGACGGGCCGGTACAGGCGTCGCCTGACATCCGGGCCGACAGGTGTGCTGGACTTCGCTGCGCGCGAGGCTCGTTTGCGTTCTTCGATCCATGCCTCGACCTCTTCCAGGTCCCAGACGACGCAGCGGGGCGTGAGCCGGAAGCGCTTGGGGAATTCGCCGCGCTGCTCCATCTCGTAGACCGTTGTCTCGGCCAGGGGGACGATCTGGTGCAGTTCGTGCCGGCGGATGGTGCGGCGGAAAGGTAAGGGCGCTGCCGCTGAAAACTGAGGTATGTCGTCGTAGCCGGCCGTGTTTGGATGCGGTAAGGGGCTTGGGGTCGCTGGCAATGATGTTGGCATGACGATGACCGTGAGCGGATGAATTGTCGCTCATGGTGACTATCACGGGTGATTGGGACAACCTGTCAGGGCGAAGCCCGGAGTAGTGGACAGGCACAATCATTCTTGAATTTGATGCTTGGTTGCGTGTGCTCGGTTTGAGGAGTAGGTATGTACGATTTACACCGTCTTGGATGGAACAGCTTTCAGCAGCTGTGCCTCACCATCGCGAGGGAAGTGCTTGGGCAAACCGTGCAGTCATTTCTGGATTCGAATGACGCAGGGCGAGATGGCGCTTTTGCTGGTAGTTGGACACCGGCAACGGGTGAGGCGCTCAGCGGGAAGTTTGTCATTCAATGCAAATATTCAAGCAAGGCTAGTCAGCTCCTCACAAGGTCCGTCATGGCGGACGAAATACCCAAGGTGCGCAAGCTGGCGGCTGATGGGCTTTGCGATGTCTATGTCCTGATGACGAATGCCGGTGTATCTGCCAAACAGGAGGCGCAGATTAGGGCGGACTTGATCGAACTCGGAGCCATGCATGTGTTGATATATGGGTCTACCTGGATAGAGGACCAGATCAGGGACAACACCCGCCTACGGATGCTTGTGCCCCGTGTATATGGTCTGGGAGACCTGAGTCAAATCCTGGATGAACGGGCCTACTCGCAGGCGCGCGCCGTTCTTGAATCGCTGCGGGAAGACCTGGCCAAGGTTGTCATCACGGATTCCTATCGGAAAGCGGTCAGTGCCCTCGATGAACATGGATTTGTGCTGCTTATCGGAGAACCGGCAGCGGGAAAAACAACCATTGCTTCCATGTTGGCAATGGCTGCGGCTGACAAGTGGAAGTCATCGGTAGTCAAGCTGGTCGACCCGGCCAAGATCGTCGAGCGTTGGAACGTTGACGAACCCTCTCAGTTCTTCTGGATTGACGATGCATTTGGCGTGACGCAGTACGAGTCGCCACTAGTGCAGGGCTGGAACCATTCGCTGGCACAGGTGAAGGCGATGTTGCGTCAAGGGGTCAAGATCGTCATGACCTCACGGAATTACATCTACAACCGTGCGCGTCATGACCTCAAGGAAAGTGCGTTCCCGCTGCTCGGCGAAAGCCAGGTAGTGATCGATGTTCATGACCTATCGGCCTTAGAAAGACAACAGATTTTGTACAACCATCTGAAGCTCGGAAAGCAGCCCACCGCGTTTCGGGCTGATATCAAACCTCACTTAGAAGGCGTGGCAGCACATCCGCGCTTCATTCCAGAGACGGCACGGCGCATCGCGGATCCGCTGTTCACCAAGGACCTCTACGTGGGTGAATACCATCTTGGACAGTTCGTGGAAAAGCGCGAGCAGCTTCTGCTTGAAGTGATCCAGGGATTGGATGCGAACAGCAAGGCCGCGCTCGGCTTGATCTACATGAGGAAAGATCACCTCGAAAGCCCTGTCACCTTACAGGGCACCGAAACGCAAGCACTGGAGCGGCTTGGCAGCACACTGGGAGAGTGCATCACCGCACTCGATGCGCTCAACGGCAGTCTTGTGACCAATGTCCAGGTTGACGACCAGCCGGTGTGGCGTTTCAAGCACCCGACCATCGGCGATGCGTACGCTGCGACTCTGGCTTTCAGTCCTGATTTGCTCGGCATTTTCTTGAGTGGAAGCTCCACGGAGAATCTGACATCCCAGGTCACATGCGGCAACGTCGGCTTTGAAAAGGCGGTTGTTGTTCCGAAGCCGCTCTTCCCGATGATGGTTGCGCGCCTGCGGGAGTTCTCAGCCAGCGATATGTACAAAGTGGAGTGGATGTCTTCGTGGGGGGCGAGATGGACACTCCACCGGTTTCTCGCCAGTCGCTGTTCCAAAGAGTTCTTGGCGTTGTTCCTTGAGCAGTCAGCGGAAACCTTGGAGCGTGTGTCCAAGCCGGGGCTGAGCCTTGGCGCTGTACCTGAGGTTGATCTCGCGGTACGCCTGCATGAGTTCGGGCTCCTTCCCGAGGAGAACCGAAGACAGTTCGTCGAGAACGTTAGCAACTATGCGATTGCGGGTGAGGACACATACGCCTTGAAAGATGCCGGTGTGCGCAGTGTCTTCACAGAAGAAGAATTTGATGAGCTTGTGGAAGCCGCGCGCGCGGACCTACTGCCGAAGCTGCCAGAACTGCGGCTAGAGGTGCAAAACAACCATTCCTCCGACCCTCCGGATGAGCACATGCAAGATATTATCGAATCGTTCAACACCCTCAAGATGCGATTCAGCGGGGATGCAGATGCAGTCAAGCTGATTGAGCGCGAGATAGATCTCGCGAATGAATGGATCGCCGAAACCGAGACGCCCGAACCGAAGAGAAGTCCTCGGACTCTTGGAGCCGTTGAGCCCTCTGAGGAAAAGCACGGCACGCGAAGCATCTTTGACGATATCGATGACGGCGACGTGTGATGACTCGGGCACAAAATTTCGGACAGGCTCAGTCTCCGTAGCGTGCTGAAAGAACCCTGAGCCGCCTATGGTGCTGCGGTAGGTGGCGCGACGGCCGGTCCGGCCTTACGCTTCTTCGCCGTATTCACATTGCGCGCCTCAACTTGTCCGCGCCAAGTTTCCAGCGCCATGATGTCGGCGAGCAGTTCATCGGGTTCGGGGACGGCCACGCCGCCCATGAGCGCTTTGTCGTGCGCATAGTTGGAGCACTTTGTCATGCCCGCGGTTACCCGCGCGTAGTCGTCATCTTCGACTATTACGCCAGCCAGTCGCTGAGTCTCGACGCCTTTTCGGAAACGAAGGATGACTTGGTGTAACAACACCTCCTCTACGGCGCGCTCCCACGCCATGCGCAAGCGGAAGTAGGCATCGATGGTTTGCCGCTTGTGCTCTTGCTCTTCGCCATCCTTGTAAAGCTTTGCAATGCCTTGGTGTTGAGCTTTCAGGGCGTTGATTCGCTTGCTTGCCGTTTTCCCCTCAAATGGAAGATCCGGGTCCGCAACCCCGAAACCCTCTGCGCGGCGGGTCAGGCTTTGGGTAGCGATGGGGACACCGGCCAACTTCGCTTCTTCGACGAGCAGGCACAGGAAATAGATGTCGTGGGTAAATACGACGACCTGCCGTTGTGCTGCCTCGGCGGTCAGGCGCTTTGCCACACGTTCGCGCCGACGATGATCGAGTGACGATACGGGATCATCAAACACGATGCCGCCATTGCCTCCGCTTAAGCCAACCTCGGCAAGGAAAGAACCGACCGCGATTGCACGTTGCTCCCCTTCGCTCAAGATGTCCCCTGGACTGCGGCTTTGCGGCAGTTCCAGCTTGAGCTTGTGCAGGGCCTTGCCCCGATCCGACCGGCTTTGCAGCGAAACGCGCAGCGTGCCGACACCGAGCGCCTTGAATTCGCGGTTCAGCGATTCGGCCAGTTCCTTCGACACGACCTTTTCCGCCAACTCCGATGCCTTCAACGAAATGGCGTTGGTCTTCACGGCAGACAGGCACTTCGTGAGCTTGGCCTGGTGGGCGAGTCGATTGACTGCTGTGGTGACAGCATCCTTGACTTGACTCAGTCGTACCCGCGCATCCAGTTCCAGGAACTGTTTCTGTAGGGCTGCACGGGCCTTTTCGTCTGAGGCTTTCTCCAAGGTCTCCACTTCGGCATTCAGCTTGTTCGCCAAAGCCTGAAGCCGTTCGGCTGGATTGAACAAGGGTTGGTTGACGCCATCCCACTGGTGCGAGATCACTGCCGCTTTGATGGCTTCCTGGCGAGCGGTCAGGAGCGGCTCGAACGCCTTGGCATCGGCGGCCAACTGCGGGTCCAGGGCCTCGATTTCTCCATGCGTCACGTCGTCTAGATTCAGCGTGAGAACCTGTGCAGCGAAGGGCTTGTATTCGGCGTACAGGGCCGCACGACGCGCCTGGGAGGTTTTTTCCACCTCCTGTTGAATGAAGGCTTCGAAGCGCAGCAAGCGGTCAGCACCTTCGGCGAGCGCTTGCTGACAGAGAGGGCAGGGTGCGTCCGCACCCAATTCGGGGAACGTTTTGTCAGGGTGGGATTCGATGGCAAACTTGCGCGCCGCCTCGAAAAGTTCGCGCCATGTCTCGCCGCCGGTGCCTGGCAGCATGTTTTCGCCTTCCTTGAACTGCTTCGCCGCGAGGGCGGCTGCAGCTTGCGCCGTGCGATAGCTGTCTGCCAGGGCTTTCAGTTTGGCGACGACAGCTTGATCTACTTGTGCGCCTTTGCTGGCCGCATTCGTTGCAATGGCTGCGACACGGCGGGCGCGCAATCGCAATTGCGCAGCTTTCTCCTTCGGGTTGTTCTCCTTCAGGCTCTTGTCCAGGGACGCATGCTGGGCAAGTTCCTCCGGAGTCAAAGTCGCGAGCGCATCAATCTGGACCTGAGTTGTCTTGGCGGAAAGCGACGCGATCAGCTTGCCGACGAGCGTGTCTCCCTGCAGGGGAGCAAAGGCGGAAAGATCAGCGGCAGATTGAGCGTACTCGGTCTCGATCGCCGTCTTCAAATGCTTGCAGACTTTAGCCAGGCCCTCGAATACATCGAGCCCGTAGGGTACATACGAAAAATCGTCTTCACTATCGAGGTAGGCACGGGCGCAACGCGAGTCGAAAATCGCAAACGACGACAGCGCTGCAGGGGCCGCCTTGCCGTGTTGCCAGTGTGCGTCTTGCGCAACCCCGTCGACAGCGATCTCGAAAGTGGCTTCCGGAGTTCCTGCCTTGCCCGCAGGCAAGTTGGCGTTCGGATGAATGGCCTCCGACTGATCGCGCGCACGGCATGCGCGTTTGAGAACGCGGGAGTAGCCCGATTTTCCTGACCCGTTATCGCCATAGATGACGGTCATGCCGGAGGCGCTGAAGGGTAGATGTTGGTTCTCGGCAATCGCGTTGACGTGCCGCATGTTCTTGATGGCCCGCAGCTCAACGTGAGTCGTCACTTGAACCGGGGCGGGAATCTGTTCGGCGGTCAGTGGCTTGGGCTTACGGTCTTTGGGATCCGGAATGCCATGTGCCGCCTTGAGTAGCGCGAGCAGATCATTCTGGTCTTCCATCGCGAGTGTCTGCTTGGCAAGCAAACGTGCCACGGCATCGCTCTGCCATTCGGGCAACCCTTTGGTCCAGTTCAGTATCTCCTGCAATATTGACATGGGCCTCCTCCCGTAGTTGTCGTGTTTGTCGCCCAGAAGCTCCCTCGTCTGGCTGCGCTGCCTGCGGGGATTTTTCTGTTTCAAGTAGAAATATTACGGCGTCCTGGCGGTTCACCGCCAAACTTGCAGGCTGCGCTCCGTGCTTCATGCCGAATCGCGGCCATCCGGCCTTGATCCCATGACGCCTCGGGCCTAGTGAAGCGGCGGAGTATGGGCGCTTGCTGTTTCCCTATCGTGCCACGGCGTGCTCGCGGTCAAGGGCGGCGCGTGCTTGCACGCTTGCGGCCTGCGGCCGTCGTGGACCCCTGACAGCTTGCGCTGCGCCGTGACCCGGAAGGGCTGGGCAACTTCGCCCGGCATCCTTCAGGAGTTCAGCATGAACTACCCATTCATCACAGACGAGCAGCGTTCGCTGCTGCTGGCCAACGGCCAGGAATACATCGAAACCCCGGACTTCGATCCGCCTCCTGTGGTCAAACTGTTCACGCCCGACGCCGGCGCAACCTGGCTGCTAACTGAGATCGATTCTGACAACCACGACCATGCATTCGGGCTTTGCGACCTGGGCCTGGGGATCCCTGAGCTGGGTTGGGTCAGCTTGGCCGAACTGGCTTTGGTGCGTGGACGCCTGGGTCTGCCAATCGAGCGTGATCTGCACTTTCGTGCGGAGAAGCGATTGAGCGCCTATGTGCGTGATGCACGACACGCTGGCCGAGTCGTCCACTGATATGACATGGGGCGTCGCAAGATGCCCTGTTCAAGATCTCAGCAGATCAGGTAGGCAGTCGGCGAAGGCCGGCTGGATCTTGCTGATGGGGTTGGCCACCGCCTCATCTCCGGTGAGGACTGCCATCGTCATGCCCGTCATGGTGGTCAGGCCGTTGGAGTTGCGCAGCACCTGCAGTGCGAGATCAACGGGAAAGCCGTCAGCGTTGCGCCGCAGCGGATGGATGCCGCCATGCACGAATGAGTTCATGGCGTGCCAAGACACGTCCTTGAAGTGCGACAGCATCTGGTGCGCTGCCGGTGGCACACCTTGTCCGATCCGCTTGCCGATCTGGTCGATCATTTCGCTTGCGCCGGGCAGGTTCTTGGCTGCCTGCTCGCTCGCGAGCGTCAGAGGAGCCATCAGCTTGCCGATCGTCGCATCGCTGGCGGCATAGAGCAGCCACATCGCCCGCGTCAGGGCCTCGAACTGCAGACGCATGAGGCTGACGGCCGAGGTCGGCAGTCGTAACGCCATCAGGGCGCGCAATGCGATCGCATGTTCCATGGCGACCAGACACATGCCTAGAGTGGCTTCGCCACGGGGCGAGCCGTAGAACTCGGCGTCGCCCAGCAGCGCGTCCAGCCGTTCATGCAATGCGCCCGAGCGCTGGAGCATGTGCTCCAGCGGATCGTCACTTGGGATGCCGGGTTCTTCCATGCGGGGATAGTCAGAAGATGCCTTCGGGTTCTTTCCAACGCCAGCGGGCGCAGTCACCAGGGCTTCCAGCGTGGCGGCCGTGCCCGTGGCAGTTCGGCCAGAAGGCACACCTTCGGCAGCGGATGTGGCGCATCGTTCATGGGCATGCCAAAGCGGCGGCGCACTTCGCGCTCCAGTTCGTGCGCCATGCCGCGCGCGTCCCTTTCTCCACCCAGCGCTCGCTGTCTCCATTCGCGGGCTTGGGCACTCAGTTCCTCGTCTTGTAGCTCTCGTATGTCCATCGTGGATGTCATTGTGCCGGGAGACGCACCGCCTTCGCCCAGTTACTCGGACTGCGGGTTTCGGCCATAGCCGTTGGCAAGACGCGGTGCCATCTCGGCGAACAGCACGCCGAGCACCGCGTCATAGCGCCCGGGCCGCAGGTGCGTCTCGTCGCCAGCGTTCACCTTGTCGATGACGCTTTGTCGCCAGGAACCATAGCGCTCGACTTGCCCTGGGGTGAGCCGAGCGTCCAGACCGTAGGCCTTGACGGCCATGAGATACAGCGTGTGCCAGTGCTGGTAGCCGGGCGTGCTCTGCATGATGGCGTTGAGCACTTGGTAACCCGTGCTGAATGCATAGCCGATGCCCCGGTTGTGCTGGATCGACAGCAGCCGCGAAACGATGCCGGCGCCACCCACCATCTCGTGGTCGGCACCGCCTGGATAACCATGCGCAGCCAGGGCTTCCGCTGCCTCCATGAGCCGCAGCCAGGGCTCGCTGTCTTCCCGCAATGGCTCGGGTTCTGGGCCCGGCCCCCGATGTGCACGCCGGGCTTTGTTGATGCGGGTGTTGGTGTCGAGGAATTCCGTGGCGGCGGCCAGATAAATCCTGGCCCACTCCGACGCCGGCGTCGCGAGCAAGCGGGGGCGTCGCAGCTCGGCCAGGCGCTCCTGAAACCTTACCGTGACTGGATGCTGGTCCAGTTTCGTTTCGAGGATCTGGTGGCGCCACCGCAGGGCAGGGTGATGCACCCAGCGCTTGCCGATGGTTTCGTTCACCACCAGGTGGCGCAGACCTTCCCGGGTCACCCGGCCACCGAGCGAGCCGATGTCGATTTCCAGCGTCGGCATGTCGAGTGCCTGGATACGGCGCAGCTTCTCCTGATCGATGCCGTGGGTCACGGTAACTTCAATCAGCAAGGTCTGGGGCCAGCGCTGGCTGCTGTGGGTGTCCTCCACCAACTCTTCGAAGGCATCGTCGAGCCAAGTCTCTGTGACGCCGTAAATATACGGTCGAGGTTCGCGGAGGGTGCAGATGACATCGGGCACGATGCTGCCTTGGCGCTCTTCCAATTGGGTCTTTTCCAGCGACAGCGTCGTGGATCCTGCCATCCACTGAACGCGAAGCGTGTTGTCCTCCCATTCGCCGCTGAATTCTTCCGGGGCGTAGCGGGTCACTTTGAGCTCGAGGCTGGGCGTTGCAATTTGGGAGGCCTGTTCCAGGATCGCCTTGACTTCACTGTGCAACAGCGTCTCGCGGCGCCATTGCAGCGCAATGGACGGCTCCAGGTCCGGGGGCAGATACTGATGGAACTGTGCTTCGTCTGCGGCTTCCCAGGCATCCATGGCCTCGCGCGCGGCCTGCTGGGCCTGCGCGCTCGCGGCCGCTTGCAACGCCTGGTCGTCCCAGTGCGCGCACCAGCGGATGTCGGGAAGCAGGCGCAGGCGCGCGCGGATCTCGTCCGGCGACATCATCGCGATGGCGGGATCGGAGAGGAACAGGGTGACGATGGCCCGCCCTTGGCCGTCGCTGCCGGCATCGCGCTGCCCCGTGAGGTCGACCAGGAATTCGCGGCCGTCATCCAGCGTCAACAGCGCGGTGGCGTGGTCGTGGAGCACCGCGCTGGTGATGGAGACGCGCTCTGCGCGCTTCTCAGCCCAGCCTTCATAGCCCTGGCCGCTGAAGCCGATGGCGTTGGCCGACATCCGGCGCCTGGGCAGATCGATGAAGCCCCGTTCCTGCAGATGCCGGATCGCGGCCAGTCGCGCGGCAACGAGGGTGCAGTCATCTTTCTGGGCGCCCTTGGGGTGACGGAAGTGCGCTGTGGGGTTCCTCCGCAGGGGTTGCCCTGCCAACACCGGCGTCAGCGACAGGTCGCAGGCCGGGCATTGGCATTCAGCGCTTGCGTCGATGACCTCAGCGTCGTGGATGTAGCGCGGTTCGCCGGTGCGCGAGTCGTGCGCCCATGTCAGCGGCACAGTGTCGGCATGCGGCGTGGGACGCGCCGGTGCGGCTTCGGTGTCCACCCGCCAGATGCTCGCGTCGTATGCCATTGCCGCCCTTTCGTTGCTGGAACATCACTTGGCACCTTCGCGCTCGCGTTGACGCAGACGCTTCACGTAGGGGCCGTCCACCATGCTATCCGCGTCGAGATCCAGCGCGCAGTTCACCAGGATGGCGAACGTGCTGTCGCTGATCTGCAGCCCATGGGGAAGGGGGCCGAAACTCCGTGCGCTGTTCTCTTCGATGCTCGCGAAGAGGGCCTTGAAGAAATCGGCCAGAGAAGCCCGCGAGGCGGCCGTTGCTGCCGCCGTCAAAGGGTCGGATGCCTGTGCAACCGCCGTCGCGGCATCGCGAGCCAGCTCACGGGCGAAGTCGCTCAACGTGGGCCAGTACTTGAGATCGAACTGTCCTTGCAGATTTTCGAGACGCTCCTGCACATAGTTTCTGAACCCGTAGTTCTGCTGGGCGGATGCCTGGATCACATCACAAACGTGGTAGTGCGTATCCGTCCGGAAGCCTGACGTGTTGCCGAGATCCGAGCGCTGCTGAAGCAGTTCAGCCAGTTCGGCAGCCTGCTTGGCAATCTGCTGGTTCACCTTGGTGAGTTCGCTCCGCGCATTGCGCGCTTCCGCGATCTTCTCGGGATTCCAAAGTGCTGCCGCAGTCAGAACCAGTCCCAGACATGTCTTGAGGGCGTGCGGATGCTGGTGCAGCTTGCTGTGCAGCTCCTCGTAGGCCGGGGTCATTTCCAGGCCTCTCGCCAGAAGCCGATCCGCCACGGCGCTTTCGCTGGGCAGGATGTGATGCTCGGCGTTGTGCCGCTTTTCCTCCATGAGAAGCTCTTCGCAGACGTTCTTGGGGGAGGCGGGGGAATGCAATGTCATGGACGGTCTTGGCTGGTGGACATGCTGGCAGCATATTGAAGCACTCTGGTTCTGTCGGTACCTGAAACGCTGTTGCGAAGTCCTGCACCAGGTACATCGGCACTCCAGGGCGTCATGGGCGTCCCCGGCCAATGGCATATGGCCGGTCGCGCTCTCGTGCTGGCGCATCGAGCCGCCTGCGGCGTCTCGCCCCCCTTACGGGCTTCGATCGTTCCCTCGCTCCGCTCGGCTGACGCCTCCGGCCCGGCTTCCAGATCCGGGCCTGCGCGCTTCGCTTGCCGTGCGGTCTGCGGCGGAAGGGGCCGTTGCCATGTCCAGCCGTCTTCCCTGACCCCATCACCTTGTCCGCGACCGTAGCCCGCTCCCGAGTGCCATCAAGGCGCGCAGGGCCGTGTCCTCGCTGCGCTGCGGGCCGCACCCACCCTGCGCTTGCTTCCTTGACGGCCCCCGTCCGCGCGCTCCTTTGGCCGCGGGCGATGAACTCAGGAAAGACGGTGGCAACAGGGCCAACCGGGTTCCTCGTGCCGACCGCACCGAACAGCCATAAAGGCTGGGCTCCGAATCTAGGAATCCGGTGTGCGGTTTTCTTCAACAGCCTTTTTGTTCAGGAGAACGACATGCTTGCAACCCGTTTTGCTTCCCACTCCTCCGCGCTGCGCAGCGAAACCCCGCTGTCCGATGACCAGATTCGCAGGGTGGCCCCGTCCATCTTCGCGGATGCCCCGCATGAGAGCCGTTCCGAGCGATACGCCTACATCCCCACGGCTGCCGTGTTGACCGAGCTTCGAAAGGAAGGGTTTCAACCCTTCATGGTGTGCCAGACCCGCGTGCGCAACGAGGGCCGGCGCGAGCACACGAAACACATGCTGCGCCTGCGCCATGCCAACCAGATCAACGCCCGCGAAGCCAACGAAATCATCCTGCTGAACTCGCACGACGGCACGAGCAGCTATCAATTGCTGGGCGGCATGTTCCGCTTCGTGTGCAGCAATGGCCTTGTCTGCGGCGACACCGTGGGCGATGTGCGCGTGCCCCACAAAGGCGACGTGGCCGGGCATGTCATCGAGGGCGCCTATCAGGTGCTGGGCGGCTTCGAGCATGCGCAGGCATCGCGCGAATCCATGCAGGCCATCACGCTGGACGCCGGTGAATCGGAAGTGTTCGCCCGCGCCGCGCTGGCCCTAAAGTACGACGACCCGACCAAGCCCGCGCCCATCACGGAATCGCAAATCCTGATGCCGCGCCGCTTCGATGACCGCCGCCCCGACCTGTGGAGCGTGTTCAACCGCACGCAGGAGAACCTGACCAAGGGCGGATTGCATGGTCGCGCCGCCAATGGCCGCAGGCAACAGACCCGCCCCGTGCAGGGCATTGATTCCGACATTCGCCTGAACCGTGCTCTGTGGCTGCTGGCCGATGGCATGCGCGCCCTCAAAGCCTGACCCCCTCTGACGTTTTTCCCGCCGGAGGGGCGGTTTCCCCCCCATTCCCTTGTTTCACTTGATTGGAGATTCACCATGAACGCCGTTACCACCACCGAAGCCCGCGCCGTCCACACCGCAGCCAACAGCGCCGCGAACGTGTTGCAAGCCGCCGATCCGAGCAAGCACATGATTCTGGTGCCGCTGTCGCGGCTGGTGTCGCGCCCCACGGGCCGCAATGTGCGCAAGACCGTCCCGCGCATGTCCATCCCCGAGCTGGCCGCGAGCATCCAGCGCGTGGGCCTGCTGCAAAACCTGATCGTGATTCCCGCCGCACAACGTGAGGAAGGTGGCGAGCATTACGAGGTGGTGGCAGGTGGCCGTCGCCTCGCAGCCCTCAAGCTGCTGGCGAAGAAGCACCGCATCGCCAAGGATTGGCAAGTGCCTTGCCTGCAGGTGGCCGATGGCACGGCCCGCACCGCCAGTCTCACGGAAAACGTGCAGCGCGAAGCCATGCACCCGGCAGACCAGTTCGAGGCTTTTGCCGCACTGGTGGCCGAGGGCCGGCCCATCGAGGACATTGCAGCGGATTTCTCCGTCACGCCGCTGGTGGTGCAGCGCCGCTTGAAGCTGGCGAATGTCTCGCCGCGCCTGATGGCGGACTATCGGGCCGATGCCGTGAGCCTTGACCAGCTGATGGCCCTGGCCGGGACGGATGACCATGCGGCACAGGAAGCTGCCTATTACGACGCCCCGCAATGGCAGCGCCAACCGTCCGCGCTGCGCGAACGCCTCACCGAGCGCGAGATTGATGCTTGCCGCCATCCGCTGGTGCGCTTCGTCGGGCTGGATGCTTACGAGGCCGCAGGCGGTGGCATCCGCCGTGACCTGTTCGCGGAAGGTGACGCGGGCGTGTATCTGACCGATGCCGCGCTGCTGGAGCGGCTGGCGCAAGACAAGCTGGCGGGCATCGCTGCCGAGGTGAAGACCGAGGGCTGGGCTTGGGCCGATGCCACGCCGGGCATGACCCATGCCGACCTGCACGCCTTCCAGCGTGCGCCGAGAGAGCGGCGCGAGCCGAACAAACGCGAAGCACAGCGCATCGAGAAGCTGCAAGCCAAGATGCAGGAGGTGGCCGAAGCCATTGATGCGGCGACGGACGACGACGACGAGGACAAGGCCGATGCTCTGCAAGAGGAAGGCGAGCGGCTGGGCGAACAGTTGCAGGCGCTGGAGGATGGCTTGCAGGGGTACGGCGCGAACGTGAAGGCCGCAGCCGGTGCCATCGTGACCATCAACCGCAACGGCGAGGCCGTGATTCATCGAGGGCTGCTGCGCGAGGCCGAGGCCAAGGCGCTGCGCACGCTGGAAAAGCTGCGCCAGGGTTTCAGTGGCCTGGACGCCGCGAACGACGACGAAGGCGAGGAAGACGAGCAACCCAAGGCCGCAGCAATTTCCGACCGGCTGGCCCACCGCCTGAGCGCCCACCGCACCGCCGCACTGCAAATCGAGGTGGCGCAGCACCCGCACGCGGCGCTGGCTGCGCTGGTGCATGGCATGGTGCAGACCGTCTTGCGGGGCCGCTACTACGGCCCGAGCAATGGTTCCATGCCGCTGGGCGTGCGCCTCACGGTGCAAGACCGGCTGGAAGGCATGGCCCCGGACTGGCCCGAGTCTCCCGCCGCCGTGGCGCTGCGCGAATTGCAGCAGGCATGGGGCGGCAAGCTGCCCGAGGACAGCGCCGCACTGTTCGCCGCGCTGCTGGCGATGGAGCAAGGCGAGCTGGTCCAACTGCTGGCCGTGTGCGTGGCGGGGGCCGTGGACGTGGTGACGCCGCGCGCCACGGCACAGCAGCCCGGCGCGGAACTGGCGCAGGCCGTGGGTCTTGACATGGCCGCATGGTGGCAACCCACCGCAGAAGGCTACTTCAAGCACATTCCGAAGGCGGCGGTTTTGCAAGCCGTGGGCGAGTTCGCGCCCGAGAGCGTCCACCGGCTGGCAAAGCTCAAGAAGGCCGACATTGCCAGCGAGGCCGAGCGGCTGGCGAAGGGGACGGGTTGGATGCCTGCCATCTTCAAGAAGGCAGACGCACCCGAGGAAAGCCCGCAGGTTGCGCAGCAGAACGGCGCGCAAGAAGCCGCCACCGTGACGCATGAACCTGCCGAGGCATTGGCCGCCTGACCCATGCCGAAGGCAAAGCGCCCCGACCATGGCCGGGGCGCTTTGCCGCAGGGAGCCGAACCATGCCCACCATCAACACCACCAGCCGCCCGCGCATGACGGCCATCTACGCCCCCGGCACTGTGCGCGCCCGCCGCTGGTACGGCGAGGGCGACGTGCGCGGCTAGCGACCGCCCTCGGGCTGGACGGCCCGCACCGACCTCGCGGATATTCACCCCATCACGGACCGCGCCTTGCCGCGCGCCGTGTGGTGGATCATCGAGACGAAGGAATATCCATCGTCAGCACCGCGCCCAGGCCGTTCCACCCTGGGCGCGGTGAACTTCAAAAATCCGGGCGCGGCGGTGGCCGCGCCCGGTGTTGAAGGCCCAACAGCCCAATCAGAACGCCACCGCCCTCGCTAGCGCTCAGGCGGCGGCGTTGAAGGCATCGCTGTACCGCGCGATGCCTTCTTCCGTTGCGCCCATACACGACGAGTGCCATTAAAGTGAAGTGATATGGGGCAATATCTGATGAGCAAAGAACATCGTCCGCATGGCAGGGCTCCTGCTGCCTGGGAAGCCGAGATTCTCAAAATCCGAGCCTTTGAGATGGTGCTGGTCCTTTTTTACATGGAGGACTTGCGGCGCTTCATCATGGGCTCCATCGAGGCCACCGACCAACTGCACGGGGTGAATCGCCTCAGTGATGGCAAACCCAAGACCAAGGAGGGCAAGAAGCTGGAGTTGGCCCGCGCGGTGCTGGTCTCCGATGGCGTCATTGACCAGGCCGAGAGCGATGAACTCAAGGAGCTGGTGGACTATCGCAACATCATTGGACACACGATCCACGATCTGACCGTGGATGTGGGTGCCTATTCCGATCTGACACGGCGTCACCCCGAAACCTTCAAGCCGATGCCTTTGTATGACTACACGGCCGCCAAGCGGGCCAAGGTTCTAAGCGAGAAGGTGAGCAAGGGCATGATGAAGAAGTTCATCATGATGGCGTCGCTCGACTTCCTCGCCTTTGAAGCGGCGGAGAAGACCTACATTGCGGAGATTGAGCGGCTGAAGAAGCGGGTCAACCAGGGCATCGTGAAGGCCAACAAGGTGATTGCGGAAACGAACCGCATCATGAAAGCCATTCCGGAGTCGGTCATGGAATCGGCCCAGCCCGGCCACCCGAGGAACATCAAGGAAAACGGTGCCTTGAGCAAGCGTGGAGCGGATTGCGTTTTCCAGCTCTTTGAAGCCCAGGCAAGCCCGTTGGCTGTGGCATACCTGATGAGGATTTCGCATCGCTCGGCCACGCATTGGTTTGCCAAGTGGAAGGCCAGCAAGGCATAGCGCTTTCCGTCTGTGCTGTTCGGTTGAAACCTTGGACGTGTCGGCGCAATGCGCCGCCGGGCTTTCGGGCTGCGCCCCGTGCCGACTTCGCCGTCACGGCCATCTGGCTTCGAACCCTCACGCCTTCGCGCCTGCAGCGCTGCGCGCTTCGCTTGCCTCCAGGGGAAAGCCCACCGGGCTATCCCCGCCGCGCAATGCTTGGCGCCCCTCGATTCCGCCGAACCGGCTACGCCGGATCGGCCCGGCCAGCGCCCCGCCGCGATGGACAGGATCTGGTGAACACGCTGAAGCTTGCTGCGGCAGGTTGTGCGAATGCGTGCCGTCCCCAACGCTGACGGTTCTCGCCCATCACGTCACGAAGGACGGTTCACGGACATCCCGCCCGGCATCGCCATGGAGCTTCCACGCCACGCCTCAAAACCGGCGCCGCAAGGTGCGGCGGGGACGTTCTCGCTTGTCGTCGGGTGGTTGACCTGGCCCGCGTCAGTGGGCGAGCCGGTGCAGCCTTCGTGCGGGGATGCCGAGCCGGCCCTGTCTTCTTTCGGTGCGGTTCGGCCCAAGGCGTCCTTGTGTTGTTGTGAATCCTGGCGGTGGCGCGGCTGCGCCTCGGGCTTCATGGCTGCAACCGTCCAGCGAAAACAATTTCCCCTGCGCTACGCGCATTCCTCGCGGGACAAATTCTTTTCGCCTCCCGGCTCTCCACTGCGTTTCGACCGCAAGCGGTGCAGCCCGCCCGTCCCCCGCCGGCCGGATCACAACAAGGACGCAATGGGCGCGAACCTTGTTCCACCAAAAGGAGTTTCATCATGGCCAACATCGGCAGCTTCACCGCAGACAAAGACGGCTACACCGGCACGCTTCGCACCCTGACGCTCAACGTCAAGGTCAAGCTGGTGCCCAACGACAAGGGAGACAACGAGAAGGCCCCGGACTTTCGCCTGCAGGCCGCCAGCCACGATATCGGCGCGGCGTGGAAGAAGACCAGCGAGGCCGGGCGGGAGTACATCTCCGTAACCCTCGACGATCCTTCGTTCCCGGCCACGGTCTACGCCCGCCTGATCGAAGGCGAGGACGGCACGCACGACCTGATCTGGTCGCGCAGCAAGCCCCAGGCGGCCTGACGGCCGCAGCGCCCCGCCCACGCGGCAGGGCGCAGTGCTGCCTTCGCGGCACTCAAGGAGGCAACATCAGCAACACCATCGCCAAGGCTGCGCCGTGTCGAGCCGCTTTCGCATGTGTTGAGTTGCCCGCTGCAAGCGGTGGCCGGGCGTGTCGGTGCGTTGCACCGCCGGGCTTTACGGGCTGCGCCCCGTGCCGACTTCGCCGTCACGGCCATCCGGCTGCAATCCCTCACGCCTTCGCGCCTGCGGCGCTGCGCGCTTCGCTTGCCTCCAGGGGAAAGCCCTGCGGGCTATCCCCGCCGCACAGGGCTTGGCGCCCCTGCAGTCCCCCGAACCGGCGGCGCCGGATCGGCCACGCCAGCGACGTCGCACGCTATGGCGTGTCACTCTTCTTCGCCACAGTCTCCAACTCCTGGCGCACCTGCACCAGAAGCTGATCGACCTGCTGCAGCTCGTCGCCGGCATAGGCCAGCGTCAGCAGCGTGAGCGGGTGCACCTCCATGACCTCGCACAGCTCGGCCAGCTTGTTCAAGGTGGGGCTTTTGAGGTCGCGCTCCAGCGTGCTCATGTAGGTGCGGCTGGACACGTCGGAGAACGCCTCCTGGCTCAATCCACGCGCTTTCCTGATGGTCTTTAGTGCCTCCGACAATGTATGTTTCGCTGCCAACCCTGGATCTCCCCAAAATCCAAGATGACAGCCGATTGCACCCTATAGGACTACAATCTATAGTGTTCAATTATGCCCGCCTGCCGCTTTCGTGCTTTTACGGAAATCCGTATCTGCGGCTTCTCACAGAAGCGCAAAGCCGCATCCGTGCCTTTCCACAAACCTGCCAATGCGGTTTTGCGCCTTCACGCTTCGGCGGTTTTGTGCGAATGAGGGGACGCCCATGAACCAGCTCATCACCGAGGACGAGCGCAGGCTGTTGCTGGAACACGGCCAGGCCCGCGCCGCTGGCCGGGTCATCGACCCGCTGCCCGTGGTGCGGCTGTTCACGCCGGACGCACACGCCACCTGGCTGCTGGTATCGCTCGACCCCGCCGACGGCGATACGGCCCATAGCCTGATCGACTTGGGGATCGGCATGCCCGAGCTGGGCAACATCAAGCTGTCCGATCTCGCATCCATCGTCGGGCCGAGCAAACAGCCCGTGATGCGAGATCGGTATTTCCGGGCGGTGCGCCCATTGTCGGAGTACCTGCGGCTGGCCCAGGAGAACGGTTCCGTCCTCGATTGAGCCATTCGTGCTCTGGCTAAACCGGGCGCATTGAGACTATTTCGGTCTTGCTCCCGACCCATCAGGTCTTAGTCCGCACTGTTGCACCAAACCGGTGCCATCGTGACGCAAACGGTCATGATGTCGGCCGTGCTTCGGGCACGGTGGATATCGCAGGAGGCGCGTATGTCCTCGCGCGCCACCGTCGCATTCAGACGATCCATGCAACCCATCCGATGCATTTCGTCTTGACACGCAAGTTACTAATCTACCAGCTTATTCACGATTGGATGCTAGTTTGATGCGGTGACGTTTGCGTGTGAAACCGGTGACGGCCGTCCTGCTCTACGGGAGCTTGCGTCATGGCCGAGCCGCACCACTTCGCGCCCTGGTATCCGACCGCCGCCTACCTCTACGTCCTGTGCCTGGACACGCTCGCACTGGCCTGGGAGTACCTGCGCCGCCATCCCGACTACCGGCTCGACTGGCTGCGCCGTCATCGCGGGGTGCAAGCAACGCATGAGGCTGCCCACCGCTGGGGCCTGCGTCTGCTGGAAGACCCGGCCCTGGATGCGCGTGACGCGCATCCGGCCTGGCTCCCCGGCCATGAGGCCGTGGTGCAGCTTCACCCGGATGCCGACCCGCCGCCGGATGCCACCGCCTTCGCGTTCTGGCGCATCCCTGGCCACAAGCAGCTGCTGCAGGACGGCAAGGGTCTGGCGCTGATCGCGCGCAGCCCCGGCCTTTGCCAGCGCTATGCGCTGGCGCCTGGCCTGGAGGACGGCATGGCCGTGGCCTATGCCTATCGTGGCCGTCGGGCCGCCCCTGTAGCCTCTATGCCTGGTACGCCTGCGTCAATGGCTCGGCCCAGGCCGCCCCCTGCGGCGCTGCTGGAGCTGCACACCCTGCAGGCGCTCGACGCCACCCTGGCGGGCGCGTCCTTGCGCGACGTGGCCGAGGGCTTGTACGGCGTGGACGCCGCGGCCGGTTGGTACAGCGACGGCGGCCTGCGCTCCAAGGTGCGCCGCCTGGCGCGGCGCGGCGATGCGCTGATGCGCGGCGGCTATCGCCGCCTAGCACAGCTACCTCCGCTTGAGAAGGGCCGTTTTGAAGAGGACGCAAACCGACCCTGAACAGGAGAGCTTTGTTTTCTGAGACTGCCTCTATCCGGTTGCGCTGTGTGGCCGGAGCCCTGATATCGATGGAGGTTCTCACCATGCGTCCTGCTCCCTTGCGGCTTGCCGCCGCACCCACAGCTACCCTGGCCGCTGCTGCACAGCCGCAGCGTTATCTCACCAACGACGAGGCTGCCGACTACCTGCGGCTGTCGCCGCGCACGCTGGAAAAGCAGCGCGTGCTGGGTGGCGGCCCCAAGTTCCGCAAGTTCGGCCGCCGCGTGATGTACGCCGTGGCCGACCTCGATGCCTGGGCCGCCGAGCGCAGCTTCGAGAGCACGTCCGATCCCGAATACGCCGAGCAGCACTCGGCGGACAGCCGTGCGCGCTGATCGCTTGCGCGCGGGTGGCCTTCGCCATGTCCAGCCCTGCGCTGCCCATGCGGCAGCGACCGATGCAAGAGCGCGAACAGCTCGATCTGTTCCGCGCCTTGCCGGGCGACATGGCGCCGCGCGACAGCCAGGACTTGATGGCCTTTCCGTTCTTCTCGCTGGCGAAGTCGCGGCGCACGGCACCGATCGACTTCCGCGCCAGCGGCATCACGATCCGCGTGGAGGGCACGGCCGAGCACGGCATCGCCACGATCTGGGATGCGGACGTGCTGATCTGGGCCGCCAGCCAGATCGTGGAAGCGCGCGACGCGGGCTTGCGCCCGTCGCGGCTGATGCAGGCCACGCCCTACGAGATCCTGCGCTTCATCGGGCGCGGTACATCGCTGCGCGACTACCAGCGCCTCAAGGCGGCCTTGGATCGCCTTCAATCCACGACCGTGGCCACCTCCATCCGCGAGACCACGGGAAGGCGGCTGCACCGCTTCTCGTGGATCAACGAGTGGAAGGAGCTGGCCGATGCCAAGGGCACGCCGCTGGGGCTCGAATTGATCCTGCCCGATTGGTTCTATGCGGGCGTGCTCGATGCTGCCCTCGTGCTGACCATCGACCCGGCGTATTTCCGGCTCACGGGCGGGATCGAGCGATGGCTGTACCGCCTGGTGCGCAAGCACGGCGGGCGCCAACCGGGCGGCTGGCAGTTCGACTTCCAGCACCTGTACCGCAAATCGGGCAGCGTGGCGCGGTACTACGACTTCGCCGCCGACCTGCGGGCGCTGGTGGCGCGGCAAGCCTTGCCGGGCTACCAGTTGGGCATCGAGTACGTCTCGGGCCTTTCCTCGCCGCTGCTGACGTTTCGGCCCGTGCCGTCCAAGGCACGGGGATAACTGCGGCAAAGCCTGTGGACGGACTCGTGCTATCAGGCAACAGAGGTATCGTGCTATCAGGCAACGAATCCTCGTGCTATCAGGCAACAAAATCGGCCGCAAAGCCAATTCTGGCGCGGGTTTCGGCCTCTTCTAACTTCCCTAACTTAAATTCTCTAACTTTTAGTAGAAGCGTCGCGTCTCGGTGGACAACCACCCAACCGGCGAACGAAAGGCACGAGAACCAGCAGCAACAGCCCAGCTTTCCAACACGGAGGGCCAGGCCATGATCGTCGCGCTGCTCAACCAGAAAGGCGGCGTGGGCAAGACCACGCTCGCCACCCACATCGCCGGCGAGCTGGCGATGCGCGGGCAGCACGTCGTGTTGCTGGACTCTGATCCGCAGGGCTCCGCGCTGGACTGGACGCAGCGCCGCAGCCAGCAAGGTTTGCCAAGGCTGTTCAGCGCTGTGGGTCTCGCACGCGAAACGCTGCATCAGGAAGCACCAGAACTCGCCAGGCGGGCCGATCATGTCGTCATCGACGGCCCGCCGCGCATCGCCGCCTTGGCGCGCTCCGCGCTGCTGGCGGCCGAGCGCGTGCTGATCCCGGTGCAGCCCAGCCCCTACGACCTGTGGGCTTCTGCCGAGATGGTGGCGCTGATCCGCGAGGCGCAGGTGTTCCGGCCAGCGCTGCGCGCGGCCTTCGTCATCAATCGGCGCGTCAGCACCACCGTGATCGGACGCGAGGCACGTGGCGCGCTGGCCGAGCAGCCGCTGCCTGCGCTGCGCGCGGAAGTGCATCAGCGCATCGTGTTCGCCGACAGCGTGGCCGCTGGCCGGCTTGCACGCGAGACGGCGCCGGACAGCGCCGCCGCGCGCGAAATCACCGCATTGGTCGATGAACTGCTGCGGTGGCCGTCATGAGCAGTCCCGCCAGCAAACGCACGGGCAAGCGCATCGGCATCGGCGCGCGTCCGCCCGCGAATCCGCACGCCGAGGCGTGGATTCGCCAGGGCAGCGCCGATGGCCTCCAGAAGGGCGACCTCTACACGGCCCGCCTGACCCTCGACATCACGCCTGCCATGCGGGCGCGCATCAAGGTGTCGGCCTTCACGCAAGGCGTGACGGTGGCTGATCTGTTGCGCGCGCTGCTGGAGCGGGAATTCCCGGAGAAGTCCTCATGAACACACCCGTCTCGACGGCTTCGATTGCATCGACGGTGCCGTCCATCCCGCCTGTCGGCGTGGCCGACGGCGTACCGCTGACGCGCGTTGCGCTCGCGTGCATCGACCAACGCTTCGACCTCTACCTGCGCTTCGGTGATCCTGCGCGCATCATCCGGTTCGACCGCTGGCGCCGCTGCGCCGTGTTCGCGCCGAATGCGGTTCTCTGCCGCATCCGTTGGCAGGCCAACGACTACGGCACGATCCGCTGGCAGCTCATGGTGATGCAAGCGTGCATGCCGATGGATGGCGCACAGCGCATCCCCGGCGTGCAACCAGGCGCACGCCTGTTGCTGCACGCCGAGGGTGAGCAGTCGGTGCGCGCGGTGCTGGAGCGTATCGACGCCATCGAGGCGCTGGGTATCGCGCCCGCTGCCGCTTCGCCCGCGTACTGGCGCACGTTGGGCAACCGGCTCGCGGCGCGCTTGCCGCTGCCCGAGTACAGCGCCGAGCGGCACGCCGCTTGGCTCGCCGGGAGGGCGCTGCCATGACGGCCCATCCTCGCTCCCGCGTGCGCGCTCGCATCGTTCTGGCGGGCTTGTCCGCCTGCAGCCTCGCTGCGCTGGCCTGGGCGTCCTTCGTGCATCCGCTGCCGCGCCTGACCTACAACCCGTCCGACAGCGTGGCGGTCGGCTGGTATCGCGTCGATCCGCTCGACCATCGCACCAGCTCGCCGCCACGTCGGCTGGAAGTGGGCAGCATCGTGCTGGTGCCGCTGCCTGCCGAGGCTGCCGCGCTCGCTGCGCAGCGCGGCTACCTGCCGACGCGCATCCCGCTGCTCAAGCGCGTGGGTGCGGTCGCACCGCAGGAGGTGTGCATCACCGGGGGCCGTGTCCGCATTGACGGCGTGCCTTCGGCCGCCGTGCTGGCTGCTGACCGCTGGGGCCGGCCGCTGCCATCCTGGCAGCAGTGCCGCCGCCTTCGGCCTGGCGAACTGTTTCTGCTCAGTGTCACCAATCCGGCATCGTTCGACAGCCGGTATTTTGGGCCGGTCAGCGCCGCCTCTGTGATCGGCGTTGCGCGCCCGGTCTGGCTGGAGAAACGCCCATGATGGCCGTCGATTCGCTGCACGTCGCCGTGCATCTCATCGCGCCATCGGGCGTGTCTTTCTGCCGTTTGTCGCCGTGTCGTCGCGCGTGCAGCGCAGGTGCCGATCCTGCGTATCCGACACCGCACTTCGCGCTGCTTTCGACGCAGCCGTCCCACGTGCAGGCGTCTTGCCTCGAACACGGCTGGCCTGCGGCCGTCGCCGCGTTCGCCGGTGCGCTGACTGCGGGTGCAGCAGCGCCGCCGGGCCGCAGGTGTCGAGAGCGAGAGCCTGGGGTGCCAGGGGAGGCAAAGGCGGAAGGCAAGACAAAAGGGTGCGGCACCTGTCGGCCCGCAAAGCCAGTCTGCACGTGGGGGTGGCGCGGCACGGCGCGGCTTTGCCGCCGTGCCGCGTGGGGCGCGAGGCTCGCGCCAATGCAGGCGTGTCCGCGTGCTTCGCACGACAGGATACGCCGTAGCTTGCGGGTAGCGCAGCCATGACCGACCGCCGCGACGACGATTTCCGGGTGCGCCCCAGCGCCCCGAAGAACCGGGGCAAAGGCCAGGGCCAGAGCTTCGTTTCCAAGGTGCTCAAGCAGGCTGGCAAGGCCAGCGGCGGCAAGTCCTCGATGCGTCATTCCGCAGCATCCGGCGGCCAGGGCCAGCGCGTCGGACAGCGGCCCGGCTCACGGCTTGGGCGCGGCCACACGGCGGCGCGTTTCGCCGGCGCGAAGCTGACGCCCATGTCGCGGCGCGTGACCATCAAGACCCTGCTGGTCAACCAACGCAACGCCAACCCGCAGTCGCTCGCCAAGCACCTGCGCTACATCGAGCGCGACGGCGCGGGCCGCGATGGCGAACCAGGCCGAGCCTACGGGCCGCGGACTGACGATGCCGACCTCGACGCCTTCAAGGAGCGCAGCGCCGACGACCGGCACCATTTCCGCTTCATCGTCTCGCCTGAAGATGGCGCAGAGTTGGACGACCTGCGCACCTACACCCGGCACTTGATGAACCGCATGGAAGCTGACCTGGGCACGCGGCTGGATTGGGTGGCGGTGGATCACTGGAACACCGACAACCCGCACACCCACCTGATCGTGCGCGGGCGCGACGACACCGGCAAAGACCTCATCATCGCGGGCGACTACATCGCCCACGGCTTCCGCCATCGGGCCGCCGAACTGGCGATGGAATGGCTGGGGCCGCGCACCGAACTGGAGATCCAGCAGACCTTGCAGCGCGAAGTGGAGCAAGAGCGGTGGACGAGCCTCGACCGCACGCTGCAACGCGAGGCCGGCGAGGATGGCCGGGTGCACATCGAACGCTTCAACGAACCCCGGCTGCAACGTCAGCGCCTGCTGCTGATCGGCCGCCTGCAACGCTTGCAGCGCCTGGGCCTGGCCGATGAGGTGCAGCCCGGCACCTGGGCCATTCATGCCGATGCCGAGAAGACCTTGCGCGCCCTGGGCGAGCGCGGCGACATCATCCGCACCATGCAGCGGGCCATGAGCGGCCAGCCGCGCGAGCTGGCGGTTTTCGAGCCAGGCGACAACGGGCGCACCATCGTCGGCCGCGTAGCCGCGAACGGGCTGGCCGACGAGCTGCACGATCGCGGTTATCTGGTCATCGACGGTGTGGACGGCAAGGCCCACTACGTCGCGCTGAACGCCCGCGACGAGCTGGCGAACTATCCCGCCGGTGCGGTGGTGGAGGTACGCGGTTCCGCCGAGGTGCGGGCGGCCGACAAGAACATCGTCGCGCTGGCGAGCGATGGCCTGTATCGCGCCGACCATCACCTGGCGATCGAGCAAGGTCGGGCCAAGGCCGGCCGCGACCCGCAGGAGGTCGTCGCAGCCCATGTTCGCCGGCTGGAAGCCTTGCGCCGGGCCGGCATCGTGGAGCGCGTGGCCGATGGTTTATGGAAGGTGCCGGACGACCTAGCCAAGCGTGGCCACCAGTACGACGCGCAGCGCCTGGACGGTGTCGCCGTGGAGCTGAAATCGCATCTACCCATCGAGCGGCAGGCCCGTGTGATCGGGGCCACCTGGCTCGACCAGCAACTGATCGGCGGCGGCCGTGGGCTGGGCGATCTGGGCTTTGGTGCCGAGGTCAAGGAAGCCTTGCAGCAGCGCGCCGACTTCCTCGAAGAACAAGGGCTGGCCCAGCGGCGCGGGCAGCAGGTGATCCTGGCTCGTAATCTGCTGGGGACGCTGCGCAACCGGGAACTGATGCAGGCTGCCAAGGACATTGCAGCCGAAACCGGCTTGGAGCATCGCCCGACGGCCGACGGGCAGCGCGTGGTCGGCATCTACCGGCGCTCAGTCATGCTTGCGAGCGGGCGCTACGCGATGCTAGACGATGGCAAGGGATTCAGCTTGGTGCCGTGGCGGCCGGTTATAGAGAAAAGCTTGGGACAAGTGATTTCAGCAACAGGACAAGGCCACAGTCCTCAGTGGCATCTAGGCAGAGGTCACAGCCAGTCCATTTGACGCGTGCGCTGAAGAGTGCCCCGCTTCCTCGAACAGCCAACCACAACCACGGAACTCAGCAGGCCGGGGCAGGCTTACGCATTCTGTTTCGGGTTGTGAGATACCTGCCTGGCAAACCGCAGGTCGAGGATGAGCCACGACCTGAGGACAGGTCTTGCACAAGCCTCAAGGGAGGAAACCGCGGATTGCGTCGCTGTGGCAGTTTGCCGCAGCGGGCTATGCGATTTGAGGAATGCGACGCTGGTTCTGATGGTCACCCGACCCTTCGCGCAAGCTGGGCAGAGCTGGCGGAGATCCCCATGCACCGTAACTTGGCGGGCTTCGACTTCGACGCGCACAAGACGCGCATTCATTTGGTGATCAATTCTGGGGCATTAGACCGGTAGGAGAGACCTTCCTCGCCAGCACATTGAATCAGCAACGCGGCCCAATAGTAACTGCTCATCACCGCTGCCGTTCTGGTCGAACCCTTCGGGTGGCTCAACGTTTTTATGTCCGTTTGCTGCCCCGAAGTGATGAAGCCGGTCGCGCCAGGGAAAACCCTGGCGAACCCATGCCCCAAGTTCACCCTCCCGGGTAGGGACTTTGTGACGCGAGACAACTATCTTTGCAGTCAGAAGAAAGTGTCTTGCCTAAGCAAGGTGCACTACCAAGGAGACAGGACAAGTGAAGAATCCAACCGGGCCACCGCGCCCGACTGCCAAGCAGTAACTGCGTTTCCCAACGCAGTGCTGCACCCAAAAATCTGCCGAGACTTTCCTAGTGTGAAGTGAAGGGTTCCACCTTTCGCTCGGGAGCGCTCGACCCTATTTACAACAATTTTCGAGACAAGCCATGGGCATGCTAATAAATATTGACAACGGTGGCACGCTGACCGACATCTGCGTGATAGACGGGGATCGCGTCTACCGAACCAAGACTCTCACCACTCCGTACGATCTCTCCAAATGCTTCTTCGAGGGCATCAAGAAGGTGTCTTCCGCAGTGTATGGGCACGAAGATGTGCAGGCGCTGCTGCTGGCGACCGACCACATACGCTACTCCACCACGCAGGGCACCAATGCATTGGTCGAGCGCAAGGGCCAGCGTCTTGGTCTCGTGCTCAGCGGCACACTGGTCCCCGAGCAGGTGCGCGCCTTTGAGGAGAGTGCCGACCTATTCGATGCTTTGGTGGGGTCCCGAACTGCACGCCTGGATTTGAGTCAGTCGCCGGTCGAGCTGGAGACGGAAGTCGTACGCGCTGTCAGCGGGTTGGCGTCAGCAGGCGCGAACCGTCTCATTGTTGCGCATGGCGGGGCAGGACGGTTCGAGGTGGAGAACCGCGTTAAGGACATTCTGCTGCAGAAGTTTCCGCAGCACCTGCTGGGTTCCATTCCGATCCTGTATTCGCATGAAGTCGTTGAAGACGAGGACGATGTCCGCCGCACTTGGACGGCCGTATTCAATGCCTTTTTGCATCCGGCGATGGAGCGCTTTCTCTACAGCGCGGAGCACAAGTTGCGTGCACACAAGGTAAAGAATCCGCTATTGATCTTCCGCAACGATGGGCACTCGGCGCGCGTGGCCAAGACCATCGCGCTTAAGACCTACAGTTCGGGCCCGCGTGGTGGCATGGAAGGCTCCAAGGCACTCGCAGCGCACCATGGGCTGAAGCACCTGCTGACCATGGACATCGGCGGGACGACCACCGACATTGGTGAAGTTCTTGACGGGGATGTCCGCGTGGATCGCCGCGGCAAGGTGGAGAACGTGTCCACGTCCTTTCCGCTATGCAACGTGGTGAGCGTGGGCGTCGGCGGTAGCTCCATCATCAAGGTAGCCGGCAAGGCCGTTCAGGTTGGTCCAGAAAGCGTGGGTAGCGCGCCAGGTCCTGCGTGCTTCGGTTTGGGTGGCACCAGCGCCACGATCACCGATGCATTTCTGCTGCAGGGGCTGATTGATCCGGCCACCTACTTCGGCGGACAGCTGAAAGTCGATGTGGAGCGCGCACGTGCAGCCGTAGTCACCAACGTTGCCGATCCTCTGGGCATTGGCGTCGAAGAGGCTGTGCAACGCATGGAAGACGCCTGGGTGGCCAAGGTGGCAGACAGTCTCAAGGATTTCACGCGCATCACTCCGGACACTACGCTGGCAGCGTTTGGTGGCGCAGGCCCTTTCGTGACCTGCAAGATCGCCGAGGCAGCAGGCATCTCGAAGGTACTCATTCCGGGCTTGGCCGCTGTTTTCTCCGCCTTCGGCCTGGGCTTTTCCGACATTCAGCATCAGTACGAAGCATCCCTCTCGACGGCTGACGACGCATCGCTCAGGACTTGCCTCGAAGGACTTTTCGAGCAGGCTCAGCGCGGCATGTTCGCCGAGGGGTTCGCCATCGAGGACTGCACGATCACAAAGACCCTGCGCGTCACGAATGCCAAAGGCGAGGAGCGCAACTACGTGCTGACGAGTGACGTTCTCCCCAGTGGAATCACAAAGGGTGCCCGACTCTCCGTCGCCCTGGAGGCGCAGCGAAGCATCGATCGGCCGGAGTTGCACGGTTCGTTCTCGGACAAGAAGGTAGCCCCAAAGGCGGCCGGTGTTCGCTCGGTGATGCTGGGTTCCAAGCGGGCAGAGATCCCGCTCTACAAGATCGAGGAGCAGCCGCAAGGAGCAGCCGCAGTTGGGCCCGCAGTGCTCGAGGAGGCGTTTTTTACCTGCCGTCTGGATGCAGGCTGGCGCTTCAACATCAACGAAAGCGGCGACGTGCTGCTGACCCGGGCTTGACGAGCAAAGTCCTCCCCCCACACAACATTGAAGGTGCGATCGTGAACGTTTTGATTACCGAATACCTGCGTATCAATCTGACTACCGAGAAATGGGAGTGCCGGGCTTGTAGCCATGAGATTGGCTCTGCCCGCGAGAACTACAAGCATGGGCTGTTGGTCCACAACCGAGACCCACGTGAAGTCCATAAGCCGCTGCTTGATCCGAGCAAGTACGAGCGCACCTTCTCGCCCAATCCAGACTGGTGTCGCATCCTGGAGTTCTACTGCCCCAGCTGCGGCACCCTGGTCGAGGCCGAATACCTTCCGCCTGGACATCCGCCGACCCATGACATTGAACTCGACATCGACGCGCTCAAGGAGCAGTGGAAGGACCGCGAAGAGGTGAAGGAACCCCCTGTCGGTGCTGAGCCAGTGCGCCGCGTTCACCACCATCACCACGACCATGACCACGGTCACCCCCATTGAGCAGGGAGGCACATTCCTATGAAACGCATTTCCGTTGACATTGGCGGCACGTTCACCGACTGTTTTGTCGCATGGGGCGAGCGATTCGTGCAGGCCAAGGCCCTTACCACCCATCAGAATCTTGCGCTGGGATTCAACGAGGCACTGGCAGAGGCTGGGCGCGAGTTGAACGTCGACTTGAGCGACATGCTGCGCCAAGTCGATTCAGTTCGTTACGCCACGACGCTCGGCACCAACGCACTGATCGAGCGCAAGGGGCCGCGCATTGGCCTGTTGACCACGGGAGGCTTCAAGGGGACCGTTCCACTGGCGCGAGCTGCGGGCTATGGCGTGGGACTGGACCAGGATCAGCAAATGGACGTGCCCAACGCGCAGCGCCCCGATCCACTCGTGCCAATCACGATGATTCGCGAGGTGCGTGAGCGCGTCGATTATCGGGGCGACATCGTGATCCCGCTTGATGAGGAGCAGTTGCGCACCCAGATTCGCGAGCTGGTCGATGCCGGAGCGGAAGCACTGGTGGTCAACCTCATCAACAGCGTCGTGAATTCCACGCACGAGCGCCGGGTGCGCGAAATCTTCCTGCGAGACTACCCGGGCCACATGCTGGGCGCGATCCCGCTGTTGCTCTCTCACCAGGTGGCAGGACGCAAGGGCGAATACGTGCGTTCGATGTCCACCATCATGGACGCATTCCTGCACCAGGTCATGTACCACGGCCTCGGCACGCTGGAGTTGAACCTGCGCTCGACAGGCTATGACAAGCCCATGCTGGTCAACCACAACTCGGGCGGCATGGCACAGCTCAATTCCACGGACGCATTGCAGACCGTGCACTCGGGGCCGGTCTCAGGCATCGCGGCCAGCGAACACCTGGCCTTGCAGGCGGAATTGGGAAACATCGTGGCCACGGACATGGGCGGCACGAGTTTCGACATCGGCCTCGTCGTCGACGGCGGCGTGAAGTACTACGACTTCAACCCGATCATCGAACGCTGGATGGTGAGTGCACCGATGGTCCACCTCGTCACCCTGGGGGCGGGCGGCGGTTCGATCTGCACCTTCGATCGCATGTACAAGACGGTGAAGGTCGGCCCCGAATCCGCAGGTTCCGATCCGGGGCCGGCCTGCTATGACCGCGGCGGCATGCGGCCCACCGTGACGGACGCAGACATGCTGCTCGGCTATCTGGATCCGGCCAACTATGCGGCAGGACGCATCAAGCTCAATCCGCGCCGTGCCAAGCAAGCCATCGAGGATGGGCTGGCCGAAGATCTTGACATGGAGGCCATTGAGGTTTGCAAGCTGATCAAGCAGACCGTTGACGCCAACATGGCAAACGGCATCGCCACCGAGTTGCGCACGCGCGGCTATGAGCCGGAGGAATTCACGATCTTGGCCTATGGCGGCAACGGCCCGTTGCATGCCTGCGGCATCGCCAAGGCGCTCGGGGTAAGCCGGGTGCTGGCACCACCGTTTGCCTCGGTCTTTTCCGCTGTAGGCGCGGGCAACATGAACCAGATGCACATCCATGAGATGAGCACCTATACCGTCTTGTTCGATGCCAACAAAAAGTCGCTGTTCTCGGACTACGCCACGTTCAACGCAGGCGTAGAGGAACTGGAACGGCGCGGCCACGAGGACCTGGTTCGCCAAGGGATGGATCCAGCCAGCATCGAATTCCGTCTGGAACTGGACATGCGCTACGGCAACCAGCGCGTACAGACCGCGGTGGTGACGGACCTGCATCGCCTGCGCTCGCAAAGCGACGTGCTCAAGCTGATCGATCAGTTCCACGGACGCTACGGCGAGCGTTTCGGCGCGGGTAGCCAGGCACCCGAAGCAGGCGTTCGCATCAACACGATCCGCGTGTGCTCGTTCGTCAAGCAGACCACCGTGCCATTCCGGGGCATCAAACCCAGCGGAAAGACACGTCCTGCGCCTGCCGCCGTGTCCGAACGTCTCTGCCACTACGCCGGCCACGACAAGCCTATGAAAACGCACGTCTACGACGAGGCCGCGCTGGCTGAAGGTACCGAGATTCACGGGCCCGCCATTGTCGTCACGCGCGCCACGACCTATCTGGTGGAGCCGGGATGGACCTATCTTGCTGCAGCCCAAGGCGCTGTCTGGTTCATCCGCAATCAAGCACATTGAGCGGATCCACATCCGACAACATCGAACTGGAGACTTCGAAATGAGCGATATGAATACGACTCTGACGGCAGAAGACAAGCGTCTGCTGGATCAGTTCCTGAACGACAACCAGCTGTTCTATGCACCGGATCCCGAGATCATGGCCAGCCATTCGATCTCGCCGCGATCGGCCGAGGAGGAACGGGTGCTTTCTCAAGAGGTCGATCCTCACAGGCTCAACCAGGTGCGCGGGATCGTCATCGCGGCCCTGGACGAGAGCTTCACGATGGTGGAGCAGATGGGCGCCGCGCCCGGCGCCAAGTGGGGCGACTTGGTAACGGGTATTTACACTGCCACGGGCGATTTGTCGATGATTGCGCCGCATGGCATCGTAGCGTTTGCAGGTTGCTGCCACTATCCGATCAAGTTCATCCGCAAGTATTGGGAGAAAGATCCGACGGTGGGCTTGCGCGAGGGGGACGGCTTTATCCACAACGACTCGCGCTACGGGGGCATCCACAATACCGATCAGTCGATGATCATGCCGGTGTATTGGAAAGGCGAGCTGATCTGCTGGATATCCTCGACCGTGCATGAAGGCGAGAACGGCGCTTGCGAGCCGGGTGGCATGCCGGCGGCGGCTGAAAGCAAGTTCGACGAGGGCCTGAAGATGTCGCCCTTCCGCCTGGTGGAGAACTTCGAGGTGCGCCGCGATCTACTGACCTTCTTGCAGAACTCGGTGCGTGACCCCAAGCTACAACTCGAGGACGTCAAGGTCAAGTTGCATGCGGTGATGCGCCTGCGCGAACGCGTGCTGCGTGTGTTGGAAGAGCATGGCAAGGATGCGTTGATCGCCGCTCTGCGCAAGAACCTCGAGGACGTCGAAGTGGAAGTGCTCCGGCGTATCGCGGAACTTCCCGACGGCACGACACGGGTACTCAGCTTCCCGGATTCGACGCTGCGCGAGAACGCCTTGCTCAAGTTCAGCCTTGCCGTGACCGTCAAGGGCGACCAGATGACGCTGGATCTGCGCGGCTCCTCGCCCGAGTTCCTCAACCGATCGATCAACACCAATTTCGCGTCGTTCAGAACGATTCTCCTTACGGCCTACTTGCAGAACGTTTGGCCCGATCTGCCGCACACGATGGCCGTTCTTTCACCGATCAAGGTCATCGCCGACGAGAACTCGCTCGTGTGCGCCTCGTTCGATACGCCGCAGGCAATGAGCTTGATCCCTCTGTTCAAGGGCATGACGCTGCCGGTGATTCCGATGGCCAAGCTCAGCTACAGCCTACCGCATCGCTACACGGCGATTGTCGCGCCGCAATACGACCAGCCGGCCACCTTCATCTATGGCGGCCTGACACAGCATGGCGAGTCCGTTGGCAACTTCTGTGCTGACATCAACGGCAACGGCCAAGGCGCACGCAGCCACCGCGATGGCGAGAACGCGCTGTCGCCGCCGTTCGGGTTCATGTGTGACATCGGCGAGCAGGAGTTGGCCGAGGAGGAGTTGCCCATCTTGCGCTTGGGTGGGCACAACATTGCCACCGATCGGGTGGGCTTCGGCAAGTACCGCGGTGGCTTCGGCTATGAGCAGATAGCGACGGTGCGCGGCAGCAACCTGTGGGGCTTCATGACGGGTTGCACGGGCTCAATTTTCTCGCCCTCGCCGGGCATGTTCGGTGGTTACGCCTCGCCCGTCTACGCACTGTGCAAGATTCGTGGCATCAACGTGTTCGACTTCGTCAAGAAGCATCCCGGCAAGATCACCTTCGACATCCTGTCGCTGATGAACGAACAGCCCATTCCGGATGCCAAGTACTCGACGCACGACATGGGCATGACCTTCGAGCTGGTCAACGAAGGCGAGATCTACATGATCTGTCAGGGCGGAGGGGCGGGCTATGGTGACGTGCTGGAGCGCGATCCAGCGCAAGTGGTCAAAGACGTGGAAGAAGGACTGATCTCGCACGAAACCGCGAAAGAACTCTTCAAAGTGGTCTACGACCCCCGAAACCTGCTGCTTGATGCCGATGCCACCCGGAAGGCTCGACACGACGAACGCAAGGCGCGTGTGGCACGCGGCAAGCCCTATCACGAGTTCATCAAGGAATGGCAGACAGCTGAACCACCCGCGCACATTCCGTACTTCGGGAGCTGGGACGACCCGAAGAAGATCTGGGCGATGAACGGCGGCCAGCGAGTGGTGCTCGATGCCGACAAGTTGACAGGCATGTTCATGCCGAATCCGAAGGATTTGCGTATCGGCAGGTTGGAGGCCGAGGTCGAGGCGCTGCGCGCCGAGCTTGAAGCAGCCAGGCCCTGACGCTGCGTGCAAGGCAGTCGCGGGCAATCTCGCCGCCCGCGACTGAGCTGTCCAGCAGGCGTGTAGGCGGTTCAGGAGCACCGGGAAAGATGGCAATTGCAAATGAAGGAGTGTGCGTCGTGAGCGAGGGAGATCTGTTGTGGGAGCCAACGAAGGAATGCATCGATTCCGCACCCTTGACCAGATTTGAACGCTGGCTCAATGAGACGAGAGGTCTGTCCTTTGCAGACTATGAGGAGTTGCGACGCTGGTCGGTGACCGACTTGGAGGGTTTTTGGTCGGCCATCTGGGACTATTTCAACGTGATCTCCGACACGCCGTATGAGACGGTTCTGGATCATCGGGTGATGCCAGGCGCTCGGTGGTTCGATGGGACGCGGATCAATTTCGCGGAACACGTGCTGCGGCATGAAGGCTCCGGCGACTCTTCGCAGATCGCCATCCATCATCACGCAGAGGCACGGGCGCCGGGGCATCTGACCTGGCGCCAGCTCGGCGGACAGGTTCGTCGCCTTGCGACACGCCTGCGGCAATCGGGCATCCAGCCAGGTGATCGGATCGTCTCCTACATGCCCGCCGTTCCAGAGACGGCCATTGCGATGCTCGCGACGATCGCAATCGGCGCGGTCTGGTCTTCGGCTGCACCGGAGTTTGGCTCCAGCACGGTCATCGAGCGCTTTTCTCAGATCGAGCCCCGGCTAATGTTTGCCGCTGATGGCTATCGCTTCGCGGGCAAGGATTTCGGGCGGAGAGAAGAGGTACGCACCATTGCGCAGGCGTTGCCATCCCTGGAGCAGGTTATCTGGCTGCGCAACATCGAGTCTGATGGACCACTCCCGGATCTGCCCGGCGTGTGCATCTGGGAAGAAGCGTTGTCGGGCGAAGACGTGTCGCGCGAGCAGTTCAGCTATACGCGCGTTCCGACCGATCATCCACTCTGGGTCGTCTTCTCCAGCGGCACGACAGGCTTGCCGAAAGCCATCGTCCACGGTCATCAGGGGGCATTGCTCGAATACCTCAAAATGATGCACCTGCACATGAACCTTGGCCCTGGTTCGGTGATGTTCTTCTACACCACCACGGGCTGGATCATGTGGAACGTGCTGCTGTCCTCGCTGCTCACGGGCGCGAGCGTCGTGTTGTATGACGGCAGTCCCGTGCATCCGAAGGCCGACACTTTGTGGGAGATTGCGGCGCAGACCGGCGTGACTTTTTTTGGAGCGAGCCCGAGTTACGTACAGATGATGGAGAAAGGCGGGATAGTCCCGAAGGATCGCCACGATCTCTCCCATTTGCAAGTCGTGAGCGTGAGCGGCGCTCCAGCCACGCCCGAAACGTACGAATGGTGCTATCGCGCCATCAAACGCGACCTTTGGGTGCTGTCGCTCTCGGGTGGCACCGAGGCCTGCGGAGCCTTCGTGGGTGGCGTGCCTACCCTGCCTGTTCATGCTGGCGAGATGCAGGCCCGTTCCCTGGGGATGGACGTGCAGGTGTGGTCGGACGACGGTGTGCGCAAGGATCTCGTGGATGAGGTGGGCGAACTGGTGGTGGCATCGCCCTTTCCATCCATGCCCCTGCGGTTCTGGGGAGATGCAGATGGCGCACGTTATCACGACGCCTATTTCTCGAATTTCCCGGGTGTCTGGCGCCACGGTGACTACATCAAGATCAACGCGCGTGGCGGATGCTGTATCTACGGACGCTCGGATTCCACGTTGAATCGCCATGGGGTGCGAATCGGCACTGCAGAGATCTACCGCGCAGTCGAACAGGTGGAGGGTGTCGCGGACAGCCTTGTCGTATGTTGCGAGCAGCATGACGGGGGGTTCTACATGCCCTTGTTCGTGAAGCTCAAACCGGGCTTCGTACTCGACGAGGAGATGCGGAAGCGCATTGTCACGAAGCTGCGAAAGGACTGCAGCCCGAGGCATGTACCAGACCAGATACTGCAAGTTCCCGATGTGCCCTATACGCTCACTGGCAAGAAGACAGAAATTCCTGTTCGCAAATTATTGACAGGGGGCGCCTTGGAGAAGGTTGTCAGTCGCGATGCCTTGAGGAATCCCTCGGCCATCGAATGGTATGCGGGGTACGCCAGAACGCTCGACCCAGTTGGAATCCGTGCTGCGGGAGAAGCCCCATGACGAATCATGAGAAAAAACTGACCCAACCGGCGGGCCACCCCATCCTCTGGTTGGACTATGTGGACTATGCCGCAGACCTGCTCGCCGCAGGCGCACCGCCTTGGCTTCATGTGGCGGATTGCATTGCGTGGCTGCGCAAGGCGCAGGGTCTGCTCCATTCCGATGTCGTTACGTTGCCAGTAAACGAACTGACGCGAGCCTGGATATCGGCACATGCCAACCTACGGCAGTCGATGGCGGCACGCAGGAAGGTGGGGTACCCGCTCAAGGCCTTGCTGGGCGATGCCGCGCTGCGGGAGTATCTGATCGAGCTCCTGAGCGGATTGCGTGCGAGTTTCGGTGGAACCATACTGGCACTGACCTGCCCGGTGCCCGAGGCCTGGATCGCAGAGGCCTATGAAGATGCCTCTGGTGACGGCGCTTCGACAGAGATCGACGACGATGCAGTGGATGCTGCAGCCGTCCATATCGCCGATTTCTTGCGGATATTCGGCCAATCCGGGCTTGACGTTCTTCTGCTAACTGGCATGACCGGTGCGGTGACCAGAATTGAATCTCGTCTTGAACTCTATCAACCGATCTTCAACGTCTGCGGTCACTATCGGTGGGATGCCGGACTGCTCGCCGCAGACGGCACGGGGGATGCGATGCCCCCTGACATGACATTTGCTGTAACGCGTGCTTCCACGCCAGGCGGGCGTGGCTTGGTTCTCGTCCCTGAGTCTTTCTGGACGGAGGGCTCTGTGCAGAAAAATGCTCTTGGAGAACGGCTCTATGCCCGAATCCCGGCGCATGGGACGCCAGAAACGGTGCTCCAGCGGTTGTCCAGCCTTCGGCAGTAGGGCTCAACGCTGGTAGCGATTTTTCATCATTCGAATACAGGAGATATTGGACATGAAGCGTTTGGACGGAAAGGTCGTGTTGATCACGGGCGGCGGCGGTGGAATCGGCGCCGAAACCGCGCGTCTCTTCGCCGCAGAAGGTGCGCGTGTCGTGCTCGCCGATTTGCAAGAGCCCGCGCTGCAGTCTGTGGTGCAGGAGATCGGAACCGAGATTTCAAGCTATATCGTGACCGACGTGTCGGATGGGGGGCAGATGAAACAGGCGGTGGAGACTGCCGTGCAACGATATGGACGGCTGGATGTCCTGTTCGCCAACGCGGGAACGGAAGGACGCATTGTTCCGCTGGTCGACTACGAACCCTCGGAGTTCCAGCGCGTTATCGACGTCAATGTGATGGGCGTTTTTCTCGGCCTCAAGTACACGATTCCAGTGATGCAGAAGCAAGGTGGTGGCAGCATCATCATTACCTCGTCGATTGGTGGCCTCAAGGGATTTGCCGGGTTGTCGGCTTATGTCACAAGCAAGCACGCTCTTGTTGGAATGATGCGCTCTGCAGTGCTTGAGATCGGAAACTCCGGTGTGCGTGTCAACACGATCCACCCGTCACCTATCGAAACCAGAATGATGCGCTCAATCGAGGAAGGTGCCGCACCCGGCCAGGGCAGCGCGGTCAAAAAGCAGTTCGAGGCATCGATTCCGGCGGGACGCTACGGTACGCCCACTGAAGTCGCTCAGACCGCTCTTTTCCTGGCGAGTGACGAGAGTCGGTTCTGCACAGGCGGACGCTACAGTGTGGATGGAGGAATGTCGGCAGGCTGAGCACTCGCGATTTGGGCCCTCGGATGGAACTGGAGAGCAATGGCATGGCAAGGAATCCACGCAAGCCGAACACAAGTGCCCAAGTGCAAGACGAACGCCTTGGCTATGAGCACAAGCTTGCGGCCCCGCGTGGGTACCGACATGCGATCAGCAGAGATGCTCTGCTGGCGAGAATTCTGGATGAAGGTGATGCGCGGGTGATTCTCCTGCAGGCTCCAGCGGGCCACGGCAAGACCACGTTGTTGCAGCAACTTCAGGCCGGCTACGAATCGCAAGGGTACGCCACGGGCTGGATTTCGATCGACGAGTCGGACAACGACGTTCAGCGTTTCTACGCCCACCTGCGGGCCATGGTGTCCGACATGCGCAGGAGAAGTGGACCGGTGCACTGCGAGCCGGCGATGGGTGCTGATGAATTCCGATCCGACTGGCTGGTCGCTCAGCTCCTGGAGATCGGCAAGCCGGTACGCATCTTCCTGGACGATCTTCATGCGGTCGGCACCCGATCGACACTGAACGTGATCCGGGAGGTTCTGGGAAACGCGCCTGATGGAGTCCAGTTTGTCATCGCATCCAGGACGCCGCCGGACATCGGAATTCCTCGGCTTGTGGTAAATGATCAAGCGCTCGTATTGCGAACGGATGACCTGAGTTTTTCGCGAGAAGAGGCCGGTTCCTTCTTCGCTAACGGCAATGTCCGTCTCAGTGATCAAGAGATCGGCGTCATCCATCGGCAGACGGAAGGATGGCCCGCCGCACTTCAGCTCTACCGATTGGCTCTGGGCAACCCGGCGATACGGCAGTCTCTGCAACGGATCGGCGAGTACCGGCCCAGGGAGTTGGCGGAATACTTGTCCGAGAATGTGCTCAGTTCTCTGCCGGAAGAGTGGCGGGACTTTCTTCTGAAATCCGCTCCTCTGTCTCGGATGTCAGCGGAACTTTGTGATGCCGTTCTTGAACGCAGCGATTCGCTTACCGTGCTGACGCAAGTCGAGAAGGCGGGCTTGTTCATGAGGCGGCTGAGTGCGGACGGTGAATGGTTCGTATATCACGCGCTGTTCAGGGCATTCCTGGTGGAGCAATTGCGATTGGGTGACCCGGGATCCGCTTCGCGCATTCGGCGGGTTGCCGCGTGCTGGTTTCGGGACAGAGGCTACCTGGAAGAAGCGCTCTCGCACTATTCAGAGGCTGGCGACCATTCCGACGCCGCTGACGTTCTCGAAATCTGGTCGGATCGGCTGATACCCGATGCGCATCTAGAGACGGTGGAGCGCTGGGCCGATCGCATTCCGCTCAAAGAACTGGAGCAGCGACCGGGCCTGGCCGTGAAGATCGTGTGGTCTCAGGTTTTTCTTCGCAATCACCAGAAGATGAAGCCGCTGCTCTCCATGATGCAGCGACAGCGTGCATTGCCTGCCCCCACTTCGGACAGCATGGCTGACCCGGATGTCGTATTGGCCATGGTGGCGATCTTGGAGGATGACCTGCCGCGCGCGGCCAAGACCGTCGAGTCCATTGACACTGAGGAGCCTGACCCTCGGCCCTTCAGGATTTTTGAGCTCAGCGCAGTGTCCAATGCGCGGGGTTATGCGGCATTCGCGGCCGGGGATTTCGGGTCGGCATACGAGAACTTCAAGCGCGCTCGGGAGATGAGTGCACCTTCCGGAACAAGCTTTGCGTGGGCCTATTCGATCGCGAAATCATCTCTGGCCCACCTGGCCCAGGGTCAGCTTCAAGAAGCTGCCACCCAGTTGAGCATAGCCATGGCGGATCCTCGAATGTACGCGGACGAGTCCGTCTCGCAAGCGTCATTGGTGTCTGCGCACATTCTGGCGCTTTACGAAGCGAACGATCTCGACGCGGCAGAGGCGCGATTTGTCCGCTTTCGTGACACCATCGCCAATGCCGCATTGCATGACTATTTGGTCGTTGCCTATGTTTCGATGGCGAGAATTCACGACGCACGGGGCAGGCCCAGCAAAGCGCTGGAACTTCTGGATGAAGCCGACAGCATCTGCTTTGCCAGCCGTTGGCCACGCGCCTCAACGCTACTGGCGTGGGAGCGAGTGAGAAGGGAAATCGTTCTGGGCGAGTTGGATCGCGCACTCACCATTGTGGAGCGGGAGGATCACGAGGCAGATGTGTCTGCCGGTTGGATTCGCTTCTCCGAGGAGACCGATGGCAGCGCTATCGGCCGCATCAGGTTGGCAGTGCACGGCGGCCAGCGGATTCATTCGATTCAAGCGATATCGTTTCTGCTCCAAGAAGCGAGTCAGAAGGGTTGGGTACGGCGTGAGATTAAGCTCCATATTCTGGCGGCTATTGCCCATTGGCTGGATGGTTCGGAGCAGCACGCCGTGTCCCAATTGAGTGAGGCGCTGCGATTGGCTTCTCCAGGTGGCTTCATCCGCACCTTTGCCGATGAAGGGCCCATCATAAAGCCGCTCCTTGCAGCCCATGCTCTTAGACAGGAACATGGCGAAAGGCCAGAGGCAAAAGAAAACCGTCCAGGGAAATTCTTGCTGGCGCTCTATGAGTTGATGAATATTGAGGTCAAGGGCGACTCTCACTCGATTTCATCATTTTCTTCTGCAAGCAGCGAAGCCTTCCAGCCACTGGAGCCTTTCACGAAGAAGGAGACCAAGATCTTGACTTTGTTGACTGGCTATGCCTCGAATGAGGATATCGCAAAGCAGATGCATTTATCCAAGGACGGCGTGAAGTATCACATCAAGAACATCTATGCAAAACTCGCGGTAAGCAGTCGCATTCAAGCGATCAAAATTGCAAAGCAGATGCGTTTGGACTGAGTTCTGAAGTGATGAGGAAGAATCTGTGATGTGCCTGCAGATCAGGTGCTCAGAGCTTTCAGCGGATTCCACCGCTTACCTTCGAAGGCCTTGCCTATGATCGTGACAGACCATTCGGTAAGGACCGTCTTTTTGGCCAAGGCCGCCACGACGCCGTCGCAATAGCGTCGCTGCAGCAGCCGCTCGATCCAGCGGACTCGAAAACATGCATGGCCATGCCTGGAGATCTTGCGATCGCCAATTTCCGCCTCTTGCCGCCGGCGTCAACTGCCGTGAGCCCAGCCGACCCAGGAAGCGACCTTGCATTCGCGCTGGAGTCGCCGACGGCTGCCACAAACGCAGAGGCAGTGAAATCTCCAATACCGGGATCTGCTGGCTGGTCTGCATTTGCCGTTCCTCTCGGATCATGGCGCAACAAAGTCCACCCACAAGGGTAGGGTTCATTTCTTGGAATGCGCTCAAGATCAAATGCCAAGCTAGCGCTTGAGCTGTGCTTGGATCTCAATCTCAGCAAGTAACGATGTATAGGAGACAGAAAACATGGGACGAGTGCAAGGGAAAGTCGCGCTGATCACCGGTGGCGCCAAAGGCATAGGGCGTGCGGCAGCTTTAATGTTGGCCCGCGAGGGTGCACAGGTGGTGGTGACAGACCTCGACGAAGTAGAAGGCAATGGCGTGGTGCGGGCTGTAAAGGACGCAGGCGGCGATGCAATCTTTCTGCGTCACGATGTGACGGACGAGTCATCATGGATGCACATCATCGAGCGCAGCGTCGCGCAGTACGGTGGCTTGCAGATCGTCGTCAACAATGCCGGCATCGCGGTTCCTAACAGCGCCGAGGATGAAACCCTCGAGGGTTGGCGACGTACGATGGCCGTCAATCTGGATGGCGTATTCCTCGGCACGAAGCATGCAATTCGAGCCATGAAGAATGGTGTTGGTTCAATCATCAATATATCCTCGATCGAGGGAATCATCGCTGACCCTAAAATTGCCGCCTACAACGCCAGTAAAGGTGGGGTGCGAATTTTCTCCAAATCGGCCGCGCTTCATTGCGCTCAAGCCGGCTATCGCATCCGAGTAAACACGATTCACCCAGGTTACATCTGGACCCCGATGGTTGAAGGTTTTTTGACCGACCTAGGCGATGTAGATGCAGGACGGCAAGCCGTCGCGAAGATGCATCCAGTCGGGCATCTGGGCCAGCCTGACGACATTGCGTACGGCGTGCTCTATCTTGCCTCGGATGAATCCTCTTTCGTGACGGGTAGCGAACTTGTCATCGACGGTGGGTACACCGCGCAGTAAGCATTTTTTTGCTTGATGCCATGCTGCCGGTCTCAACTCGAGCTAGGCTAGACTGAGCAGCGTGGTGGAAAAATTTTATATTTTTCGGGCAAAGCGCGGGCCTGCAAGAATTCTCGACAGGAGGGACGGATGCAGCCAAGACCGCCTGTACTATTTTCTTGAATCCCGAAGCGACTAGTTGGCGCAACGTTATGGACGAAGGGATGGACTCATAAGGACCTGATTTTCTTTATTTCGTGTAGCGATGGAGTTTGTTTCTCCCAGTGCGGTTCGCAAATAAGCTATATCAATTTTCTCGTGATATATGCATTGAAGGATGACTAAAAATTCGTATGGAGTTGAGGCATTTTCGATGCTTCCTTGCTGTGGCCGAAGAATTGCATTTCGCGCGTGCAGCCGGCCGACTGCATATCGACCAGTCGCCGCTCTCACGCACGATCAAAGAGTTGGAGGAAGAACTCGGCGCTCGGCTTTTCATTCGCACTACCCGCAGCACACAGCTGACTCGCGCAGGTAGGATGCTCTTGGAGCATGTGCCGCGCATCTTCACGGCTGTGGAGCAAGCCCGCGATAGTGTCAGATCTGCGGCCAACGGCTTTCATGGGCAGTTGCGCATTGCATTGTCTGACGGGATCACGCCCTCACGCCTTCCTTCCCTGTTGGCCCGCTATCGTGTGGAGAGTCCTGAGATCGAGGTGCGGTTGTGCGAGGCGCCGCTGGCCCAGCAGATCAAGGGTCTGCACGATGACCTGTACGACGCTGGCTTTTCGATGGCCGACGACGTGGGCGATGGCATCGTGGCCATACCCGCCTGGAAGGATGAACTGATAGTGGCTGTACCGGATCGTCATCCCTTGCTCGCCTACAAACGCATTCCGCTGAACGAAGTGCTGCGCCATGCGCTGGTGCTGAGCGATCCTATAGTGTGCGAAGGCCATGCGCGCCAGGTAGACCGCTTTCTGCGCCAGCAGGATCAGGAGCCGCTGATAGCGCAGCGCGTGGCAACCTTCGACGTGATGATGACCTTGGTGTCCGCCGGGCTGGCCTTGGGCCTGGCGGGCGCGGCGCACATCGCCGCTAGCCGGGAACCGGGCGTCGTGGGCCGGCCCCTGGAGGGCAAACCGCCCATGCTCACGACCTACCTGCTGCGCCGTGACGCAGAACCGTCCGAAGAGCTGGCCCGGTTTGTCGAGCGGGTTGTAACCCTTGGCTGTGATGACGGCAGTAATGTGATCAGTGGCGCTTGAATCTACGCTTGGAAAGGACTCGAACCATGAATAAGTGGATGCTGCTGGTGATGTTGGTAGCCACCGCGCTGGCAGCATGCGGTCCAACCCAGCCTTCAGAAACCGTGGACTTCCTCGTGGCCCACCCCGAGCGCCTCAAGGAAGTCCAGCGCCTGTGCAAGGAAGACCGCGCGAAGGCTGGCGAAGAACTCTGCCGTCGTGCCGCCGAGGCCGCGAATCGCCGCTTCTTCGGCGATCGGCCGGAGCAGAAATCCAAATAGCGCCCCTTGCCGTCGCCTCGCCGCGACGAAGTTCTCGCTGTTACCTCATCACGCCGCAGCGCGCTCGCGCATGCGGCGTTTTTATTGTCTTCGCCGCAGCAATAAGTCTGGCTTTTTGGGCCTGAATCCCCGCCATAACGGTCTTTGACCGGCCTGCACGCTCGCCTTGATCCTCGGCACTACGGCACGTTCTTGTGCAGTGATGGGAGGTTGGCGAATGCAAGGAACGAACGTGCTGTTCGGTCAGATTGCCGTTGTCTTTGGCATCGTGATCGCTGGCGTATGGAGCGCCACGCAATGGACAGCAGCGGCGCTGGGCTACCAGCTACGCCTGGGATCGCCCTTGTTCGACTTCCTCGGCACGCCGGTCTATCACCCCTGGCGCCTGTTCGAGTGGTGGTTCTTCTTCGACGCCTACGCGCCGCATGTCTTCGACGTGGGCGGTGCCATTGCCGCAGGCAGCGGCCTGATCGCGGTGGTGGTCGCCATCGGCATGTCGATCTGGCGCTCGCGCCAGTCCAAGCTGGTCACGACCTACGGCACGGCGCGCTGGGCCAATGCGGAGGACATTCGCAAAGCGGGCCTTGACCAGCCTGCGGGCGTGTTCCTCGGCCAGCATCGCCAGCAGTACCTGCGGCACGAAGGCCCGGAGCACGTCCTGACCTTCGCGCCTACGCGCTCGGGCAAGGGCGTCGGCTTGGTGGTGCCGACCCTGCTGTCCTGGCCGGCCTCGGCCGTCATCCATGACATCAAGGGCGAGAACTGGCAAATCACCGCCGGCTGGCGCTCGCGTTTCTCGCATTGCCTGCTGTTCAACCCGACTGATGCGAGGTCGGCCGCCTACAACCCGCTGCTGGAGGTGCGGCGCGGCGCGCACGAGGTGCGCGATGTGCAGAATATCGCGGACATCCTGGTCGATCCCGAAGGGGCGCTGGAGCGGCGCAACCACTGGGAGAAGACTTCGCACGCGCTGCTGGTGGGCGCGATCCTGCATGTGCTCTATGCGGGCGAGGACAAGACGCTGCGCGGTGTCGCCAACTTCCTCAGCGACCCGGCGTGCCCCTTCGAGCTGACCTTGCACCGGATGATGACCACGCCGCATCTTGGCGAAGGGCCGCATCCCGTTGTCGCTTCGGCGGCGCGCGAAGTGCTCAACAAGAGCGACAACGAACGCTCGGGCGTGCTGTCCACGGCCATGTCGTTCCTCGGCCTTTACCGCGATCCCACGGTGGCCGAAGTCACGTCGCGCTGCGACTGGCGCATCGCCGATCTGATCGCGGCCGAACATCCAGTGTCGCTGTACCTCGTTGTTCCGCCTTCGGACATTTCGCGGACGAAGCCATTGATCCGCCTGATCCTCAACCAGATCGGGCGGCGGCTCACGGAATCGCTCGATGGCTCCGACGGCATTGAGCGCCGTCACAAGCTGCTGTTGATGCTCGATGAATTCCCCGCGCTCGGGCGCCTGGATTTCTTCGAGACGGCCTTGGCCTTCATGGCGGGCTATGGCATCCGCAGCTTCCTCATCGCGCAGAGCCTGAATCAGATCGACAAGGCCTACGGCCAGAACCATTCGATCCTAGACAACTGCCATGTGCGCGTGACGTTCGCCACCAACGACGAGCGCACGGCCAAGCGGATTTCCGAAACGCTGGGCACCGCAACCGAGCTGCGTGCGCAACGCAACTATGCGGGCCACCGGCTCGCGCCGTGGCTGGGACACCTGATGGTGTCGCGGCAGGAGACGGCCCGCCCACTGTTGACGCCGGGCGAGGTCATGCAGCTTCCGCCCGATGAAGCCGTGGTGATGGTGTCCAGCTTGGCACCGATCAAGGCGAAGAAGCTGCGCTATTACGCGGACAGCAATTTCAAGCGGCGCGTGCTGCCGCCGCCCGTGTTTGCGGCCGGGCGCTATGCCGACGTCCCCCCCTCACGCCCAGACGACTGGAGCGGGCTACCGATTCCTGCTGTTCAAGCAACTCAGGCCATAGACACCGCCGATGGCCTGGAGAACCTCGATTCGGCCGACGACGGCGGCCCACGCCACCAGCCCGAACTTTCCGACGCCATCGCCTATGACCCCGAGCAGGCCATGCCCACAGCCGATCTCGGGCTGCTCGATGACGACGACCTGCCGCTTCCCCTTCCTCGCCAGCTCGATCCGGCCCTGCAGCGCACGGCCCGCCTGGCTTCCCTCGACCCTGATGACGGAATCGACCTATGACCCAACACCGCCTCAATGTGTTCATCCAGCCGGAGCACAGCAAGCGGCTCGATGAACTGGCCGCCAAGAAGGGCGTGTCCAAGTCCAGCATCGTCGCGGCGGCCCTGGCCTCCTGGCTGTCGCCCGATGCGGCCGACCAGCGCGAGGCGGCGATTGCCAAGCGGCTGGATCGCCTGTCGCGCCATGCCGAGCGCCTGGAGCGCGACCAGAACATCCAGATCGAGACGCTGGCACTGTTCATCCGCTACTTCCTGACGGTCAGCACGCCGGTGCCCGAGGCCCATCAGGACGCCGCCCGCGCACAGGGCAGGGCGCGCTTCGAGCATTTCGTGGAGCAGTTGGGCCGCCACCTGCTGCGCGGGCGCAGCCTGGTGCGCGACGTGGTGGACGAGCTGAATCCCGATCCGATGCGGATGGCGAACACAGCCGAAGCACAGGAGCGTGCCTTATGAGCGCCGTTCCTTCCTTCACCGCCGTTTCGCTGGATCGCCGCATCCAGATGCTGCGCACCGCGATGGGGCCGCTGATCGCCGCCGCGCTCGAAGACCCGGACGTGGTGGAAGTCATGCTCAACCCCGACCGCACGCTCTGGGTGGATCGCCTGTCCACAGGCCGCGCGCCGATGGGCGTGGAGCTGTCCGAGGCCGATGGCGAACGCATCATCCGCCTCGTTGCCGCCCACGTCGGGGCCGAGGTGCATCGCGGCCAGCCGCTCTTGACGGCAGAGCTGCCCGAGACGGGCGAACGCTTCGAGGGCATCCTGCCGCCCGCCGCACCGGGGCCGGCCTTCGCCTTGCGCAAGCGTGCTGTCGGCGTGATCCCGCTGTCGCGCTATATCGAGGACGGGATGATGACCGCCGCGCAGACAGGCTTGCTGGTGCGCGCCGTGCGCGAGCGCCAGAACATCCTGATCGCCGGTGGGACGAGCACCGGCAAGACCACCTTGGCCAATGCGCTGTTGGCGGAGATTGCCGCCACTGGCGACCGCGTGCTGGTGCTCGAAGACACGGTGGAGCTGCAGTGCGCGGCCCGCGATCACGTACCGCTGCGCACGCGCCAGGGCGTGGTGTCGATGACCGAGCTGGTGCGTTCGTCCATGCGCCTGCGCCCGGATCGCGTGGTCGTCGGCGAGGTGCGCGGCGCCGAGGCGCTGGATCTCATCAAGGTGTGGGGCACTGGCCATCCGGGCGGCATCGCCACGATCCATGCCGGCTCCGCACTGGGCGCGCTGCTGCGCCTGGAGCAACTGATTCTCGAAGTGGCGGTGAACCCGCCCCGTGCGCTGATCGCGGAAGCGGTCAATGTGGTCATCCACATCGCCGGGCGCGGACGAAAGCGCCGCATCGAGAGCATCGCCCGCGTCGTCGGCTTCGATGGCGTGGGCTACCAACTGGCGGATGCGCTGGAGGCTCCATTCCCGAAGCTGCTGCCGCAGTCCGACCTTTCCTCTCTGTCCCCTAACCACTCTGGAGAACTGCCATGACGCACGTTGATGCTTTCCGTATTTCTGTAAATCCACCTCTCTCGGCTGCTCGCCGCTCCAACCTTGCGCGACTGGAGGGTCTGGCTCGCCCGGCCCTGCAAGGCTTGATGCTCGCGGCCTTCATGCTGCTGCTTGCGGGCACCGCCCAGGCCGCGGGTTCCTCGATGCCCTGGGAAGGGCCGCTGCAATCCATTCTCGAATCCATCCAGGGGCCGGTGGCCCGGATCATCGCGGTCATCATCATCATCGCCACAGGCCTGGCGCTGGCCTTCGGCGATACCTCGGGTGGCTTCCGCAAGCTGATCCAGATCGTCTTCGGTCTGTCGATCGCGTTTGCCGCGTCCTCGTTCTTCCTGTCGTTCTTCAGCTTCTCGGGCGGAGCCGTCGTATGAGCGCGGCCCACGATGGCGTGCAGGGTTTCGCTTCGGGCTTCGCCCCTGGTCTCGAGATTCCGCTGCACCGCTCGCTGACCGATCCGATCCTGATGGGCGGTGCGCCGCGCACCGTGGCGATTGCCAACGGCACGCTGGCTGCCGCCGTGGGCTTGGGCTTGCAACTGTGGATTCCGGGCGTGGTGCTCTGGATCGCTGGCCATGTGCTGGCGGTCTGGGGCGCGCGTGTCGATCCGCAGTTCATGCAGGTCTTCGCGCGCCACATCAAGCACCGGCCGCTGCTGGACGTGTAGGGGGATGCCGCCATGCTGAACCTTGCCGAATACCGCCAGCGGCCCGCGCTGCTGGCCGACTGGCTGCCCTGGGCCGGGCTGATCGCGCCGGGCGTCGTGCTGAACAAGGATGGCTCGTTCCAGCGCACTGCGCGCTTTCGGGGGCCAGACCTCGACAGCGCGACGCAGGGCGAACTGATTTCCACGTCGGCGAGGCTGAACAACGCGCTGCGCCGGCTCGGTTCGGGCTGGGCGCTGTTCATCGAGGCCGAACGGCGAGCTGCTGCCGGCTACCCACACTCGGACTTCCCGGAGCCCTTGTCCTGGCTGGTCGATGAAGAACGCCGCGCCGCATTTGAGGACTCGGGCAACCACTTCGAGAGCGGCTACCACCTGACATTGGTGTACCTGCCGCCAGAGGAAGCCCGCGCCCGTGCGGCCGGAATGCTGTACGAGAACCGTCCGACCGAGGGAGTGGACTGGCGTGAGCGCCTGACGGCCTTCGTCGCGGAGACGGATCGCATTTTCGACCTGCTCGACGGCGTGATGCCGGAAATCGTGTGGCTGGATGACAGCCAGATGCTGACCTATCTGCACTCGACCATCTCCACGCGGCGCTACCGCGTGGGCATGCCCGAGGTGCCGTTCCACCTGGACGCGCTTCTGGCCGACGCGCCACTGATCGGAGGCCTGGCGCCGATGCTGGGCGACCAGCACCTGCGCGTGGCGACGGTGCGGGGCTTCCCCACCTCGACCTGGCCGGGGATTCTGGACGACCTCAACCGCCTCGGCTTTGGCTATCGCTGGTCAACCAGGTTCCTTTGCATGGACAAAGCCGATGCAGAAAAGGAACTCACCCGCCTGCGCCGTCAGTGGTTCGCCAAGCGCAAGAACGTCATCGCGCTGCTGCGCGAGACGATCTTCCAGCAAGAAAGCCCGCTGGTCGATACCGACGCCAGCAACAAGGCCACCGATGCCGATGCCGCCTTGCAGGAGCTGGGCAGCGATCAAGTGGCCTTCGGCTACCTGACGGCGACTGTCACCGTCATGGATGCGGATGCCGCCGTGGCCGACGAGAAGCTGCGCAGGGTGGAGCGCGTCATCCAGGGGCGTGGCTTCGTCACCATCCCCGAAACGCTCAACGCGGTGGATGCGTGGCTATCGTCTATTCCGGGCCACGCCTACGCGAACGTGCGCCAACCCATCGTCTCCACGCTGAACCTGGCGCACCTGATGCCGGTGTCCGCCGTCTGGGCCGGGCCGGAGAAGAACGCGCACCTCGACGGGCCACCCTTGATCGTGACGCGCACCGAGGGCGCGACGCCGTTCCGGCTGGTGACGCACATCGGCGACGTGGGCCACACGCTGGTGGCTGGTCCTACTGGCATGGGCAAGTCGGTGCTGCTCGCCACATTGGCGATGCAGTTTCGGCGCTATCGCGGCTCGCGCATCTTTGCCTTCGACATGGGACGCTCGATGCGCGCCACCATCCTCGGGCTGGGTGGCGAGCACTACGACCTCGGGATGGATGGCGAGATCGCGTTTCAGCCTCTGGCCCGCATCGACCGCGAGGGCTACCGCACCTGGGCCGCCGAATGGATCGAAGGGCGCTTGCGGCATGAGGGTGTAGCCGTCGGCCCCGAAGAGAAGGCCGCCATCTGGTCGGCGCTCGGCAGTCTCGCCGGTGCGCCGGTGGAGCAGCGCACGATGACCGGCCTGTCGGTGCTGCTGCAATCGAATGCGCTGCGCCAGGCGCTCGCGCCGTACGTGCTGGGCGGCGCCCACGGCAAGCTGCTGGATGCGGATTCGGATCGCCTGGGCGCCGGCTCCGTGCAGTGCTTCGAGATGGAGGAACTGATGCACAGCAAGGCCGCCGTCATGGCCGTGCTGCATTACCTCTTTGCGCGCTTCGATGAACGCTTCGACGGTGCGCCCACGCTGCTGATCCTCGATGAAGCGTGGCTGTTCCTCGATGACCCGGTGTTTGCGGCGCGCATCCGCCAATGGCTCAAGACGCTGCGCAAGAAGAACGTGAGCGTCATCTTCGCCACGCAGAGCCTGGCGGACATCAAGGATTCGAGCATCGCGCCCGCAATCATCGAGAGCTGCGCGAGCCGCATCTTCCTGCCCAACCCACAGGCGACCGAGCCGCAGATCAGGGTTATCTACGAAGGCTTCGGGCTGAACTCGCGCCAGATCGAGATCGTGGCGACCGCGCAGCCCAAGCGCGACTACTACTACCAGTCTCGTCTCGGCAACCGCCTGTTCGACCTCGACCTGGGCGCCGCGACGCTGGCCTTTGCGGGCACGTCCACGCCGCAAGACCAGCGCGACATCGACGCGGTGCTCGCTGGCGCTTCATCCGCTTCCACCCCGTTCGTAGCCGCGTGGCTGCGCCATCGCGGCCTGCATTGGGCCGCCGAACTGCTGTCCTCGTTCCCGTCCACCCATCTCCAGGAGAACCCATCATGAAAAAGCGTCTTCTCGCCGCCGCCGTCGCGGCCATGCTTTGCACCGCCACCGCCGTGCAGGCGCAATGGGTCGTGATCGACCCCACGAACCTCGTGCAGAACACGCTGACCGCGATCCGCACGCTGGAGCAGATCAACAACCAGATCAAGCAGCTCCAGAACGAAGCGCAGATGCTCATCAACCAGGCGCGCAACCTCGCCAGCCTGCCGTCCAGCGTGGTGGGTCAGTTGCGCGCCAACCTGGCGACCACCCAGCGGCTGATCGCGCAGGCCAAGGGCCTGGCCTACGACGTGACGAATCTGGATCGGGAGTTCCAGCGCCTGTACCCGGAGCAATACGCCGCCACTGTCAGCGGAGACCAGATGTACCGCGACGCGCAGGAACGCTGGAAGAACACGCTGACCGGCCTGCAGACCACCATGCAGATGCAGGCCCAGGCGTCGCAGAACCTCAAGGACGACGAGGGCGTGCTGGCCGACCTCGTGGGCAAGAGCCAATCGGCAGTTGGGGCCTTGCAGGCGATGCAGGCCATGAACCAGTTGCTGGCCCTGCAAGCCAAGCAGTCCATCCAGACGCAGCGCCTGAGCATCACCCAGGATCGCGCCGCGTCGCTGGAACTGGCGCGGCAGGCCGCTGCCGTGGAGCGTGGCCGCGAGGTGAACCGGCGCTTCCTGGGTGAAGGCACGCCGTACACGCCGCAGTCCGTCGATTTCTACAGTCGTTGACGGGGCTGGGCCATGAACGACGTATCGGTCATCGACCGTTTCCTCGACGTTTTCTCACGCTACATCGACTCGGGCTTCGGCCTGCTACACGGCGAGGTGGCATTCCTCACGGCCACGCTGATCGTCATTGACATGACGCTCGCCGGGCTGTTCTGGGCGATGGGCCATGCCACCAGCCAGGGCGAGGACGTGATTGCCAAGCTGATCCGCAAGGTGCTGTACGTCGGTGCCTTCGCCTACATCATCGGCAACTTCAACATGCTGGCCGGTGTCCTGTTCCACTCCTTCGCGGGTCTTGGCCTGACAGCCAGCGGCTCGACCTTGAGCATGGGCAACTTCTTGCAACCAGGTCGCTTGGCCAAGGCCGGCATCGACACAGCGGCGCCGATCCTCGACCAGATCAGGGAGATGGCGGGCTTCCCCGAGGTGTTCATCCACATCGCGCCCATCGTCGTGCTGTTCCTCGCGTGGCTGGTGGTTATCGTTAGCTTCTTCGTGCTGGCGGTGCAGCTCTTCGTCACGCTGATCGAGTTCAAACTGACCACGCTGGCGGGCTTCGTGCTGGTGCCGTTTGCCCTCTGGAACAAGACAGCGTTTATGGCCGAGAAGGTGCTGGGCAACGTGGTGTCCTCGGGCATCAAGGTGCTGGTGCTCGCCGTCATCGTGGGTATCGGCTCGGGGCTGTTCGCCGAATTCAGGATACCGCCCGGTTCCGAGCCGTCCATCGACCAGGCGCTGGTCATCATGCTGGCCTCGCTGTCACTGCTGGCCCTGGGCATCTTCGGGCCGGGCATTGCGACGGGCTTGGTATCGGGTGGCCCGCAGCTCGGCGCGGGCGCGATGGCCGGTGCTGCCGTTGGGGCGGCCGGTGCCGCCGTAGCGGTCGGTGCAGCGGTCTCTGGCGTTGGCAGCGCCGTGGCGGCTGGGGCTCGCATGGCGCCCGCCGCCGCCAGGATGGCCGGAGATGGTGCCCGCTCGATGGCATCGACTGCCAGCAGCGCCAGGTCGGCGTACCAGGCTGGTTCCGCCTCGGCCGGTGGCGGCCTCAGGGGTGCCGCTGCCGGCGTGGGCAACGTCGCCAAGACCGGCGCGCAGGCCGCCGGACAGAAGGTGGCCGAGGGGGCGCGCTCGATGAAGGAGCGCGTCGCCGCCGCCTTCCGACCCGATGACGTCGGACCGACATCGGAGGCAGCTGCCAGGACGCAGAGCAGCAGCGAAGCCGCCGCACCGCCCCCATCCACCGAACAGCCCGCCTGGGCCAAGCGCCTGCATCGCAGGCAGCAGCTCACCCATGCCGCGACCACCGCCGCCCACACGCTGCGCGGCGGCGACGGCGGCAGCTCCAGTCAGGGCCCAAGCCTTCGCGATTCCGATTCATAAGGAGAACTCCCATGCGATTCAAACGACCGCAGGTGCGCTACGCCGACACACCGCAGCCTGCCACTCCGTACCAAGCCTCAGGCCAGGTTTGGGACGAGCGTATCGGCTCGGCCCGTGTGCAGGCCAGGAACTGGCGTTTCATGGCCTTTGGCTGCCTCACGCTGGCCATGCTGATGGCCGGTGGCCTGGTCTGGCGCTCGGCGCAGTCCATAGTCACGCCCTACGTGGTGGAGGTGGACAACGCGGGCCAGGTGCGCGCGGTCGGCGAGGCCGCCACGCCATACCGGCCCAGCGATGCCCAGGTGGCTTACCACCTGGGCCGCTTCATCGGGTTGGTGCGCTCGTTGTCCATCGACCCCATCGTCGTGCGGCAGAACTGGCTCGATGCCTACAACTACACCACGGACAAGGGTGCCGTGGCGCTCAACGAGTACGCCCGCGTGAGCGATCCGTTCGCGCGCATCGGCAAGGAGTCGGTGACGGTGCAGATCACCAGCGTGACCCGCGCCAGCGACCAGTCATTCAACGTGCGCTGGACGGAGACCCGCTTTGTGAACGGTGCGCTGGATCGCACCGAGCGCTGGAACGCGGTGATCTCCATCGTGCAGCAGCCCCCTCGCACCGAGCAGCGGCTGCGCAAGAACCCCCTGGGCATCTACGTCAACGGGCTCTCGTGGAGCCGCGAACTGGAAGGAAACGAAGGAGCAAAACCATGAATGATCTTTTGCGTAAATCCGCTTTGCAGGTGATATTGCTGGCATCCACCGTCCTGTTTGCAGGCTGCGCTTCGCAGGTCAAGCCGCCGCCAGTCATCTCGCTTGACGAGCCGGTGCAGGCCCAGCCGCTGCCGGAGCCACCCAAGCCGGTGGAGGTGGTCACGGTGCCCCAGCCGCTCGCGTTGCCGTCGCAGCTGAAGCCGCTGCCCGAAGGCGAAGAAGCCAAGCCTGCGCCGGAGCCTGCCGACGAAAAGTTGCGCGTATCTCGCGCCAATGCCGAGGCCCGTGTCGCTCCCACGCGCGAGGGCTACGTCAACGCGATCCAGGTGTGGCCCTTCATCGATGGCGCGCTGTACCAGGTCTATGCGGCCGTCGGCCGCGTGACGGTGGTTTCGCTACAACCCGGTGAGGAACTGGTGACGGTGGCGGCCGGTGACACGGTGCGCTGGATCGTTGGGGACACCTCCAGCGGCAGCGGTGATGCGTTGCGCGTCAACGTGATGGTCAAGCCGATCCGCTCGGGCCTGAAGACCAATCTGGTCATCACCACCAGCCGGCGCACCTACCTGCTGGAACTGACCTCGACCGAGAAGACGTGGATGGCGTCGGTGTCCTGGGAGTACCCCAAGGACCGGATGTTGGCCTTGCAGCGCCAAGCGCAGGCGGCGAGCGCCGCCGCACCGGTCGATGCTGGCCTCTCGCTGGAAAAGATCCGTTTCCGCTACGCGGTCAGCGGTAGCAATCCGCCGTGGAAGCCGCTGCGGGCGTTCGACGACGGCGAGAAGGTCTACATCCAGTTCCCGCAGGGCATCGCCCAGAGTGAGCTACCCCCGTTGTTCGTGATCGGCGCGCAGGGGGATGGGCAACTGGTGAACTACCGGTTTCGCGCACCGTACTACATCGTGGACCGGCTGTTTGGCTCGGCAGAGCTGCGCCTGGGCGGGGACAAAGGTGAGGTGGTGCGGATCGAGCGCACGGATGGCAAGCGAGGAGGCTGAGCATGAGCCAGGACGACACACCCGATCTCGCCCCGCCGCAGGCGGGCAAGGTTGCACCTGAAGCCGTAGCGCTGCGCACCCAGCCCCGCCCGGTGACGCGCCTGAACCGGCGCATGCTGGTCATGCTGACCGGCGGTCTGTCGGTCGCCGTGCTCGGTGCCATGATCTGGTCGCTGCAGCCCCATCGGCGCGGCGGCGGCGAGCAGTACGAACTGTACAACGTGGACCGGGTGTCGAAGTCGGAAGGCCTGGACCAGCTCCCATCCGATTACTCGAAGTTGCGGAAGGTGCCTGAACTGGGGCCACCGCTGCCGGGCGATCTGGGGCCGGCCATCGTGAAGTCGCAGCAGCCAGTGTATGGGCCACCTGGACACGTTCCCGAGGATGCACTGCGCAAGGAAGCGGAGGCGGCAGCGGCTTCATCGGTGTTCTTTCGCTCGGCCAGCCAGCGTTCCGCTGCCGCGCTGGCAGGGCAGGGTGCCGCTGCCCCGAGCACCCTGGCAGCTGACTTGGCGGGTTTGGACCCGCTCGCGGCGGGGCCTGCCTCGACAGCGGCCCAGCCTTTCGATCCAACGGCTTTGCAAAACCGGCAGGACCAGAAAGAGGGATTCCAGAAAGCCGGAACTGCGGAAACCCGCAATTCCGGCAGCCTGCAATTGCCGGCGTCCCCTTACCAGGTCATGGCAGGGACGGTGATTGCCGCGGCGCTGGTGACGGGCATCAAGTCCGATCTGCTGGGCGATGTGATCGCCACGGTTACAGAGCCGGTCTATGACTCGGCCACGGGCAAATTCCTGCTGATCCCGCAGGGCTCGCGCATCCTGGGCAAGTACAACAGCCAGGTGAGCTACGGGCAGAGCCGGGTGCAGATGGTGTGGAACCGGGTCATCCTGCCTGATACCTCGTCGCTGACGCTGGACAACCTCGTGGGCACCGATCCAGCGGGCTATGCCGGGCTGGAAGATGGCGTGGACCGGCATTGGGGGCGCATCCTGGCCGGCGCGGCGCTGACCACGCTGCTGGGCGTGGGTGCCGAACTGGCAGCGCCCGAGAACCTGCAGGATGGGAACCGTATCGTCATTGCCGGGCGCGACAGCGTGCAGGACAGCGTGAACCAGATCGGGCAGGAGATGACCCGGCGCAACATGAACATCCAGCCGACGCTGACGGCGCGGCCTGGGCTGCCGGTGCGGGTTATCGTGAACCGGGACTTGGTGCTGCGTCCCTATCAACCGATGTTCTTCAACCGTGGAGTTGCGAAATGAACGGGGCCAGGAAGCTGCGGATAGGGCCGCTACCCAAGGCTGAGAGCACGAAGGTAACGTTCTCTTGCCCGACAAGCTTGAAGGCTGAACTCGATCGCTATGCCGCGCTGCACGCGCAGACCTATGGTGAGGCGGTCGATGCGGCGACGCTGATCCCGCACATGCTGGAAGCGTTTATGGCTGGAGATCGGGGATTCAAGAAAAGAGGACAGGGCAAGCAATCTAGTAGCCGAAGTGTTCTCGCGATAAACTGAGGGCACCAATCACAACGAGGAAGCATTGGAGCGAGAAGACCGATAGTTCAATCAGCCTGACGTATCAACAGATCCAGAAGACAGAGCGAACCGTCCGATTGCTGGGTGAAATTCCCACTAACAACAAGCACCGTAACCTAACCAACGCACAACAAACCAAGGAGGTAACTATGAAGAAATCAAGCTTCAAATTTAGTTTCGTGGCAAGTTGGGCTGTGGCACTGTCGGTCTTCGTTGGCGCTGGAGGTGCACAGTACATCTGTGCTCGATCCAATGCTTCTTCGAGTTGATGCTAAGGGCCGAGGCCGTCAACACGCCCTTCAGTTCTGCCGAGAACGCGCGGCCCAAGAGCTGCGCGTTTTTGCTTGAGACTGATGATCGATTTACCTACAAGCTGTCCCAGGCAACTGGGACAGCCCTATTGGAATCGACGCCCAGATATGTGAGCAGTAACTTCTTTTCTGGCCAATCGGCTGGAGAACGGCATGCAATGAGCCAAGCGGCTTGCGCGACGCTACGCTGCTCAAGCAGGGCCATGAAATAAGCCGCATCGACGTCTGACAATGAGTGACCCAGCACGATCACCTGCTCGATGTCGGTCAAGGCGTCAAAGAAGCCCCGATGCTGTGCGATGAGATCCGCCGAGCGCTTGAATGTTGCAGAGAAGTAGTCATCGATGATGTCGTTGGCCTCTATCAAGCGCGTGTCGATTTCCTCGATGTCGGAGCGATCGTTCAGCGACTTTCGGGTCTGCGGATGCCAGGCGTGGCCCAGCACAAGGTCATCGTCCGCCAGATCGGCGCAGCCGTGGATAAACAGGATTCGCTCGGAAGGCACTCCGTATAGCGAGCTCAGGGTGCTGGTGTAGTTGAAGGTGAAGAACAGCGAATCCGCATCCAACGTCGCCAGTTGCTTTTGAGCTGTTGCCGGGGTGGGAATTGGCAGCTTTCGGATCCACTCAGAAAACCTCAGCCGCAGGCCGGTTGAAAGGCGCTCAACGGCGTTCTGCACTTCGTACTGAAAATCGTGATGCCCCGCGTCACTCCAGTTTTCGTCGCCGTACGAGCCCATGAAGTGCCCCAGGTTGTCGATCAGCGCATCTACGTCCATGTCGGCCAGAGCCCGCTCCAGGTCGCTCCAGTCCTCCTGGGTTGGGAGGTAGTCCTCGACCTCTCGGTACACGTCACGGTCAGTGGCTTGGACATATTGTTTGAACCGGGCCAAGCTGGACGGGATGCCATGCCATAGGTCGAAGCCGTTGCCGATCACGTACAGCTTCTGGGGTTTCATGGGGGCGCCTCTCGCGATTTAGGTGCGCTGCCTCTTATGCAGGGAGTGCACTCGTCAAGTTGGTTTTGGCTATGCTTGTCGAGATTGTAGAAACAATAGTGAGACGGCCTACTCCGCTCCGTCACTAGTACGGGCTGGACAGGCGAAAATATCGAGCAGGGAAGAATCGAATGGAATGCTTCCGAATCGACGAGAGCGGCTACACAGGGTTCGACCTGTTGAACGCCGACCAGCGCTTCCAAGGGGCCACGGCCGTCGCCATCAGTGACCAGGATGCTGCGCGTCTGATCAAAGAGCATTTTCCGAAGCTGAAAGCCTCTGAGCTCAAGTACCGGTCACTCGCGCGCAGGCCCGGCAACCATCCCCGTCTGTTGGGGCTACAGCGCGACATCCTGACCAACTACAAGTGTGTGACCTACGTCTGCGACAAGCGCTACCTGCTGTTGCTGATGTTCCTGGACTACGCGGTTGAGCCGTTCTACTACGAGCGGGGGCTGAATTTTTACGAGGATGGGCAAAACTACGGGATGGCATCGCTGCTGTACACCGTCGGCCCTACGCTCTTGGGCAAAGCGGCCTTCGATGGCTTGCAGGCCGCTTTCCAGCGCGCCGTCAGGGAAAAGACGCCGGAGGCTCTTGGCGATCTGGTCACCGCGGCGCGCAAGACCAAGTGGCAAGCGCTCCCGGAGGCGCTTGGGCCGTTGGCACAGTATGCGGCGCCGGAGTGCCTGGATGCGATCGCAACGCCCGGCGTCAGCACCGATGCGGCTTTCGTGGTGTTGCAGTCGTTAGTCAGCCGCATGGAAGAAATGGCCGCCGGCCCCTATTTTGTTGAGCATGATCAGTCCAAGAACCTGCTCACCTACCGCGATCTGCTGCAGCGTTACATCGATCACGACCAGACCATCGAATTCCGCCAGTCCGAGATCGCACGCATCAAGTTTCCGCTCAAGCTCACATCGGTGACGCAGGTCGACTCGAAGACCAGCCCGGCTGTGCAGTTGGCCGACATGATGATCGGCGCTGCCATCGAAGCGGCCAATACGTTGACTGGCCAACGTGTTGCAGGGCTGGATGCCGAAGCGGTGATGGGGCTCTATGCCGACCATCAGTTCATTCATATGGTGCCGTCGATCGATTTCGAGGCACAGCGCCGGTTTCGCCAAGGTACGCAGGCCGCGGAGGTGATTGACTATTTCGCCACTCACTTTCACGGCCAGTCCGGAAGCTAGGCGATTGGTTCAGCGTTGCACTAAGGTAGGTGACTGCAACGCCACTCGTCATGAGGTTCGTGCGTCTTTCGGCGAGCGGAGCGATCTTAGACAGGAGTGAGTTCCATGGATCGGTCAACTCGATGTGGAGCTTCTTCACTTTGGATTTCTTCGGGCAATCAAATACCATACATTCACGCACGCTTCGGCATGGGAAGACAAGATCCGGGCAGCCGTGAAGAAGCGCGGTTGGGGAGCCTGCCGCTAGGTTGTCCTGGCAGCGGGTGAAGGAAGGAGTACCTAGATTCATGTCGTTCAGATGCACTTCAGGCGATCAAGAACTGCTCTCCATCGATTTCGATGCCGAGCGCTGGGAAATCCTGCGGATTCGGGACCGCAAGGATCGTGCGTTGAAGATGACGTGCTGCGGCGCTGACGTGACTCTTCGGCAAACGAAGCTCGGCACACGGTACTTCGCGCATGCCAAGAAAGAGGGATGTCTGGCCGGCACGGATCCGGCGGAGGTCATGCTGGCAAGGGAGATGATCGCCAAGGCTGTGCAGCGGGCGGGGTGGAATATTTCGGTCGAAGCGGCTGGGACGTCGGGTGGAGAGGACAGGTGGACGGTCGATGTGCTGGCAAGTCAAGAGGGCGGGAAGTCAGTGGCGTTCAAGGTTCAATGGGGGCGCTTGCCGCTGGATGAGGTGTCCCATCGCCAAGCCGTGCTCCAGGCAGCCGGGATTCGCACGCTGTGGCTCATGCGGCAGCAGAGCATTCCCGTCGAAAAGACAGCGCCGGCATTTAGGCTCGGCCATGACGCCGAGGCCAACACGTGCGTTGTGTCACTGCCGGGGCCTTACTACCATCCAGCGTTCGCGACCGGCAAGAACAGTGATGGTCCGAATTACTGGCGGCAGCACATCGAGCTGGGTCGGTTTGTTGAGGGGGCATTGGGTGGAAAACTGCGCTTTGCGCCACAGGTTGGCCGCAGCTTGCCGCTGGACGTCTGCGCCACGTACACCGAGTGCTGGCGCTGCAAGAAGACGACGGGCCTCGTCATCGATTTGTGCTTCGCGGCCAGCCGGGTGCTTCAGGGCGCCGCAGATGTCACCGCCGATATCTACGATTTCGACGACGATGGCAAGGGAGCCGCGTTGTTGATGTCTACGTTGCCGGCTGCGCTTCTCGCGCACCATGGCATTGGTCCAATCAAGCCGCGATACAGCCGAACGGAAGGGCAGTCCTACCTGTCCAACGGCTGCCTCCACTGCGACGCGCTGCAAGGGCGCTTCTTCGACCACGAGGTCGCCTACGACGCGCAACCGGTCTTCAGCGTCGATGTGCTGTTCGATGACCGTTGGGTTTCGCACCTGGAAGACCGTGAAGCCATTGACAAATGGTGGTTCGACGATCGACCAGGCGAGGGCGCCGTAGAGGACTCCCCGCAGAGCTAGATTTTCTTGGCATCCCGCCAGTTGGACGTCACCGAACTGTGCACGGGCTGGTATCGCGCCTGTCCGACCGGCGTCTGCTTTTCCAGTTGGAAAAGCAAGGAGTCCTGTTCCTGTGCCGTCATCTTGTCGAACAGCGCCCGCTCCGCTGCATTCAGCAGATGGCCGAACTTCTCGAAGCGGGAGCGCTTGTCGTCTGACGAAAGCACTGTGAAACCCGGCGTGGTGGAGAGCACCACCTGGCCGTCCACCCGGATTTCGGGAACTTCGCCAATGTCGATGAACCTTCCGCCGAGCCAGATGTGGGTGGGAGGGAAGAAGGAGAGCTGGCGGGTCTGCTTGTAGGCCTCCTCAAGGGAGGTGGGGGCGGCCGCGCCCGAATAGCGGAAGAGCCTGTAGTTCTGCAGGTCATCCAGCGCCGTGCTGGCCAAGTCCTCGGGTGACTGTGTCTCGAAGAGCGTGGTGCCCGTCTCGTCGTCACGGTAGTGGACCAGCCCCCGCCATAGATCTTTGGCCGCGAGATACCAGCCATCGTCGCATTCAGCGTACTCGGAGGTCAGGGAAAGCTCTTCCGCGTCCTTGACGTCCATCGCGAACACAAACCCTTGGGTGAAGGCCTTCTGTGATTCGGCCGATGCGGGCTTGCGCGTGGCTGCCCGATCCAGAAGATCCTTCAGCGAGCCGGGAAGCGGTTTGCTGCGACTGACGTTGGCTGTCTGCTCGATGCACATGGTCACATGCTTCCAGTGCTCGTAGCCGTGCTGCTTGGCGACAGCATCCAGCGCGACGGCAAGCGATGTACCCGTGGTTTTACGAAGCGTCTTGGCCAGGCGCTTAAGCTTTTCGGCGGCAGTCGCCGTGGTAGAGATGAATTCCATGGTGCGTTCCTTCATGTTGCCGCGGATGTACCCGGTGCTCACTGCCGCGCTCCGCGAAACATGGGAAGCTCAGACGAAGGTCTTCACGTCGTCCCGGCGAACCGGGTGGGCCATGGTGAGCAGCGGGCGTCGACGAACGCACGCGATGATTCTATCGCATCGCTGATCATAAGGTACCCCTTACGGTCGGTTACATTCAAGAACTACGGAGACCCAGTATGTCGAACTTGATCGCGTTTTTTCTGGATCGGCTGCGACGGCGATTGCAGGGAGGTCACAGGCCGTGACGGAGATACCTGTAGCCAGCGACCGACAGAGCGCTGTCCGTTTGCTCGCGTGTATCGACGCGGGCAGCGTGCCAGTCACTGACGAATCATGGGGCGCGGACGTTGTAGCGATCCTGCGAAGCCAGTCTCGGCTCCAGGCCCTCGATTTTTGGATGCGCAATCCAGACTACCTGGCGAACGAACTGCTTAATGAGTTTGAGAAAACCAAAGACAAGGCACTGATCCAGCTGGTCCAGCAGATATTCGATTCACGCGAGCCAGATCTGCGCAGGCTGCCCATGATCCGCTACCACTTCGGAGCGTTTGAGCCTTTGGACAATCCACTGGCCATCCTGCGGGCATCCGACTTGATCCGGGTGCAGCGAGAAGGGGTGCCTGGCCAGGTTCGGGAGCATCTTTACTTGCTGACGCGTCGCGGCCGCGCTTCGATGAATGAGCTAGCAGCTGCCGCCCCGGAAATCGCTTGGTATAAGGATCGTGCCGCTGTGGTCGCAACCCTCGCGGGCGAGGTCGGAGGCAAAGCGCTCAAAGATCGCCAGTACTTGCAGCAAGAGTATGCGTCTACGGAACTGAAGCATTTGATCGCGCCCGTCACCGATCGCGTTCGCGATCGTCTGGAGCTGATCCAGAAAGGACTAGCAGCATGACGCAGGGGTGGATTGAGAAAGTGGCCGAGAGCGCAAAAGTTTCCGTTGCAGAGGCGGCGCGAATGCTCTCTCATCGCGGCATCCGTCCTGATCGTTCGCTGCGTCCCGCACGCAGCCTCGTTGTCAACCGCATTGCATTCACGGGCGAGAAGAAGGGCACCGCCACCGGCAAGATCGCGTTTGACTGGTCAGGGCTGTCGTCGGGCGTGTGGGCTGTGACGAGCCATGCAAATCTGGTCGGCAAGTCCAGCGTGCTCGAAGTCCTGCTGTGGTGCTTTCGCGGCGAGCCGAAGAATCTTCAGGATGATGTGCGCAGTTGGCTGGAGTCGGTAGTTGTAGGCTTTGAGGTTGACGACCAGAGATATCTCATTGAGTTCGATATGGTGGACAAGGTGCCCAGCGGCACCCTCTCGCGCTTGCGTCCCGATGGCGCAGCCGATGCGCTTGACCAATTCTCATCCGACCCTGGATTTGCTGCAGCAATGTCGCGATTCATGATGGATACGCTTGACCTTGATCCTGTGCCTGCACGCCAAGGCGATGAAGAAGACAAGCAGACTGTCGTTCACGGATGGACTGCGCTCTCCGGGGCCCTCTACTTCGGTGGAGACCACAAACTTCTTTTGGGCGATGTGCAATGGGGCGGGCTCCCGGCTCGGATGCTTCAGATGTACGTCGGCCTGCCATGGGCAAGCACAGTCATGCAGGCATCAACGGCAAAGAAAGAGGTGGAGCAGGAACTCGCCCGCGCAACGCGTGCAACGTCCGAGACGGCGGCAAGAACTTTGCAGGCGAGGGGCCGAATCGAGACAGAGCTCCAGGCCGCGCGCGAGACCTTGCTTCAGGCCATGGCCGAGCAAGCGACCGCCGCAGAATTGGATCGACTGGCCAGCGAGATTGCCCGACTGTCTGCAATCGCACTCGAGATGGAGCAACGCGTGTCGGCGGCAGAGGACGAGTACAAGCTGCTTAAGCAAACGGCGGATGACGATGAGCGAAGCGTGCGAAATCTGCGGGAAAACTTGATCGCGACTTCCTTCTTCAATGGGCTGCAACCTACCTGCTGCCCGCGATGCGATGCGGCCGTAACCAAAGATCGCGTCAAACGCGAAAGCGCCCAGTTCAACTGTTCGCTGTGCTCAGAGCCGATTGCCGAAGAGCAGCTCGATGGCGCAAGCGATGCCATTGACGAGGCTGAGCGACGACACGCCATGTCCCAAGCAGCTGCAGAACGTAGCAAGGCTGAGTTACCTCCTTTGCGAGCTCAGTTGAAGCTCGCGCGTACTAGCCTCCAAACGACACGAGATTCACTTGTCACGGCAGCTCAGAGCGATGCCTTCGTAACGCGTCGCGAAGCGGAACTGGAGGTGGCGCGACTTGAAGGGGCGCTCAAGGAGAGGCAGTCTGAGCCGACCGGTTTTCTTCCCCCTGCTGATGCTGCTCTAGTCGATGCGGCTCTCACCGAAGCCAATTCAGCCTTCGAGGCTCAACGGGGCGATCTTTTGGAGCGTCTGAACGAGGAGATTCTTCGGCTTGGAAAGTCGTTCGGTGTGCTGCGACTGGAGAAGGTAAAACTGAACTGGGTCGCACAGATGAGACTTGAGAAAGGTGGTCAAGCCACCTCATTCAGCAAGCTTACTGCGGGCGAACGACTTCGGCTTCGGATTGCCACCGCCATCGCACTGATTCGAGTGGGGCGCGAGCGTGGAGTTGGGCGCCATCCCGGACTGCTCATCATAGACTCGCCTGGGGCGGAAGAGACCAGCGACAGCGACCTTGCGACGCTGCTTGGCGAACTAAAGCAAATCGCCGGCGAAACACAAGGCCTACAGATCTTGATCGCAAGCGCCGACGCACCTGCGGTCTTGTCGGCCTTGGGCAAAGACAGATGTCGTGTTGCCGCTGCAGGAGCTTACCTGTGGTAGCGGAGTCGTCAAGCGGAGCGATCCATGTCGGTCATCGCTGAGATTGAGGCGAGGCTTGCTTCTGGTAATGCCTTCACCATCGCGCAACTAGGGGGTGCTGCCGCGATCGCTGCAGAAGCCGATGCTTTGGTCAAGGCTCCTTACCTTGACGTGCTCGTGTCACTTGCCTCATCCGCCGATACGAAGGACGAATCGGTTCTGGATGCCCTAGTCCTGAGGGGATTTCGAGAGAGCTGCAACGCGCTTCCTTTCCGAGACGCTGCAAATGCCGTTGTGGACAGCGATGCACTCCGCATGCGGATAAGTAAAGAGCTGCAGCCTGTTCTTGCACAGCGAGTCAATGAACGCCAAGGCGTTGCAGACGGACTCGTCGCGGCCTATGCCCTCGAGGCAATGTTTCGTCTCGCGCTGTCGGGTGCCATCAGCAAGTATCAGACGCTTGGATTAATGACAGAGTTGGGCCCTGAGAAAAGCGGTCTCTTTGCAGAGCATGCTGCGAAGCTCACGGGTGCGGCATTTCACATCTGGGGCGAACAAGATCTGCTTCGTGCTCTTGATCGACTACTCACCAACGAAGATGCAGAAGGCGAGGCGGCATTCGAGTTGGGTCTCGCCTATCTTGCCCAGGCGCTTGAAGGTGACTCCCTCCCAGAAATACTAGAAGGCCTGGAGACCGCAAGAGTATTCTTCTCGCACGCGCGGCGAGCGGATGAGGATCGCGCAGACGCTGTGGCGTATTGCTCATCAATCGATCTGATACGGGGATTTGCAGCGGGCGCCGCCGCAGACGCGTTGCGAGCTCCCCTGGAAACCTTGATGGCAGCGGTCGCCGACAGGGCTCGGCTCTTGCAAATGGGCGTCCTCCCCTCGTGGCTCAAACCACGTCAGGATCGCGATATTCAGTGGGCAAGATTTCTTCGTACCGTCGAGTGCCTTGCGAAAGATTTGGAGCGACCGAGCTGGCTCAACGCCTGGGCGGTTATGGACCGACTGCTGGACGTTTACGACGCAGACCGCACCATTTGCGCTGGCTCAGGTCTTGATGCATTGTTCAGACCGCGCATCGAAGCTACGTTTGCCCGTGAACGCGGGCTCCTTAGCCACCTTGACGATCTCCTGTGTGAACCTGGCTGGCTGGAAGCGCATGGAGAGGTTTCTAGGACGCTTCGCGCGCGTATCGACGAACTCGTAAAAGGCGCTGCAGCGTCGGGAAAACCAAAGGAGGGCGCCCCGTATCCCCAACTCCGGCGCGTCCTCCAAGATGATCAACGAGTGGGGGAAATGCCGGCCGACTTCGCCGAACGTCTAGAAGGCTTGCTCGACGATCGCGCTCGACGAAGCGAACATATCGTTCATCCCGTGGTGCAACGTATTCTTTCTGATGTTCGCATCGCCTTCACCCAATGCTCTGACTACAACGGCATAGTCCGAGACGATTTCGATGAGCTCGTGCTTCAAGTTGTCCTTTTCTGCAAGGATCGCCAGGACGCAGGTCTCAAGGAGTTAGGGACGCGCGGCGCGTACCTGCGGGATCCAAGCGCTACGGAGTTTCAGTTTCAGTCCGATCTTCGGGAGTGGCTGTCCGGAAATTTTCGGCGCGGGGATGTGAGAACGGAAGTCGAAGGCGTTGCGGCCGGACGGGCCGACATTTACGTCGGGTTCGGTACACATCGATTCATCATCGAACTCAAGCGACATCACGGAATGGTCAATGCGGACGTGGCTCGCCAGTACCTCGGTCAAGCGGGCTCGTACCAGGGTACCAATGTGAAGCTCGGGATGCTTGGTGTTCTGGAGCTCGTGAATCGTGGGGGGCCACCCGCAAGCCTGGAGGAGTGCATTTGGTACGACGCAATCGTCCCCAGTGGGACACGAGTGGCGCGCCACCATGTAGTGTTTCGCGTTCCCGGCGTACTTCGTTCTCCGTCAGCGCTTTCGGCGAAAGCAGGTAACTTCGTCGGCGACAGCGACTCGAGCTAGAACCTGTCAGGCGATACGTTCGATTGATTGCCGGGCGGCGGGACAAATCTTTCGGTATGCTTGCACTTGATTGATGATGGTGTCGAAAACGTCGATCCCCCGCAAATCGCTCCATCTCCCGCGCCAGCAAAAGATCTGCGTTTCTGACGGTAAAAGCGACGGTAGAGACCCATGTCGATCACCGCCAAGTCCTTTAACCATGCGGGTTTGGGCGGCTTGTTGATGATGGAGTGGGAATGAAGTGACAGTGCCGCGCGGCAGGCGACCTGGCGCCTGCGCGAAGCCTGCGGCCTGACGACAGGGCGGCGGAATCTGGACGGGGCCCGGCTCGCGCGCTAAGGTGCTTGGCTCGTTGAAGGAGGCGGTGACATGCCCGACGACCAGTCCCTGCTGCCCGGTATCGCGTCTGCGCCGGGCCTCCATCACCATGTTTTCTTTGCCGTGCTTGCGGATGCCGACGCAGGGCTAAAAGCAGATCGCCTGTGCGATCAGGAGATGGCTCTGCGCCACCTGGAAGGCAGCAAGGTGCGCAGGGAGCGCTTGCATGTCACGCTGGTGTCCCTGGGGTGGGACGCTGAGTTTCCAGCGCACAAGGTCGGTCTTGCACGCCTGGCAGCTGCGCAGGTGGATGCCCCTGCATTCACCCTGCGGCTGGACCGTTGTCTGAGCTTTCAGCGGCGCAATGCAAGGCGCCCCCTGGTGTTGTGTGGCCATGGCGCGGGTGTGGCCGGTTTTCTGGAACTCCACCGCTCCTTGTACGGCGCGCTGGACAGTGCATTTTCTGGTGGGGCAGGTGCGGCACATGGTGTACCTTCCGTGACCCCTCACATGACCCTGATTTACAGCCCCTCTGTGGTGCAGCCGCATCCGGTGGAGCCCGTGGGGTGGACGGTGCGGGAGTTCCAGTTGCTCTACAACCTGCGCGGCTCTCCGGGGCCGTACCGGGTGCTGGGACGGTGGACGTTGCAGGACCTGCGGTGCATGTGATGTGGTTTGCGTTTTTTCCTCCACGGGTGTGTGATCATGGTGCCTTAAGAGTCCTTTTGCCATTCTCGTGCGCGCCCATCGGCACAATGGGACCTTGCTCCTTTTTTTGCGCGCCGTGATCCGACCCGAGGGGCTCTCCGGGGACCGCGCTTTACCTTCTATGAATATTTTTCTTCCCTGCGTACGGGTGCCAGCTCGAGGCGCTGCCACATGAATTCGTCCACAGACTTCTGGCCCCCATGCGGCTTTCACGCGCTCGTGCGAAATGCGCGCGGCTGGCTCGTTCCTACTGAAACGTATTTTCAGTGGATATTGGCAAGGCCCGAGCTTGCCTTGGTGCCCGAGTCGTGCGCTGCCGAAATGGCCCTGCACCAGTCTCTGGCCACATCGCCTTTGCGGCCCGTGGCGCCGCAGGAACTGGCGGTGCTGGCGGACGACGACGCGCGCGAGAACTACGCCGTCTTCCTGCATTTTCGCGATGCGTTGGTGAGCGCAGGCACGCTGGAGGCCTACTACCTGCAGCTCATGCGCGGTGGTGCCATCAACATTCCAGCGGTGTTCATTGACGCCATGGTGCAGGCCATGCTGCGCAACCTGCTGAACGATTGCAACGACGCCGTGGAGGCCCGCGCAGCCGAGATGCTGTTTCGGTCGCAGCGCGTGAGCTTGCAGGATGGGCAGATGCTGGCTGGCGACCGCGCCACGCTGGACATGCTCAACGAAACCGCAGGCCTGGGCGATGTAGGGCGGCTGCTGCTGGAAAGCGGCGCACTGCAGCCGCACGTCGAACTGCAAGTGCTCGGTGCCGACAACGCGGCGGCGTATTGGCAGGACAGTGGCCGCTACCGGTTTTTGCTCGACCTGACCCATGAACTGACGCAGGACCTGAGCCATGGTCTGACCTTCAAGATGACGCGAGCGCGCTCCGGGTTGAAGGCGCTGGCCCGCGTGCTGGAACGCTGGGTGCAGCACTTCCTGGGCGTGCAGGTGCGCGTCGAGCCTGTGCACCAGGTCACCGACAGCGCCTGGCGCTGGCATGTAGGGCTGGATGTGGAGTCCACCGCCATCCTCAACGACCTGTACCAGGGCCACCCGGTCGAGGCCGACCGCATGGCGCGCCTGGTGAGCCTGTTCACGCTGACCTTCGCCAACCCCGCCGAGATGCGCGCCGATGTGGCGGGCAAGCCGGTGTACCTGGGGCTGGCCACCAACGCCGAGGGTGTGGTGCGCATCAAGCCGCAGAACCTGCTGCTCAATTTGCCACTGGCGTCTTCATCTTGAAATGCTATTGAATAAAGAGCTTCAAGCGCTTTATACATAAGCGATATCAGCTCATTTGATTCAAATTCTCTTGCCGATGGGTAGCTGCGCAGTGCCTGGCGTTTAGCCAATCGTCATCAGGCTCGCATTGCCCCCTGCTGCTGCCGTGTTCACGCTGAGGGATCGTTCGATCAGCAGGCGCTCCAGCGGGATGTCTGCGGCACCGGGCTGCAGCGCGGTCACGCCCACGATGGGCCCGGCGCGGCGAGCGAGGGCCTTGCACACGGCTTGCAGCGATGGGGCGTCGCCATGGTGCAGCACGGCGTCCAGCTCCAGCGTGCCGTCGTTCAGCGTGTTGTCCTGCAGCAGGACCTGCGCCTGTACCGCCGTGGGCAACTGTGCGCGCAGGGGGGACTGGGCACTAGGCCACAGGGCCATGCCGCCGCTGGCGAGTACGGCGGCGGTCTGCACCAGCAGGTCGTCCGCGCTCTGTGCCAGGCACAGCACATGTGCGCGGGGGGCCAGCGTATAGACATTGCGCTCGCCCGTGGGGCCGGGCAGGGTGCGGGCGGTGCCGCTTTGGCTTTGCTGCGCAAAGCGCTGGCAGTGGCCTGCCAGGGCCAGGTTACCCTGGTGGTGCGCCCATTGCTGCAAGGTGCCCAACGGGGCCAGCTGACGTTCGCGCCGCACGGTGTCGGGCGGGGTTGTGCTGTCTGCCCCGGCAAAGGTGCGCTCTAGTGCATCGGCCGGGCGCTGCGACAGCAGGCGCAGCAAGTACAGCGGCCCGCCGGCCTTGGGCCCCGTGCCCGACAGGCCTTCGCCGCCAAAGGGCTGCACGCCCACCACGGCGCCCACCATGTTGCGGTTCACGTAGATGTTGCCCGCATGGGCGCGGTTCACCACGCGGGCGATGGTTTCGTCGATGCGGGTGTGCACGCCCTGCGTCAGGCCGTAGCCGGTGGCGTTGATCTGGTCGAGCAGACCGTCCAGGTCGTTGCGCGCATAGCGCACCAGGTGCAGCACGGGGCCGAAGACTTCGCGTTGCAACTCGCCGATGTGGCTCAGCTCGATCAATGTGGGCGGCACAAAGGTGCCCCGTGCGCTGACTGCAGACATGTGATTCGGGTGCTGGAATACGCGATGGCCTTGGGCCTTGAACTTTTCGATGTGCTGGGTGATGCCTGCCTGCGCCTCGGCATCAATGACGGGGCCCACGTCCACGCGCAGCTCGGCGGGGTTGCCCACGCGCAGTTCGCCCATGGCGCCTTGCAGCATCTCGACCACGCGGTCGGCGGCTTCTTCCTGCACGCACAGCACGCGCAGGGCGGAGCAGCGCTGGCCTGCGCTGTCAAAGGCGGACGACACGGCATCGCCCACCACCTGTTCCACCAGCGCGGACGAGTCCACGATCATGGCGTTCTGCCCGCCGGTTTCGGCAATCAGCGGGATGGGGCGGCCCGCGGCATCGAGCCGACCGGCCACGGTGCGCTGCAGGATGCGCGCCACTTCGGTGGAACCGGTGAACATCACGCCCATCACGCGGGCATCGCCAATCAGGCGGGCGCCCACGGTCTCGCCCTGGCCGGGCAGCAGCTGCACGGCGGCACGGGGCACGCCGGCCTGCCACAGCAGGCGCACGGCCTCGGCAGCGATGAGCGGGGTTTGCTCGGCGGGCTTGGCCAGCACGGGGTTGCCCGCAGCCAGCGCGGCCGCCACCTGGCCCATGAAGATGGCGAGCGGAAAGTTCCAGGGGCTGATGCAGGCCACGGGGCCCAGCGGGATGTGGGTGGCGTTGTCGAAGGTGCTCTGCACCTGGGCCGCGTAGTAGCGCAGAAAGTCCACGGCCTCGCGCACTTCGGCCACGGCGTTGCTGGCGCTCTTGCCCGCTTCGCGCATCAGCAGGCCCAGCAGGGGCTGCATGCGCGCTTCCAGCAGGTCGGCGGTGCGCAGCAGCGCGGCAGCGCGCTCGGCGGGCGGCGTGGCGGCCCAGGGGGCGGCGGCGGCCTGGGCGTGGGCCAGGGCCTGGTCCACGTCGGTGGTGGTGGCTTCTTGCACCTGGCCCACCACGTCGCTGTGGACGGCCGGGTTGCGCACGGGCTGGGTGGGGCCTGCGGGCACGTCAGCGGCCAGCAGGGGCGCTGCCGTCCAGGCGTGGCTTGCAGTGGCTTGCAGCGTGGCAGCCAGCTCGGTCAGCGTGTTGTCGTTCGACAAGTCCAGCCCGCGCGAGTTGGTGCGGTGCGCGCCATACAAGCCCCGGGGTGTGGCAATGCGGGGGTGGGGCAGGCCAGCGGCACCTTCCACGGCCGCTTGCTGGTCCGCCACCTGCACGGGGCTTTTCACCAGTTCATGGAGCGCAATGGTCTCGTCGGCAATGCGGTTCACAAACGAGGTGTTGGCGCCGTTTTCCAGCAGGCGGCGCACCAGGTAGGCCAGCAGGGTTTCGTGCGTGCCCACGGGGGCATAGATGCGGCATGGGCGGCCGAGCTTGCCCGCAGTGATGGCGCCCACCACCTGTTCATACAGCGGCTCGCCCATGCCGTGCAGGCACTGGAACTCATACTGCCCGGCGTAGTAGTTGCTGCCCGCCAGTTGGTAGAGGGTGGCCACCGTCTCGGCGTTGTGGGTGGCGAACTGGGGGTACACGGCCTCGGGCGCAGCCAGCAGCTTCTTGGCGCAGGCGATGTACGAAATGTCGGTGTGCACCTTGCGGGTGTAGACGGGGTAGTCCTCCAGGCCATCGACCTGCGCGCGCTTGATCTCGCTGTCCCAGTAGGCGCCCTTGACCAGGCGCACCATCAGGCGGCGCTGGGTGCGGCGGGCCAGGTCCACCACGTAGTCGATGACGAAGGGGCAGCGCTTTTGGTAGGCCTGGATGACGAAGCCGATGCCGTTCCAGCCCGCCAGCGTGGGCTCGTGGCACAGGCGCTCCAGCAGGTCCAGCGACAGCTCCAGCCGGTCGGTTTCTTCGGCGTCGATGTTCAGGCCAATGTCGTATTGCTTGGCCAGGGCTGTGAGGCGCAGCACCAGCGGGTACAGCTCGTCCATCACGCGGCCAAACTGCGCGCGGCTGTAGCGCGGGTGCAGGGCCGAGAGTTTGATGGAAATGCCGGGGCCTTCGTAGATGCCACGCCCGGCAGAGGCCTTGCCAATCGCGTGGATGGCCTGCTCGTAGGACTGGTAGTAGCGCTGGGCGTCTTCGCTGGTCAGCGCGGCCTCGCCCAGCATGTCGTAGGAATAGCGAAAGCCCTCGGCCTCCATCGTGCGGGCGTTGCGCAGGGCTTCGTCAATGGTCTCGCCCGTCACAAACTGCTCGCCCATCATGCGCATGGCCATGTCCACGCCCTTGCGGATCAGCGGCTCGCCCCCCTTGCCGATCAGGCGGCTGAGCGAGTTGCCCAGGCTGCCCTCGCTGTGCGTGGCCACCAGCTTGCCGGTGATGAGCAGGCCCCAGGTGGCGGCGTTGACGAAGAGCGAGGGGCTCTTGCCCAAGTGTGAATCCCACTGGCCGTTGCTGATCTTGTCGCGGATGAGCGCGTCGCGCGTGGCCTTGTCGGGGATGCGCAGCAGCGCCTCGGCCAGGCACATCAGCGCCACGCCTTCTTGCGACGACAGCGAAAACTCCTGCAGCAGCCCCTGCACGATGCCCGCACGCCCGGCGCTGGCCTTGCGCTCGCGCAGCGCCTTGGCAATGCGCAGGGCCAGTTGCTCGGCCGACGCTGCTTGATCGGCGGGTAGCCGGGCCTGGGCCAGCAGCGGGGCCAGCGCCTCGGGCTCGGGGCGGCGGGTGGCGGCGGTGATGGCGGCGCGCAGCGGGTTGCTCAGCGGGGGGCGGGGGGCGAAGTCGGCGAACGGCGCGGAAGGCTGGGCGGTGGGCTGCGTCATGGTGAAGTCTTTCGGTGGTTGTGCGGGTCCGACACGGGTTGGGTGTGTTGTTGGCAATGATCCTTGGGTGTGGACAGAATGAATATTCAAAGAATGCGGTATCTTCAGAATAATTCACTAATGTCTGCCGCCATGGAAACCGATCTGGACCGCATTGACCGCAAGATCCTGTCAATCCTGCAGGAAGACGGCCGCATTGCCAACCTCAAACTGGCCGAGGCCGTGGCTCTCTCGCCCACGGCCGTGCTGGCGCGCGTGCAGCGCCTCACGCGCGATGGCTTCATCCTGGGCTACGAAGCGCGGCTCAATCCCATCAAACTCGGTGCGGGCATGCTGGTGTTTGTGGAGGTGTTGCTCGACCGCACCACGCCCAATGTGTTCGACCAGTTCAAGGCCGCCGTGCAGGTGCACCCCGAGATCATGGAATGCCACATGGTGGCGGGCGGGTTCGACTACCTGCTCAAGACGCGATCTGCCGACATGAATGCCTACCGCGTGTTTGCCGGCAATGTGCTGTGGCAACTGCCTGGCGTGCGCGAGACGCGCACTTATGCGGTGATGGAGGAGGTCAAACACAGCAACCATCTGCATTTGCGGTAATGGTGTCTGGCTGCGCGGCAACGGGCTTGGGGGGCGTGCTGTCCTCACCGCATAATGAATGACCATTTCAACCAGATCGAGGAGAAGACCATGTCCGCATTTTCGTGCGCTGCTGTTGCACTGGTAGCCGCCTTTGCCAGTCAGTCGGCCGCAGCCGCCTGCTATCTGGTGTATGCGCCCGATCAGGAGATTGTTTACCGGGCGTCCGTGCCTCCGGTGGACATGTCGCGTGACATCCATGAAACCCTTCCCCAGGTGGCCCCGGGCGCAACGCTGGTGTTCTCGCTGAACGACCAGGGCTGCGAGCTCACGATCAACAAGCTGCCGCTGGCATCCACCGCGGGGCGGGTCGGCATGCGCCCTGCGCGCGCAGACCGGGGCTGAACCCAGCCACATCTCCGGGGCCGGGGCAAGCGCAGCCCCGGGCCTGAGACAATCGGTGGATGAGCGAACCGAAAGAACTATCCCCCTCGTTTGAACCCACCGCGCAGAATTCCCAGAGCGATCTGCCCGAAGGCTGGCTGCAGGTCCAGTCCATGGACCTGGATGCCCAGGGCGTCGCCCGCAAGCCCGACGGCAAGGTCGTTTTCATCGATGGTGCCCTGCCGTTCGAGCTGGTCACCGCCAACACCCACCGCAAGAAGAACAACTGGGAGCAGGCCAGCCTGGTGGCGATTCACCGCGAATCGTCGCAGCGCGTGCGCCCCGGCTGCCCGCATTTCGGCCTGCACGCCGGCGCTTGCGGCGGCTGCAAGATGCAGCATCTGCACATCGGCGCCCAGGTGGCCGTGAAGCAACGGGTGCTGGAGGACAACCTCTGGCACCTGGGCAAGGTGAAGGCCCAGACCATGCTGCGTCCCATCGAGGGCCCGGCCTGGGGCTACCGTTACCGGGCGCGGCTGTCGGTGCGCCATGTGATCAAGAAGGGCCAGGTGCTGATCGGCTTTCATGAGCGCAAGAGCCGCTATGTGGCCGACATGCAGCAATGCCCCGTGCTGCCGCCGCATGTGGACGCCATGCTGATGCCCTTGCGGGCGCTGATTGCCGGCATGGACGCGCGCGACACCTGCCCGCAGATCGAACTGGCCTGTGGCGACAGCGTGACCGCACTGGTGCTGCGCCACCTGGAGCCGCTGAGCGCGGATGACCTCGCCCGGCTGCGCGCCTTTGCGGCCGAACACCAGGTGCAATGGTGGCTGCAGCCCAAGGGGCCGGACACCGTGAAGCTGCTCGATGAAGGCGGCGAACCGTTGTCGTATGCGCTGCCCGACTTCGGCATCACCATGCCGTTCAAGCCCACGGATTTCACCCAGGTGAACCCGCACATCAACCGCGTGCTGGTGTCGCGCGCGCTGCGCCTGCTGGATGTGCAGAAAGACGAGCGCGTTATCGACTGGTTCTGCGGCCTGGGCAACTTCACGCTGCCCCTGGCCACCCAGGCGCGCGAAGTGCTGGGCATTGAGGGCAGCGAGGCCCTGGTGGCGCGTTCGCGCGAAAACTATGCATCGAATCAGGCTGCGGCGCAGGAAAATAAAGCGCTGGCAGCTACTGATTTCGTCGCCCGCAACCTGTTCGAGATGACCCCCGGGATGCTGGTGGCCGACGGTGTGGCCGACAAGTGGCTGGTCGATCCCCCGCGCGAGGGGGCCTTTGCGCTGGCCAAGGCGCTGGCTGACATCGAGCAGGCACGCATCGGCGCCGACGGTGCAGGGCCGCTGCCCGCCGGGGCCGAGGGCTGGACGCCGCCCCAGCGCATCGTCTATGTGAGCTGCAACCCCGCCACGCTGGCGCGCGACGCAGGGCTGTTGGTGCATCTGGCGGGCTACCGATGCACGGCGGCGGGCATGGTGAACATGTTCCCGCACACGGCCCATGTCGAGAGCATGGCGGTGTTTGAACGGGTGTGAGCCCGAACGGGTGGGGTGGGGGCAGCCTCTAGACCGGCGCTGCGCTCGCCGGCCCGTCAGCTGCGGTTGCGGCCGTCGCGCGGTTCGGTTTCGATGTCGGCGTTGCGGTTCCTGCGCTCGGGCCTGTCCCTCTTGCCCAGCACCGCAGGCCTGCCCTCGATCTTGTGCTCGCGCATGTCGCCGTCTGCATCATCGGCAGGCCCGCCGCGCTCTTGAGGCCTGATCGGGGGAAGGCAGAAATGAACAAGGCTCCCGAAGGAGCCTTGTGGGCAGTCGTCAAGATGCGCGCGGCGCAATCAGTCGCGCTCGCCGCCCATGATGCCGAGCAGGGCCAGCAGGCTCTGGAACACATTGAAGATGTCCAGGTACAGGGCCAGGGTGGCGCTGATGTAGTTGGTTTCGCCGCCATCCAGGATCTGCTTGAGGTCATACAGCATGTAGGCGCTGAAGATGCCGATGGCGGCCACCGAGATCGCCATCATGCCGGCCGACGAGCCCACGAACACGTTGACGACCGCGCCCACCATCAGCACCAGTGCGCCCACCATGAGCCACTTGCCCATGCCCGAGAGGTCGCGCTTGATCACGCTGGCCAGGCTGGCCATGACAAAGAACACGCCCGCCGTGCCGGCAAAGGCCGTCATGATGAGGTCGGTGCCGTTCTTGAAGCCCAGCACCATGCCGATCAGGCGTGACAGCATCAGGCCCATGAAGAAGGTGAAACCCAGCAGCACCGGCACGCCCGCCGCCGAGTTCTTGGTCTTTTCGATGGCGAACATGAAGCCAAAGGCGCCGCCCATGAAAACAATCAGGCCCACGCCGCCGCGCAGCGACTGGGTGATGCCGGTGGCCACGCCAATCCAGGCGCCCAGCACGGTGGGCAGCAGGCTCAGGGCCAGCAGCCAGTAGGTGTTGCGCAGCACCTTGTGGCGCTGCTCCTGCGAGATGCCATAGCCCGCAGAGTGGCCCAGGGTGGTGACTTGGTCATTCATCTTGTGTCTCTCCTAGTTGGCCTGCACGGTGCAGACCGCTGGATTCTATGTGGCGATGACTTGACGAAAAGCAATAACCGCATCCGGTCAGACACTTTAGGTCATTATTCTTTCACCCCATGCAGGGGTTTGCCGGGCGCCGGCTGCCGCTATGCTTGCCGTTTCCATTCGGGTGGCCTGGTCACTGATCACCAGCCCCCTCAACTGCGGTGCAACCATGAAAACCAAACACGTACTCGAACTGGCCGATGTCAAGAAGATCGCGGCGGCAGCCGAAGCCGAAGCGCTGAAGAACCAATGGGCCGTGACCATCGCCATCGTGGACGATGGCGGCCACCTGCTGTGGCTGCAGCGCCTGGATGGCGCGGCGGCGGTGTCGTCGCACATCGCGCCGGCCAAGGCCCACACGGCCGCACTGGGCCGCCGCGAGAGCAAGGTGTATGAAGACATCGTCAATGGCGGCCGCACGGCGTTTCTCAGCGCGCCTGCCATCGAGGGTCTGCTCGAAGGCGGCGTGCCCATCCTGAAAGACGGGCACTGTCTGGGGGCCGTGGGCGTGAGCGGCGTGAAATCCTCCGAGGATGCGCAGGTTGCACGCGCAGGCATTGCGGCGCTGGGCCTCTGATGGGCGATGGGATGCTATGGGGTGGATAGCCGCTTGCGCTCTGCCATCAAGCGCTGCAGGCGGAAAACGCTCCAAATCAAAAAACCGGTCTCAAGGACCGGTTTTTTGATGCCGCCAAAGTTTCTGCCAGCGGGGGCTGGAAAAAAAGCCTGGCTACGCGGGCACGCCCGTTGGCTGGCAAAAAAGACCCTGTCGGGCTTGTGACAAGCCCGGGAGTCTCCCCACGATGAAACCCTGAAAAGACGCCAGCTGCGAGGTGGCGCGTGCGAGCGCGCTGGCTGGCGGTCCGATTTATTTGGTGAGAATCAGTTTGCCCAGCTTGGTGGCCTGCAGGCGGTACACCGATCCGTTGTGGCGGATGGCCACGGTTTTGTGGCCCTGCAAGAGCGTGCTGCTGTCCACTGCTGCTGTATCAGGCAGCTGTGAACTGGGCACGGTTGGTGGAGAGGCCACCGACCCGGAACTGGCGAAATACAGCGAGGAAGCTTTGGTCAAAGTGGCTTGCATGAGAGGTCCAGGTGCATTGCGATTCGGTTTGTTAATGATAACGATTCGCAATTGCAAGTCAAGTGATTTCTGCTGAAAAGGGATAAAAAGGGGCCGGGCGGATATCGCACTGCCCCGGTACTGCCAAGTGGAAGCCCTTGTTTGCCCAAGCGTTCCGGCGTTCGGGCGAACCGTGGAGTGGTCGCTGCCCCGTGGTGCCTGGTTTACGGCTGCGGCTCGGTGACAAAGCCGATCTTGCGCACGCCCGCGCGCTGTGCTGCCGCCATGGCCTGGGCCACGCGTTCGTAGCGCACCGCTCTGTCGCCCCGGATGTGCAGGTCGGGCTGCGGCGTTTTGCTGGCTTCTGCCTGCAGGCGGGTGGACAGTTCTTCGTCGGCCACGGGCGCGCCGTTCCAGAAATACTGGCCGTCGGCGGCCACCGACAGGCGCACGGTTTCGGGTTGAATGAGCTCGGGCTGGTTGGTGGCGCGGGGCAGGTCCACGTTCACCGAATGCTTCATCACCGGCACGGTGATGATGAAGATGATGAGCAGCACCAGCATGACGTCCACCAGCGGCGTCATGTTGATCTCGTTCATCACCTCGTCGGAGTCGTCCTGGGTTCCGAAGGCCATGGCTTAGCTGCCTTTCTTCATGGGCAGCACCTTGGCTGGTTCGCCGGCATTCACCCGGGCACCGGTGACGAAGTAGGCATGCAGGTCGTGCGCAAAGCTGTTGAGGCCGGTCAGGATGGACTTGTTGCCGCGCACCAGCGCGTTGTAGCCCAGCACGGCAGGGATGGCCACCGCCAGGCCCAGCGCCGTCATGATCAGCGCTTCGCCGATGGGGCCGGCCACCTTGTCGATGGTGGACTGGCCCGACGTACCGATGGCCAGCAGTGCGTGGTAGATGCCCCACACGGTGCCGAACAGGCCGATGAAGGGAGCCGTCGAGCCCACCGAGGCCAGGATGGCCAGGCCGGACTGGATGCGTGCCGTGAACTCGTCGATGCAGTTGCGCAGGCAGCGTGTGACCCAGTCGCTCACGTCCAGCGTGTCGTGCAGATGGACCTTGGTGTTGCGGTGGTGGGCCGTTGCCTCGCGGCCTTCCAGCGCCAGGTGGCGAAACGGGTTGGCGGGGTCATTGCCCAGCTTGGTCAGTCCGGCGGCAAAGTCTTCGCTGTGCCAGAAGTCCTGCGCGGAGCGGGCGTGCTTCTTGAACCGGACGATGTCCAGCGCCTTGATGAGAATCACGATCCATGAGGCCAGCGACATGGCCAGCAGCAGGATGGCGACGGCGCGGGTGACGAAGTCGCCCTGTGTCCATACGTTGGCGATGCCGAATTGCGATTCCATGAAAACTCCCTGCAAAGTGATGTGTTTATTCGAGAACAAAATTGATCGGCACCAGATTCCACATGGTCTCGGGCACGCCATTGCGCTTGCCAGGCACGAAGCGCCAGCGCATCACGGCGTCCTGGGCCTGGCGGTCCAGACGGTCGTAGCCGCTGGATTGGCTGATTTCCACCTTCTGCGGCAGGCCGTCGGTGCCGATGAGTACGCGCAGCACCACCTTGCCCTGCTCGCCCATGCGTTTGCTGATGGCCGGATAGCTGGGCTTGGGATTGTTGAGGTAGGCGGCATCGCTGGAAGGCATCTCGATGCGGGCCGGAGCGGGTGGTGCCGGTGGCGCGGGCGGTGCCGGGGGCGCCACCGGGGCTTCGATGGGAGGTGCCGGTGGCTGGGGCGTGGTGACGCCAACGGGGGCATTCGGGGCCGGCGTGGGGTCGGCAATGGCCACGGGCATGGGCGCCGGGCGTGGGGCCTGTACCTTGGGCGCTGCCTTGGGCGGCGGTGGGGCAGGTGGTGCCGGTGGGGCCAGCTTGGGGGCTGGCGGGGCGATGAATTCGCTCAGCAGTTCCGCAGGGACGATGACCTCTGCAGCCTTGCGCAGCAGCCCGGACTGCAGGGCCCACAGGCCCGCCACATGCAACAGCACCACCGAACCCACGATCACGGCATTGCGGCTCACGCCCCCGGCGGGGGCAAAACGGTCTGGTTGGGGCATATAAAAATGATAGCTTCAAGCGCTTTATGGATAAGCGCCACCGCCAAAAAACACTTGAATTATTGACGGAGGACCCACCAGGCCGAACCGGCCACAAGGATCAGGCTGCCTGCGAGTGTAGAGAGGAGTTCCATGCCTTGCTTTCCCGAATGGAGTTGGCAAGCTGGACCGGTTGCGCCGTGACCTCATTGTGCAGGGCGGCCACCGGACGGGTTGCGCTGCATTGCGCCACCACATCGCGGGCGCAGCTTTCGCAGCATCCGCATTGGGTGGCCACGCCCAGCTCGAACTGGATCTCGTCGAAACTCATGCCTGCACGCGCATGGCGGGCAATGTCACGGTCGGAAATTCGGCGGCAAACACAGACGATCATGGCGGCAGGCAGTTTGGCTGGCTGTTGTGGATGACTGGATTATAAATGCGAATCTATCGTATTTGCACTAAACCAATTTCGCCAGAAGGGAGAAAGAGGGAGAAAGTTTTTTCAACCCCTGCTGTCGGCGATGGCATCGGCATCCAGCAGTGCCGGTGATGCCTCCGCCAGCGTGGCGCAGCCCGTGAGCGCCATGGCAATCGCCAGCTCATCGCGCAAAAGGCGCAGCACATGGGCCACGCCAGCAGCGCCCGCATGGGCCAGGCCCCATACGGCGGGGCGCCCCACCAGCACGGCCGACGCGCCCAGCGCCATGGCCTTCAGGATGTCGGTGCCGCGCCGGATGCCACCATCCACCAGCACGGGCATGGCGCCACCTGCGGCCTGCACCACGCGCGGCAGGGCGCTGGCGGTGGCGGGGCCGTGTCGAGCGTGCGCCCGCCGTGGTTGGAAACGATCAGGCCCGCCGCACCCACTGCCACCGCCTGGCGCGCATCGGCGGGGTGCAGTACCCCCTTGAGCAGCACGGGCAGGCGGGTGATGGACTGCAGCCAGGCAATGTCGTCCCAGGTGGGGGCGTGGTGCAGCAGGGCATCGAACAGCACGCTCTGGCCGGGCTGCAGTGGGGGGATGGCGGGCGCCTGCCGTCCCGTCAGGTTGACCGGACCCACGCCGGGCGGCAGCCGAAAGCCCGCGCGCCGTTCGCGGTCGCGCACGCCGCTCGATGGCGCGTCCACCGTCAGCACCAGGGCTTCGTAGCCGGCGGCTTCGGCGTTGCACCAGCGCCTGGGTGAAGCCCCGGTCTGGCTGCAGGTAGAGCTGAAACCACAGCGGGCCGCTCCCCGGGTCGGGCCGCACGGCGTCGGCAATGGCTTCCAGCGACACGCTGGCCTGGGTGCTGAGCACCACGCCCGCGCCCTGCGCAGCCGCCGCGTAGGCCATGGCCAGTTCGCCATCGGGGTGGGCCAGGCGCTGGAAGGCAATGGGCGCCAGCAAGATGGGGTGCGCCAGGGTGCGGCCCAGCAGCTGCACGCGGGTGTGCCCGCCCGCCAGTGGCCGCAGCACGCGCGGCCACAGGGGCAGGGCGTCCCAGGCGCTGCGGTTGGCACGCAAGGTGATCTCGTCGGCGGCACCACCGCTGAAATAGGCCCAGGCGTTGTCGTCCAGATGCCGGCGCGGCTCCATTCCGCGCACCATGCTCTCCATCCAGAAAAAGCTGCTGATGCGGTGCTCGCGTGTGACGGGCAATACCTGGTACAACGTGCTGCTGGAGTACAGGATCATGTCGCCCGCGGGCAGGCGAGAGGCAGTGGCCAGGTGAACATGGCTGTGCGTCGTCGTGCTTCTTTATGTTGCATCAAATGCGGGTCATTCTCATTTGCCTTGATGTTGACGCACGACACTTTCCTGGCATCCGGACGAAAAAAAACCGGCCAAGCCGGTTTTTTTGCAGCAAGAGGGAAAGCTTCTTACTTGACGTGCTTTCCGATCAGGCCGGCCAGTTCGAACATCGAGACTTGCGGTTTGCCAAACAGCTCCTTGAGCTTGGCGTCTGCATTGATGTTGCGCTTGTTGGCGGCATCCTGCAGGTTATGGGCCTTGATGTACACCCACAGCTTGCTGATGATCTCCGTGCGCGGCAGCGGTGCCGAGCCCACCACGGCGGCCAGCGCGGGGCTGGGCGTCAGCGCCTTCATGAAGGCAGCATTGGGGGTGCGCTTCTTGGCGGGCGCGGCGGCCTTGGTGGCGGGCGCCTTGGCTGCGGGAGCGGCTTTTGCCGGAGCTTTTTTTGCAGTTGCCATGTCGGGTTGTCCTTGTTGGAAGTAAATTTTCACCAGCGAAAGTGAGACTTTCCCACTGGCACGGTGATGCTACTGGGAAAAAAACACGTTTCCAAGCGGGCCAAGCCTTTTTTTACCTCGATTTGTTGCGGTGGAGCACTGTGCAGGGGCTGCAGAGGGCGCTTGGGAATGCCTCATGCATGCCCCGGCTTCCGGTGCTTTCCCGCGCGGCGCGACAATCTGCCGACGCCATGACGGCGCCGCGCCTTCTACTCCTGCAACTTCCCGCGTGAAAGGTTTCCCGACATGACCGCCCCTTCTTCTACGGCATTCAGCACCTGTGATATCTGTGACGCGCACAAGGGCGACGACAGCGGTGCATTTCGCGTACTGCCGCCCGTATTCCACAGCTACGGCGGCGTGGCGGCCTTTGCCGGCACGGTGGCAACGGTGAAGTGCTTTGAGGACAACACCCTGGTCAAGGTCGCGGTGGATTCTCCCGGTCTGGGTCGCGTGCTCGTGGTGGATGGCGGGGGCTCTTTGCGGCGCGCCCTGGTGGGCGGCAACCTGGCCGCCGCCGCTGCCCGCAATGGCTGGGCCGGCGTGGTGGTGGATGGCTGTGCGCGCGATGTTGCCGAACTGAATGCAGCCGCCGTGGGCATCCGCGCCCTGGGCCTGATGCCCCTGCCCACCGAAAAGCGCAACGAGGGCCAGCGCGATGTGGCCGTGCAGATCCAGGGCGTGTGGGTGCGTCCGGGCGACTGGCTCTGCGCGGACGCCGACGGCATCGTTGTCAGCGCCCGGTCACTTGTGGCTTGAATCGACCTGGAGGCCCACGCGCAGCGCCGCACGCGTGGGCAGGGTGGCCAGCAGCACGCTGGCCAGCGCAATGCCAAAGGCCAGCAACTGCAGGCCCGAAAAGGATTCGCCCAGCACCAGCACCCCCACCAGCGCGGCGCTGACAGGCAACAGCACGGTGAATATGCCGCTTTGTGCCGCCGGCACGGCTTTCAGGCCCGTCATCCACAGCCACACGGTCCACATGCAGGCTGCCAGTGCATAAAACACCAGGAGCAGCCAGGTGTTCCAGCCCACCGCTGCAAAGTCGAATCCCCAGGCCATGTAAAGGCCCAGCGGGGTGGACAGCGCAAACCCCCACAGGTTGATCAGCGAGGTGATGCGTTTGGGGCCGAGCGCCCCCGTGAGTTTCTTGCCGATGACCGAATACGCCGCTTCGCAAACCACGGCGCCCACCAGCAGCAATTGCCCGAGCCAGACAAGGTTTGGGGTGTTTTTGCCATCCAGCGCATGCCCTGCATTGGCTGGCAGCTCTGATTTTGACAGTGATAAAAGCGCAACACCCACCACGGCACAGGCCACCGCCACCCAGGTGCGCGGCGCCACGCGCTCGCGCAGGAATAGCCAGCTCATCACGGCCACAGCCGCCGGAATGGTGGCCATGATCACGCCTGCGGACACGGCGCTGGTCAGGCTTACGCCATAGATCATGCAGAGGGTGAACAGGAAATTGCCGAGGAAGGACTCCAGAAACAGCAGCCGCCGCACCTGGGGTGTCAGGGGTGGTTCGTCGGCGGGTTTCTTCAGCCAGTGCACCATGGCCAGCCCACCGATGCCAAAGCGCATCCAGGCCAGCAGAAACACCGGCAAAGCCGCCGCCAGCGGCTTGGACAGTGCCACGTAACTGCCTACCAGGGCCATGCTCAGTGCCAGACACAGATAGGCGATGGGGCGGCTGGGGGCATTCATGCGTCTTGGCGGCTGGAAAATCAGGACTGCGCATCATGCCCGATGAAGCGCCTCCCCATTCTGGTCAGCGATGCTTTGTGCCGGGGCGTGAGCGAGCAGGGTGCCGATGCAACGGGGAGTCTCTGGAGAAGTGCGGGTGTTGCCGTGTCTCACGGATGAAACCATACCAGCCTAGATTGGGACGCCGCCCACTGCGTGGAAGTTGCCGACAGGTTCTCTGAGGTGTTGCGCGACTTATCACAATACAAAATTGTGATTTCACAATTCAAAATTTGAACGAAATGCAGCGTTGAAAGTTTTCTCGATATGAGAAAACAATTTTCATATTGAGAAATTCTGTATTTAACCTGTTGTTTTTGAATGGAAAAATTTATATCTTATATAAGACATAAGAGCTTGTGCAGGTCTTATAGAAGATTTAAAGTACTTCCCATGGGCTGGCAAATACAGCCCGGTTTTTTTCAACAACCCCTGGAGTGACCCATGCCCCAATCCTTCAATGAACAACTGAGCCGCGAACAGCAAATTGCCGCCCTGGAAAAAGACTGGGCCCAAAACCCCCGCTGGAAGGGTGTCAAGCGGGGCTATACCGCTGCTGATGTGGTGCGCCTGCGCGGCTCGCTGCCCATCGAGCACACGCTGGCCAAGCGCGGCGCGGAAAAGCTGTGGGAAAAGGTCAACGGCGGTGCCAAGAAGGGCTATGTGAACGCCTTTGGCGCGATCTCCGCCGGCCAGGCCATGCAGCAGGCCAAGGCAGGCCTCGAAGCCGTGTACCTGTCGGGCTGGCAAGTCGCTGCGGACGGCAACACGTCGGAAACCATGTACCCCGACCAGTCGCTGTACGCCTACGACTCGGTGCCTACCATGGTGCGCCGCATCAACAACACCTTCAAGCGTGCTGACGAAATCCAGTGGGGCCGTGGCATCAACCCCGGCGACAAGGAATTCATCGACTACTTCCTGCCCATCGTGGCCGATGCGGAAGCCGGCTTTGGCGGCGTGCTGAACGCTTTCGAGCTGATGAAGAACATGATCGCCGCCGGTGCTGCCGGCGTGCACTTCGAAGACCAGCTGGCCGCCGTGAAGAAGTGCGGCCACATGGGTGGCAAGGTGCTGGTGCCTACGCAGGAAGCCTGCGAGAAGCTGATCTCGGCCCGCTTCGCCGCCGACGTGATGGGCGTGCCCACCATCATCCTGGCCCGCACCGACGCGGAAGCCGCCAACCTGATCACGTCCGACCACGACGCCAACGACAAGCCCTTCCTGACCGGCGAGCGCACGCAGGAAGGCTTCTATCGCGTCAAGAACGGTCTGGAGCAAGCCATCAGCCGTGGCATTGCCTACGCTCCCTATGCCGACCTGGTGTGGTGCGAGACCGGCGTGCCTGACATCGGCTTCGCCCGTGAATTCGCCCAGGCCGTGCTGGCCGCCAACCCTGGCAAGCTGCTGTCGTACAACTGCTCGCCATCGTTCAACTGGAAGAAGAACCTCAGCGACTCGCAGATCGCCTCTTTCCAGGAAGAGCTGTCGGCCCTGGGTTACAAGTACCAGTTCATCACGCTGGCAGGCATCCATATCAACTGGTACAACACCTTCCAGTTCGCCCACGCCTACGCCCGCGGCGAAGGCATGAAGCACTACGTGAACATGGTGCAGGAGCCCGAGTTCGCCGCCCGCGAAAAGGGTTACACCTTCGTGTCGCACCAGCAGGAAGTGGGCGCAGGCTACTTCGACGATGTGACCACGGTGATCCAGGGCGGTTCGTCTTCCGTGAAGGCCCTGACGGGTTCCACCGAAGAAGAGCAGTTCCACTGATCCCTGGCGCCACAGTGCACAAGCCCGAAGCTGCCGCTTCGGGCTTTTTTATTGGCAGAGGGTAAAATGCGCCACCGATCAATGCAACAAGGGCGAGAAAGGCATGCTGGTTATGACACCGCGAACTACATCGGAGATGTTCACCGGCCGTTGAGGCCGGCCGTTCGCGCCTGCTCGGGATTCACCTTTCCCCTTTCCTAAGCGCGGACCTGTACCGCGCTTTTTTGCGTTCTGGGCCAGGCAAGCGCATCCCACCTGAAAAGATTTGACAAGGATTTCCATGATTCACATCACGCTCCCCGATGGTTCTCAGCGCGAATATCCCGGCCCCGTCACCGTGGCCGAGGTGGCTGCTTCGATTGGTGCTGGCCTGGCAAAGGCTGCGCTGGCTGGCAAGATCGGAGACAAGGTGGTCGATACCAGCCACCAGATCACCCAGGACAGCCCGCTCTCCATCGTGACGGCCAAGGATGCCGACGGCCTGGAGGTGATTCGCCATTCCACCGCCCACCTGCTGGCCTATGCGGTCAAGGAGCTGTTTCCTGATGCGCAGGTCACGATTGGCCCGGTGATCGAGAACGGGTTTTTCTACGATTTTTCGTACAAACGGCCCTTCACCCCTGAAGACCTTGTCGCCATTGAAAAGCGCATGACTGAGCTCGCCGCCAGGGATGAACCCGTGGTGCGGCGCGTGCTGCCACGCGATGAGGCCGTGGCGTACTTCAAGGGCCTGGGTGAGCACTACAAGGCCGAGATCATTGCCAGCATTCCCAGCAACGAAGATGTGAGCCTGTACCGCGAAGGCAGTTTCGAAGACCTGTGCCGGGGTCCGCATGTACCCAGTACCGGCAAGCTCAAGTTCTTCAAACTCATGAAAGTGGCGGGCGCCTACTGGCGCGGTGACCATCGCAACGAAATGCTGCAGCGGGTCTATGGCACGGCCTGGGCCACCAAGGACGAGCTGCAGCAGTATTTGACGATGCTGGAGGAGGCCGAGAAGCGCGACCACCGCAAGCTGGGTCGTGAGCTCGACCTGTTCCACATCGACGACCATGCGCCGGGCGTCGTTTTCTGGCACCCCAAGGGCTGGACGGTGTGGCAGGAGGTGGAGCAGTACATGCGCCGCGTTTACCGTGACAACGGCTACCAGGAAGTCAAGGGCCCGCAGCTGCTCGACAAGACGCTGTGGGAAAAGACCGGTCACTGGGACAAATACCGCGACAACATGTTCACGACCGAATCGGAGAAGCGCGACTATGCGCTCAAGCCGATGAACTGTCCCGGCCACATCCTGATCTTCAAGCAGGGCATCAAGAGCTACCGCGACCTGCCGCTGCGCTACGGCGAGTTCGGCCAATGCCACCGCAACGAGCCCACGGGCGGGTTGCACGGCATCATGCGTGTACGCGGCTTCACGCAGGACGACGGGCACATCTTCTGCACCGAAGACCATATCCTGCCCGAGTGCACGGCCTATACGGCTTTGCTGCAGAAGGTCTACAAGGACTTTGGCTTCGAGAACATCATCTACAAGGTGGCCACGCGCCCTGAGGCGCGCATTGGTTCCGACGAGAGCTGGGACAAGGCCGAGCACGCACTGATGGAGAGCCTGCGGGCATCGGGCTGCGAGTTCGAAATTGCGCCGGGCGATGGCGCTTTCTACGGCCCCAAGATCGAATACACGCTCAAGGATGCGATCGGCCGGCAATGGCAATGCGGCACCATGCAGGTGGACTTTTCCATGCCTGAGCGCCTCGACGCCGAATATGTGGGCGAGGACGGTGCGCGCCACCGGCCCGTGATGCTGCACCGCGCCATCGTCGGCAGCCTGGAGCGCTTCATCGGCATTCTGATCGAGCAGCACGCGGGAGCATTGCCGACATGGCTGGCGCCGGTGCAGGTTGCGGTGCTCAACATCACCGATGCACAGGCCGACTACTGTCGCGAAATTGCCGCGAAACTGCAAAAATCGCTGCCCCATCAAGACCTTAGGGTGGCGCTCGATCTGCGCAACGAGAAGATTACGTATAAAATACGCGAGCATTCGTTGCAAAAGCTGCCTTATATACTCGTCGCTGGTGACAAGGAGAAGGCAGCAGGTGCCGTCGCAGTGCGCACCCGGGGCAATCGAGACCTCGGTGTGATGTCCGTTGAAGCGTTCGCAGAGCTGATCGCCCAGGACATCGCTTCCAAAGTGTGATTTTGAATGAAAACATGCTCTGGCGTGCGCCCGTTGTGCGGTGTTAGCTACTTATTTTGTAGCATTTTGATTCAAGGAAGATAGCCATCGCTACTGAATTTCGTGATCGCCGCCACCGTGAAGAGCGCAAGCACCGCCTGAACCGTGAAATCATGGCCCCGGAAGTTCGTCTTTCCGGTCCTGAGAATGAGCCTTTGGGTGTGGTCAGTCTCATGGAGGCTCTGCGCATGGCCGGTGAATTGGATGTGGATCTGGTGGAGATTGCCGCCACCGCCAATCCGCCGGTGTGCCGCCTCATGGACTACGGCAAGTTCAAGTATCAAGAGCAAAAGCGTGCTGCGGAAGCCAAGGCCAAGCAGACGGTCATCGAGATCAAGGAAGTCAAGTTCCGTCCGGGTACGGACGATGGCGACTACAACATCAAGATGCGCAACATCCGCCGCTTTCTGGCGGACGGCGACAAGTGCAAGATCACGCTGCGGTTCCGTGGCCGTGAAATCACGCACCAGGAATTGGGCTTGGCCTTGCTGAACCGCATCCGCGACGAGCTGGCAGATTCCATCATCATCGAGCAGTTTCCCAAACTGGAAGGCCGCCAGATGATCATGATGATCGCCCCGGGCAAGAAGAAGCCTGCGGCCAAGCCGGTGGCGGAAGCTGCTCCGGCGTCTGGCACTTCGGCCTGAATGGATTGGAGAATTTGAGCGCTGCAACCGCAAGGGGGCAGCGTTCAATCAGGTGGTGCTTTGGCACTGCCGAACGAGAGGCGAAAGCCTTTCGATAAAAGTGGCTCGGGGCCAACAAGTTTGCAGATCGGTTTGCAAACGCCTCACGAGCACAACGAAAAGGAGCATTCACATGCCCAAAATGAAGACCAAGAGCAGCGCGAAAAAACGTTTCCGCGTTCGTCCCGGTGGCACCGTCAAGCGCGGTCAAGCCTTCAAGCGTCACATCCTGACCAAGAAGACCACCAAGAACAAGCGCCACCTGCGTGGTGCAGTTGCTGTGCATGAGACCAACATGGGCTCGATCGCACAAATGCTGCCCAGTGCTGGCCTTTAATAACTGACGAACAAGGAGTACATACATGCCTCGCGTCAAACGTGGTGTAACGGCCCGTGCCCGTCACAAGAAAGTTCTCGCCCTTGCCAAGGGTTTCCGTGGTCGCCGCGGTAATGTCTTCCGTATCGCCAAACAGGCGGTAATGAAGGCTGGGCAATATGCCTACCGTGACCGCCGCACCAAGAAGCGCGTGTTCCGCCAGTTGTGGATCGCCCGTATCAACGCCGCTGCCCGTGAACTGGGCCTGACCTACAGCCAGTTCGCCAACGGCCTGAAGAAGGCATCCATCGAGATCGACCGCAAGATGCTGGCCGACCTCGCCGTGCACGACAAGGCTGCCTTTGGCAGCATCGTGGAGCAAGTCAAGGCCAAGCTGGCTGCTTGAGTTCACGATGAGCGGCTATCGTCCTGATAGCTGCTTGCGCAATAACAGCAAGGGCTAGGGCTTGAAAAGGCACTAGCCCTTGTTCATTTTCACGAGTCGATAAAGAACGACTTACGCAAAACGGGCTGAGGCAAGACGCTTGCCATATGGAAATGTCGCTTGTGCATCCTTGTTTGCGTAAGTCATGAAAGAGTCGGTATGAACGAGTTGGATTCCCTGGTAGAGAGCGCGACGCAACTGTTTGCCCAAAGCGCCACTCCCGCAGATCTGGAAAACGCCAAGGCGCAGTTTCTGGGCAAGTCGGGCCGCGTGACCGAGCTCATGAAGGGCATGGCGCAGCTTTCCGTCGAGGAAAAAAAATCTCGCGGCGCCGCCATCAATGTCGCCAAGCAGGCCATCGAGGCGGCCCTCACGGCGCGCCGCCAGGCGCTGGCCGACGCGGAGCTGCAGGTGCAGCTCAAGGCCGAGGCGCTGGATGTGAGCCTGCCGGGCCGCCAGCGCGGGCAGGGCGGTTTGCATCCGGTATCGCTCACGCTCGAACGCATCCAGGGCATCTTCGGCTCCATGGGCTTTGACGTGGCCGAAGGCCCCGAGATCGAGACCGACTGGTTCAATTTCACTGCACTGAACACGCCCGAGGACCATCCCGCGCGGTCCATGCATGACACCTTTTATGTGGAGGGCGGCGCTCCCGGCGCGCCCAACCTGCTGCGCACGCACACCAGTCCGGTGCAGGTGCGCCATGCCGTGCAGCATGTCAAGAAGCACCGCGCACTGCTGGACGCGGGCCAGCCGATGCCCGAGATTCGCGTCATCGTGCCGGGCCGTACCTACCGCGTGGACAGTGATGCCACGCATTCGCCCATGTTCCACCAGTGCGAAGGCCTGTGGATTGGCGAGAACGTGAGCTTCAAGGACCTGAAGGTCATCTTCACGGCTTTCTGCCGCACTTTCTTCGAAAGCGATGACCTGGTGCTGCGCTTTCGGCCCAGCTTCTTCCCGTTCACCGAGCCCAGCGCCGAGATCGATATCCAGTTCCAGTCAGGCCCGCTGGCCGGCCGCTGGCTGGAGGTGGCGGGCTCAGGCCAGGTGCACCCCAATGTGGTGCGCAACATGGGACTCGACCCCGAAAAGTACATCGGTTTCGCCTTCGGCATGGGGCCTGACCGCCTGACGATGCTGCGCTACGGTGTCAACGATCTGCGTTTGTTCTTTGATGGCGACATCCGTTTCCTGTCGCAGTTTCAATAACGCAAAAAAGTGAGCTGCCAGCGCCTGTCTTCATTGGATTTGAATGCATCTTTGTCTATTGGAATCTATTGTTGACAAGCGCAACCAGCTATATTTTTAAGAGCTAACGCCAAAGAATCTCCCTATGCAATTCCCCGAGTCCTGGTTGCGCGAATTCTGCAATCCACCGCTGACAACCCAAGAGCTGGCCGACACGCTGACCATGGCCGGCCTGGAGGTCGAAGAGCTGCGCCCCGTCGCGCCGCCGTTCACCCACATCGTCGTGGGCGAGATCAAGGAGGCCGTGCAGCACCCTGACGCCGACCGCCTGCGTGTGTGCCAGGTGGACGTGGGGCAGGGCGCCTTGCTCAACATCGTGTGCGGCGCTCCCAATGCCCGCGTGGGCATCAAGGTGCCTTGCGCGCTGGTGGGTGCCGAGTTGCCGCCCGGCGACGATGGCAAGCCGTTCCTCATCAAGGTAGGCAAGCTGCGCGGCGTGGAGAGCCAGGGCATGCTGTGCTCGGCGCGCGAGCTCAAGCTGTCGGAAGACCACGGCGGCCTGCTGGAGCTGGATGCTTCGGCGCCCGTGGGCCAGGACATCCGCGCGCACCTGAATCTGGATGACACGCTGTTCACCCTCAAGCTCACACCCAATCTGGCGCATTGCCTGAGCGTCTATGGCATTGCGCGCGAAGTGTCGGCACTCACGGGCACGCCGCTGCAGCAACCGTCGTTTCCGGTGGTGAGCGCAAAGCTGTCCGACAAGCTGCCCGTGAAGGTGAGCGCCCCCGATCTGTGCGGCCGCTTCTCGGGCCGCATCGTGCGCAACGTCAACACGCGCGCCGCCACCCCGCAGTGGATGCTGGACCGCCTGGCGCGTTGCGGCCAGCGCGGCGTGTCGCCGCTGGTGGACATTTCCAACTACGTGATGTTCGAGCTGGGCCGCCCCTCGCACATTTTCGACCTGGACAAGATCCACGGCGGTCTCGATGTGCGCTGGGGCAAGCCGGGCGAGCAGCTCAAGCTGCTCAATGGCAACACCATCACGGTGGACGACAAGGTGGGCGTGATCGCCGACGACAACCAGGTCGAATCGCTGGCCGGCATCATGGGCGGTGATGCCACGGCGGTGTCCGACGACACCAGGCACATCTATATCGAGGCCGCCTTCTGGTGGCCAAAGGCGGTGGCAGGCCGCTCGCGTCGCTTCAATTTCTCGACCGATGCGGGGCACCGCTTCGAGCGCGGCGTGGATCCGAGCCTGACGGTGGAGCACATCGAGCGCATCACGCAGCTGGTCATCGACATCTGCGGCACGTCCGACACCCTGTGCGGCCCCATGGACGACCAGACGGTGAACCTGCCGACCCCCAAGCCTGTCACGTTGCGCGTGGCGCGTGCGGCCAAGGTCATCGGCATGCCGCTCACGCAGGTGCAGTGTGCCGATGCATTGCAGCGCCTGGGGCTACCGGTGGTGCAGGGCGACGGCACCGTCACCGTCACGCCGCCGTCGTTCCGTTTCGACATCACGATCGAGGAAGACCTGATCGAGGAAGTGGCGCGCATGGTGGGCTACAACCACCTGCCCACCACACCGCCGCTGGCGCCCATCACGCCCAAGCTTTCACCCGAGGCCACGCGCAGTCCGTTCGCGGTGCGCCGCTCCCTGGCAGGGCTGGGTTATCAGGAAACGATCAATTTCAGCTTTGTGGAAGAGCGCTGGGAACTGGAGTTGGCTGGCAATGCGCAACCCATCCGGCTGCTCAACCCGATTGCAAGCCACATGAGCGTCATGCGTTCCAGTTTGCTGGGTTCTTTGCTGCAGGTTTTGAAATTCAACCTGGACCGCAAGGCCGAGCGCGTGCGCGTGTTCGAGCTGGGCCGGGTGTTCCTGCGCGACGCTGGCGTGCGCAACACGGACACCACGGTGGAAGGCTTCCATCAGCCCATGCGCGTGTCCGGCCTGGCCTATGGCCCGAACGATGCATTGCAATGGGGCCGCAAGGAACAGGCCATCGACTTCTTTGATGTGAAGGGCGATGTGGAGGCCTTGCTGGCGCCGCTGCGCGCCACCTTCGAGCCGGGCACCCATCCCGCCATGCACCCCGGGCGCTGTGCCCGCGTGCTGGTGAATGGACGCGCCAGCGGCTTTGTGGGCGAACTGCATCCGCAGTGGCGCCAGTCGTGGGACCTGCCCCAGGCGCCGGTGATGTTCGAGCTGGAGCTGGATGCCGTGCTGCAGTGCGTGGTGCCCGAGTTCAAGGCGGTGGCCAAGCACCAGGCGGTCGAGCGCGATCTGGCCGTGGTGGTGGCCGAGCGGGTGACGCATGCGCAGGTGATGGATGCCATCACGGCGGCCATCCCCGGCGGCATGTTGCGTTCTGCCGTGCTGTTTGACGTGTACCGTCCCAAGCCTTTGCGCGCTGGTGAAACGGCTCCCGCAGGCGGCCTGGCTGCCGGCGAAAAAAGCCTGGCGGTGCGCCTCACGCTGGGACGCGACGAAGCCACGCTGACCGAAGCCGAGATCGAGGCCGCGGTGCAAGCGGTGGTGGCCCGATGGGTAGCCGACACTGGTGGACGGTTGCGTGTTTGATCTGGAATCGGGAGCGCCTGCGTGATTGAATTTGCGGTAGACAGTATCGAAACCCCTGCGCTGACCAAGGCGCAGCTGGCCGATCTCCTGTTCGATCAGATCGGACTGAACAAGCGCGAGTCCAAGGACATGATCGACGCTTTCTTCGACCTCATCGCCCAACGCCTGGTGGATGGCAAGGACGTCAAACTCTCTGGTTTTGGAAATTTCCAGATCCGGACCAAGGCGCCACGGCCGGGGCGCAACCCGCGCACGGGTGAGGCCATCCCCATCCAGGCACGCCGGGTGGTGACCTTCCATGCCAGCAGCAAGCTCAAGGAGCAGATCCAGTCTGCTGCTTCGGTGGCTGGGTGAAGCGTGAACAGTTTGACTCCATTGTTGTTTCATTCTGGCGTTTGCAGCCTGTCTGCAGTACGCTAGCCAGCTTTCCGTCCGAACCAGCATCTATGGGCACCCAGCTTCCTTCGATTCCCGCCAAGCGGTACTTCACGATTGGTGAGGTTGCGGAGCTGTGCGGTGTCAAGCCACATGTGTTGCGCTATTGGGAGCAGGAATTCACCCAGCTGCGGCCCATGAAGCGTCGTGGCAACCGCCGGTATTACCAGCACCACGAGGTGCTCATGATCCGGCGCATCCGTGATCTGCTGTACGACCAGGGCTTCACCATCAGCGGGGCACGCAATCGCTTGCAGGAACCGGCGCCTTTTGGGCACGATGAAGCGCCGCCGCTGGCGCTGGTGCCGGAATCGGTGCACGGTGTCGTGACCGACGATGCCATGGAAGGCCTGTGCGCCGATTCCGCCAGCGTCTGGCTCGACAGCCATGGGGTGCGCCAGGAATTATTTGAAATTCGTGCACTGCTTTCCCGGGACGGATGAATTATCTGTATATAATCTAAGTCTTGTCGGCGTGTAGCGCAGCCTGGTAGCGCACTTGCATGGGGTGCAAGGGGTCGCGAGTTCGAATCCCGCCACGCCGACCAGTAATGACAAGGGTTAGCAGACTAGTGTCTGCTAACCCTTTTGTCTTTCTGGAACCAGATGGAAAAATTTAGCCACACTTTTAGCCACACTGCGAGCGAAGCCTGCTTTCGAAATATGGCTGGCATTCTGAACATAGACATGGGAACTGAACTGGTGACCCTGTAGTCGCCCAGGTGAAAAGCAAAAGTCTCTAGGGTTGTGATTCTGGTTGTCGTGGGTTCGAGTCCCATTAGCCACCCCATATAAATCAAGCACTTAGCCCGGTTCGCCGGGCTTTTTGCTTTCTGGGTCTGCAGTACCAATACAGCATTCAGGTGCGGCTCATAATCTGCACCATGACTCGGATCAGGGTTTCACCCCATGGCTATAACTTTTTTTTCTGCTGGAATTGCATACGTATGCAATCTCATCTTTGAAAGTTTTTCCCATGATCAGATACCTCAAGCGCGGCAAGGACATGCAGATCCGTGCCAACGACGATGCAAAGGTGCGCGCCACCGTTGAGTCGATCATCCGTGACGTCGAACAACGCGGCGACGATGCCGTGCGTGAGTACAGCCGGCAATTCGACAATTGGGACCCAGCCGATTTCCGGCTCTCGATGGCCGAGATCGAGGCGGCGCGTAAGGCCCTGTCCGATCGGGAGATCGAAGACATCCGCTTTGCACAGACCCAGGTGCAGCGCTTTGCGCAAATCCAGCGCGATTCGATGAAAGACGTGGAAGTCGAAACCTATCCCGGCGTGGTGTTGGGCCACAAGCACATCCCCGTCAATGCCGTGGGCTGCTACGTGCCTGGCGGCAAGTACCCCCTGCTGGCTTCGGCCCACATGAGCGTACTCACTGCCAAGGTGGCGGGCGTACAGCGCATCGTCTCGACAGCACCGCCTTTCCAGGGCAAGCCGCACCCGGCCATCGTGACGGCCATGCACATGGCCGGGGCTGACGAGATCCTGGTGCTTGGCGGGGTTCAGGCTGTGGTCGCCATGGCCGTGGGCACCGGCAGCATCGCGCCGGTGGACATGCTGGTCGGCCCGGGCAATATGTATGTGGCCGAAGCCAAACGCCAGCTCTATGGCCGTGTGGGCATTGACCTGTTTGCCGGCCCCACCGAGACCCTGGTGATTGCCGATGACAGCGTGGACGCCGAGATGTGCGCAGTCGACCTGCTCGGCCAGGCCGAACACGGCCCCACCTCCCCGGCGGTGCTGCTGACCACCAGCGAACAGCTCGCCCGCGAGACGATGGTCGAAGTCGAGCGCCAGCTCACCATCTTGCCCACCGCAGCCATTGCCTCGCAAAGCTGGCGCGACTATGGCGAGGTCATTGTCTGTGACACGCAAGACGAGATGATCGCCAAGGCCGACGAGCTGGCCTTTGAGCATGTGCAGGTCCTGACGCGCAACCCCGATGACTTCCTGCACCGCATGACCAACTTTGGCGCGCTGTTCCTCGGCCCGCGCACCAATGTGAGTTTTGGCGACAAGGTGATCGGCACCAACCACACCCTGCCGACCAACCGCAACGCCCGCTACACCGGCGGTTTGTGGGTCGGCAAATTCCTCAAAACCTGCACCTACCAACGGGTGTTGACCGACGAAGCCAGCGCGCTGATGGGCGAGTACTGCTCGCGCCTGTGCCACATGGAAAATTTCGCAGGTCACGGTGAGCAGGCCAATCTGCGCGTTCGCCGCTATGGCACGCGCGCCGAGGTGCCGTGGTACCAGCCGGTCCCGGCACTGGATTGAGCATGCAGCTGCCGCAAGCCCCCTCCTTCCGACTCGACGGCCAGCGGGCCCTGGTCACGGGTGGCAGCCGGGGCATTGGCCTGGCGGCCGCCACCGCGCTGGCCCAGGCCGGCGCCCACGTCACCCTGGCAGCGCGTTCAGCCACTGACCTCGAGCAGGCCTGTCAGGCCTTGCGCCAGGCCGGTCTGGCGGCCGATGCCCTGGTGCTGGACGTGACCGATTCGGCCCGTGTGGAACGCGACATTGCGACGCACGGACCGTTTCAGGTGCTGGTCAACAACGCCGGCATGAACCGACCCCGCCCGCTGGTGGACACGCCCGACGCCGACATCGACGCCGTGTTGGACCTCAACGTCAAGGCCACCTTCTACGTCAGCCGTGCGGTCAGCCGTCAACTGCTGGCCGCCGGGCTGCCTGGCAGCATCATCAACATCTCCTCGCAGATGGGCCATGTGGGCAGCCCCCGACGCACGCTGTACTGCGCCAGCAAGCATGCGATCGAAGGCATGACCAAGGCCCTGGCCTGGGAGCTGGGTCCCGCCCGCATCCGCGTCAACACCCTGTGCCCGACTTTCATCGAAACCGACATGACCGCGCCCATGCTGGCCGACCCCAGCTTCAGGCAATGGGCGCAGGAGAAGATCGCGCTGCAACGCTGGGGGCGCCCTGAAGAAGTCATGGGGGCCGTGGTTTTTCTGGCCAGCGAGGCGTCCAGCCTGATGACGGGCAGCGCCCTAATGCTCGACGGCGGCTGGACCGCCGCATGAAGCAATCTGCCACCGCCCAGGAGGTGGCACGCCAGGCTGGGGTGTCGCAGTCGGCGGTCAGCCGCACCTTCACACCGGGGGCCAGCGTCTCGAGCGCCACGCGTGAAAAAGTGCTGGCCGCTGCGGCGGCGCTGGGTTACCGGCCCAATGCACTGGCGCGCAGCCTGATCACGCGCCGCAGCCGCATCATTGCGCTGGTGATGAATTACCTGGACAACCAGTTCTACCCCCAGGTCATCGAAAAACTCTCGCAGCAGCTGCAGCAAGAGGGCTACCACGTCCTCATGTTCATCGGCGAGACCGGTCAGCACAACGCCGACGCAGTACTGACCGAGATCCTGCAGTACCAGGTGGACGGCATCGTGCTGGCCTCGACCACGCTCTCGCCCGAGCTGGCGCGCAACTGTGAAGCCTCGGGCGTGCCGGTGGTGCTGCTCAACCGACTGGCCCAGATAGGGCAGCAGGCCTTGCGGGGCACCAGCAGTGTCACCACCGCCAACCGCCAGGGCGGCCTGCTGGTAGCCCAGTGGCTGGTGGCGCAGGGTTATCGACGCATTGCCTACGTGGCGGGTCTGGAGAACGCCTCCACCAGCATCGAGCGCGAAGCGGGTCTGCGCGAAGGCCTGGCGCAGGCAGGTCTGACCTTGCATGCGCGCACCAGCGGCGACTACAACTTCGAAACGGCACAACAGGCCATGCGTGAACTGCTCTCGCTGCCAAGCCGCCCCGATGCGGTCTTCGTGGCCAACGACCACATGGCGATCGCAGCCCTGGATGTGGCCCGCATCGAATGCGGTTTGCGGGTGCCGCAGGATGTGGCAGTGGTCGGCTTTGACGACATCGCCCCCGCCCGCTGGGGCAGCTACCAGCTCACCACCGTGCTGCAGGATGTGCCCGCCATGGTACAGGCCACGGTGGAGCTGCTGATGGAGCAGATGCAGGGCCGGGTGCAGGCACGCCACGTCGTGCTGGAATGCCGACTGATCGAACGCGCCACAGCCTGAGACTGCCCGCACATCTCAGGCCCATCCGCCAACTCACATGGTGGCGGTCAGACCGCCATCAACCACCAGCAGCTGGCCAGTGATGAAAGCCGCCTCGGGCGACGCCAGAAACGCCACCGCTGCCGCCAGATCCTGCGGCTGGCCCCAGCGACCGGCCGGTGTGCGTTGTCGCAACCAGCCGTCAAACTGGGGGTCCTGCCAGAGGGCTTGCGTAAGCTCGGTCTGGATATAGCCCGGCGCGATCGCATTGATGGTCACCCCTTGGGGGGTGAGCTCGCTCGACCACTGGCGCACCAGGGCGTGCAGTGCCCCCTTGGCGGCGGTGTAGGCCGTCACCCGCTCGCGGCCCAGCACGGCCGTGATCGAGCCGGTGAACAGGATGCGGCCCCAGCCGCGCTCGGCCATGGTGCGCGCCACCTGTCGGGCAATCGCCCACTGCGCCGTGAGGTTGAAGGCGATCACCCGCTCGAACTCGGCCTGCGGAAAGTCGAGCAGAGCCTCGCGGTGCTGGATGCCGGCATTGGCAAACAGGATGTCGACCGGGCCGATCTCGCGTGCGATGCGATCGACCGCCTGCTCGCTGGCGGCCAAGTCGCCAACATCGAAAGGCATGGCCCGAAAATCCAGTCCGAGCGCACGCCCCTCTTGCACCACTTGCTCAACCTGGGCGGCCTGGCGGCCATTGATGACCACCGTGGCGCCCTGCTCACCCAGCGCCTGCGCGGCGGCCAGACCGATGCCACGCGTCGAACCGGTCACCAGCGCAGTGCGGCCATCGAGTCGGAACAAGGGGGTGCGCGCCATGGTCAGAAGGCGACCTGATCACCGCCCTTGAGGGCCAGCATCTGTCGGGCCTCGGCGGGCGTGGCGATCTCCAGGTTCAGGGCTTCAAGCACGGTGCGGATGCGACGCACCTGCTCGGCGCTGGATTTCGCCAGCTCGCCAGGCCCGATCCACAGCGAATCTTCCAGCCCCACCCGCACATGCGAGCCCATGGCCGCGCCAATGCTGGCCATCGCGATCTGGTTCTTGCCTGCACCCAGGATGGACCATTGGTACTGGTCACCAAAGAGGCGGTCAGCGGTGCGGCGCATGTGCATTAGGTCTTCGGGGTGAGGACCGATGCCGCCCAGAATGCCAAACACCGACTGCACAAATAGCGGGCCGCTGACCAGGCCACGATCCATGAAGTGCGCCAGGTTGTAGAGGTGGCTGATGTCGTAGCACTCAAACTCGAAGCGGGTGCCGTTTTCGGTGCCCTTGCGCAAAATCGCCTCGATGTCCTTGTAGGTGTTCTTGAAAATCAGGTCGCGGCTGTTTTCCAGGTGCTGGCGCTCCCAGTCGTGCGCAAAATTCTTGAAGCGGTCGAGCATCGGGAACAGGCCGAAATTCATCGAGCCCATGTTGAGCGAGGCCACCTCGGGCTTGAAGCGCATGGCCGGGCGCATGCGGTCATCCACCGTCATGTGCGGGCTACCACCGGTGGTGATGTTGACCACCGCCTGGGTGCGCGCCTTGATCTGCTCCAGAAACGGCACAAACAGCTCCGGGTCCTGCGAAGGGCGCCCATCGGCCGGATCGCGCGCATGCAGGTGCAGAATCGCCGCACCCGCTTCGGCGGCGGCAATCGCGGCCTCGGCAATCTGGTCGGCCGTCACCGGCAGGTAGGGCGACATGCTGGGCGTGTGGATGGCGCCGGTAGGCGCGCAGGTGATGATGACTTTGCGGTTCTTGCTCATGGTCAGCTCCGGGTGGAAAGTTGGGATTCGAGTTGTTTCTTGTGCAGCGCCAACGCCATCAGCCGGCGATCACGCCAATTGCGGCGCTCGCCCAGCGCTTCGCTGGGCAGCAGGTCGCGACGCGCCTGGTGGAGCTGCTCGATCAGTGCGCTGGACCAAGGCTCGGTGGACACCTGCTCCTTCGCGATCGACTGGTACATGCCGCCGTAACGGGCGCAGTAATCTTCCAGACCGCCAGGGGCATTGAGGTCGATCGTTTCAAACGGGCCCATGAAGGACCAGCGCAGGCCCAGGCCATCGCGAATCGTCACATCCAGTCCATCCACATCGACATAGCCCTGCTCGACCAGACGGAAAGCCTCGCGCAGCAAGGCACCCTGCAAACGGTTGAGGATGAAACCCTCGAGCTCGCGCCGGACATGCACCGGTTTCTGGCCCACCTGGTCCATCAGTGCCATGCAGCGCTGCACCGCCTCCTGGGTGGTCCAGGGTGCGCCACAGACCTCGACCACCGGCACCAGATAGGGCGGGTTGACCGGATGGGCCACCAGGCAGCGCGAGCGCCCGGCCATCGTTTCGGTGAAGGCCGAGGCCGGAATGCTGGAGGTGGAGCTGCCAATCACCGCCTGTGCAGGCGCCAACGTGTCCATGCGGGCATAAATGTCTTGCTTGATGCTCAGCACTTCGGGCAGGCTTTCCTGCACATAGTCCACACCGGCCAGTGCGTCGGCCAAAGCCTCGCAGGTCTGCACCCTCGAAAGCAGCGCGCCGGCATCGTCCACCAGACCACTTCGCTGCAGCTCGTTGGCCAGCTCGCCCACCATTTCACGGGCGCGCTGCAATGCGGCGGCATCGCCGTCCCATATGCGCACGACGCAGCCTGCGCGCGCAAACACCAGTGTCCAGGCCTGGCCGATCAGGCCGGTGCCCACCACCGCCACGGTTGGGGTTGTTGTCATATCAGGTCCTTTCAGCTCAAGGACTGGGTGTGGCCATCGACCGCCAGCGCCTGGCCGGTGATACTGCGTGCGGCCGCGCTGCTGGCAAACAGCACGGTGTCGGCCACATCTTCGGGCGTGACCATGCGGCCCAGGGCCGACTGGTTTTCGTAGTCGGCGGTGACCGACTCCAGGCTCTTGCCCATGATTTTGGCCTTGGCTTCGATGACCGCGCGGATGCGCGGCCCGTCCACGGCCCCCGGCAGCACAGCGTTGACCCTGATGCCCTCCTTGCCCAACTCGATGGCCAGCGACTTGGTCAGGCCAATCACGGCCCACTTGGACGCGGAATACGCCGAGCGGCCCGGCATGCCCAGGTGCCCCGCGGCCGAGGACATGTTGACGATGGCCGCTTGCCTGGACTGGCGAAGCAGGGGCACGGCATGCTTGGCACACAGGAACTGTCCCACCACATTGACTTCGAGCGTGCGCACCAGATCGACCAGCTCCATCTCGCCGATCAGGGCCGTGGGCCCCGCAATGCCGGCGTTGTTGACCAGCACATCTAGGCCCCCCAGGGCCTGCTCGACCTGGCCCAGCATGGACTGCACGCTGGCCTCGTTGGCCACATCCGCGACGCAGCCCTGAAGGCCCGGCAACTCGTGCTGTGCCTGCGCCAGCGCGGCGCCGTTCACATCACAAACGAACACGCGGGCCCCGGCCTGCATGAAGCCGCGCGCCATGACCAGGCCAATGCCACTGGCACCGGCCGTGATCAGGACCTTGAGTTGGGAATGAGAAGGGTCTTTGAGCATAAGAACTTCCAGTGAAAATCAGATCCAGAGTTTTTCGCGACGGTAATCGAGGTCGCGCAGCAAAGGTTCGGCCGGGCCCAGGTGCGAGATGCGTCCACGGTCGAGCACCAAGGCGCGGTCGGACAAGGCCAGAGTCAGGTCAAGGTTGTGGTCCACGATCAGCATCGTCACCTGGCCCTTGAGGCGCAAGATGGCGTTGAACACCTCTTCGGTCATGGCCGGCGACAGGCCTTCAAAGGGCTCGTCGAGCAGCAGCACCTTCACATGGCCAGCCAGCGCTCGCGCAATCGCCACCATCTGCTGCTCGCCACCCGATAGCGATTCGACATTGACTTCGTAGCGCTCACGCAGCCGGGGAAAAACCTCGAAGATCCGCTCGTCGGTCCAGGCCTCGCCACCGCTGTGGCTGCGACGCAGGCGGCCCAGCATCAGGTTGTCGCGCACGGTCAGGCCCGGAAACAGGCGGCGGCCCTGCGGCACAAAGGCAATGCCCAGCCGCGCCATCAGCTCGGGCACCGGCGCGGTGATCGAGCGGCCCTCGATTTGCACCGAACCACCACCGAGCCTGGCCATGCCGATCAGGCTCTTGAGCAAGGTCGACTTGCCCGCGCCGTTGCGACCGAGCACCGCCAGGATCTCGCCCTCGTGGGCCTCAAACCCAATGCCCGACAGGATGTGGCTCTTGCCGTAGTAGGCCTCGATGCCTGAAACGCTGATGCACACCTGCTCGCCCACGCGGGTGGGCACGACCTTGCTGGCCAGCGCTTCGGTGCCCGAGCCGATGTAGATTTCGCGCACCCGGTCGTCGCCACGCACCACCTGGGGCTCCCCCTCGACCAGCACGCTGCCCATGCTCATCACAGTGATGCGGTCAGACAATTCAAACACCCGGTCCACATCGTGCTCGACCAAAAGCACGCCAATACGGTCGGCCAGGCGGCGAATGAGCTTGCCAATCCGCTCACGCTCGGCCACCGCCAGACCGGCCAGCGGCTCGTCGAGCAAAAGGATGCGCGGGGCACCGCCCAGGGCCAGACCCATGTCCACCAGGCGCTGACCGCCATAGGACAGATCCTCGGCCAGGGCAGACTCCATGCCGTCCACGCCCAGAAAGCGGATCAGCTCACGGGTCTGCGCTTCGGTACCGGCCAAGTCTTCGGCACGGCGCCAGATGGAAAAGCACGATGCGTCGCGGGCCATGACCGACAGGCGCAGGTTGTCCTGCACACTCAGGCCTTTGAAAAGGTTGGTGATCTGGAACGACCGGCTCAAGCCCGCCTGGCAGGCGGCAGTCGGGTCTTCACCCGGCAAAACTGAAGCGCCCAGCCGGACCCGGCCGGTGTCGGGTGCGAACATGCCCGAAATCAGGTTGAACAGGGAAGTCTTGCCGGCTCCGTTGGGGCCAATCAGGGCGTGCAAACCGCGCGACTGCACATGCACCGACACTTCGTGCACCGCCCTGACCCCGCCAAAGTGCTTGGTCACCTGCTCGGCCACCAGGGCGTCGGCCCCGCCCTCGGGCAGGAACGAGGGAAAAGGCTGCGGCGTGGCAGGCACCTTGCGCGCCGACATGGCCGCCTGCGTGGTGCTGGCCGGGCGCAGCCAGCGCATTACCCGCTCACCAATGCCCACGAGACCTGCTGGCGAGAGCAGGATGAAGCCCACGAACACCAGACCAAAGAACAACAACCAGTTTTCGGTGTATTGCGACAGATATTCGCGAAACAGCAGGAAGAACAGCGCGCCCACCAAAGGACCTGCAAAGCTGCGCATGCCGCCAATCAGCACCATCGCCAGCAGCTCGCCCGACAGCGGCACAGACAGCATTTCAGCCGAGGCAATGCGGTGGTTGAGCACCGACAAGGCGCCCGCCAGACCGGTGACCGTGGCGGAGATGACGAAGGCCGTCAGCTTGTACTTTCGTACCGAATAGCCGATGAAGCGGGTGCGCTGCTCGTTCTCGCGGATGGCCAGCAGCACCTTGCCAAAAGGCGAGTGCATCAGGCGCAGCATGAACACGCCCACCGCCATGGCAATCACGGCCACGAAAATGTAGAAGGTCCAGGGATCGTCGAGCCGCAGACCGAACAGGCTGCGCCGCTCGATGCCGCCCAGGCCGTTTTCGCCGCCGGTCAGCGCCGTCCAGCGAAAAGCCACGGTGAAGGTCAGCGCACTCAGGGCCAGGGTGAGCAACGAGAAATACACCCCCTTGCGCCGCAGAATGACTGCCCCCAGCACCAGTGACGACACCAGCACCAGGGCCAGGGCCAGCAGCAAGGGCATCAGCACCGAATCGGGGAAGAAGCGCTGCTGCACAATCGCCAGCGCATAGCCGCCCAGACCGAACCAGGCCGCATGACCGAAAGAGACCAGCCCAGTGTGACCGAGCAGCAGGTTCAGGCCCAGGCCCACCATGGCCAGCAGCACGCAGTCGACCACCGAGGTCATGGTCAGGCCACCGGCCTGCAGCACCCAGGGCAACAGCACCAGACCCGCCAGCATGCCGAGCCAGACGCGCATTTCATGGCGCGCGGCGGGGCCGCGCACAGGTGACGCGGTGTTTTCTGCCGCGTCCAGAGTTTGGGATATGTGGCTCATCTTCATTTACTCCAGGCGGTCCATGCGTTCGCCCATCAGGCCACGCGGACGCAACAACAACACCGCCAACATCAAGATGTACAGCGAAGCCTCGGAGGCCGGGGGATAGAAATACGTGGTCAGGCCACGGATCACGCCCACCAGCAGCGCGGCCACCACCACACCCCAGAAGCTGCCCAGCCCCCCAATCACCACCACCACAAAGGCGGCGGTCATGATCTCTTGCCCCATGGCCGGGTGGACCCCGCTGATCGGGGCCAGCAACACACCGGCCAGACCGGCCAGCCCAATGCCAATGCCGCACACGCCGGTGAGCACCGGGGCCAGTGAAATGCCCAGCGCGCGCACCATGTCCGGGTCGGACACACCGGCCTTGACCACCTTGCCGAAGGCGGTCTTGTTGAGCAGCAACCAGGTCAGCAACAGCGCCACCGATGCCACGGCCAGCATGGCGAGCCGGTAATATGGGTACATGAAGTCGCCCAGCATCAACTGCCCGCGCGCGAAGTTGGGCACGTTGAATTGCAGCGGCGAGGCACCAAACACCATGCGCAGGGCCTGCTCGATGATCATCGCCAGACCAAAGGTGAACAGCAGACTCAAGACCGGATCGGCCTTGTAAAAGTGCCTTAAAAACAAGCGCTCAAGCAGCATGCCCAGCGCCGCCACGATCAAGGGCGAGGCGATGAAGGCCACACCGTAGCCGGCGATGTCGGTGATCTGCACCATCATGTAGGCGCCAATCGCAAACAGGGCGCCGTGCGCCAGGTTCACCACACCGCCCAGACTGAAGATGATCGACAGCCCCAGCGCGATGAGCAGGTAGTACACGCCCATGAGCAGGCCGTTGATGACCTGCTCGATCAAAAAAACAAACTCGTTGGCCAAGGCCTTCTCCCAGTGTTCCAGTTGTCCGGTTATCCCGTCATGCATGCAAGCCGGACGCCCGAAGCCTGCTTCGGCAGCGTCCGGCTTCAGTCAGATCAGCTGAACTTGCAGGCGTTTTCCTGCTGCGTGGGGGCCAGCACTTCCAGGCTCTCGTTGGGGCCAGGCACCGGGGCGCTGGTTTCCATCACATCCCACTTGCTGCCCGCCTTGCCGGCCACGGGCTTGACGGTGTACATCTCGAACATGAGCTGGTGGTCCCAGGGACGGAAGTAGCCTTCGCGGGCACGCAGCACATCGAACTTGACGCCGCTCTCCAGGTAGGTGATGAGCTTTTGCGTGTCGACCGACTTGGTCTCCTGAATGGCACGTGCCAGGATCTTGACCGCCAGGTAGTCGGCCACGGCCTGGTTGTCGGGCGGACGGCCCCAGCGCTTGGTGAAGCGTTCGGTGAATGCCTTGGCCGAAGGGGCATTGACCTGGTGTGTCCAGATGATCGGCCAGGCGCCCTGGAAGCTGCCCTCGCCCGCGCCCCAGATGCTGACCGCGTTCAGGTCGGCACCGGCCAGAGGGATCGGCAGGTTGAACTCCTTGTACTGCTTCATGAAGTTGGTGGTGGAGTTGCCGGCCAGGTTGCTCATCACCAGGTCGGGGCGCTGCTGGCGCACCTTGAGGATCAAGGAGCTGAATTCGGTGGCATCGGTCGGCACCATGTCGTTGGAGATGAAGATGGCGCCGTTTTCGTCCATGAAGCGCTTGGTCTTCTCGAACAGATCGTGACCGAAGGCGTAGTCTGCCGTGAAGGCCATCCAGCGCTTGCCCTTGACCATGTTCTGACGCAGCATCTCGCGGCCGATGGTGCGCACATACATGCTGTTGTTGGCTTCCAGGTGGAACATGTAGCGGCTGCAGTTCTTACCGCGCAGTTCATCGGAGTTGCAGCCGGTTTGCATGAACATTTTTTGTGCACGGGTGGCAACTTGCGAAATCGCCAGCCCCGAGGCCGAGCTGATCTCACCCACCAGAAAGTCCACCTTGTCTCGCTCGACCATTCGTTGCGCCTTGGTCGAAGCGGTCTGCGGGTTCACACTATCTTCAAAGAGGATCTCAAACGGTCGGCCAAGCGCACCACCGGCAGCGTTCACCTCTTCCATGGCAAGCGTAGCGCCCATGACGGCGTACTCGCCCATCGGGCCTAGAAAACCGGTGCGGGGGGTCAGATGGCCAATGCGTAGGACGTTGGGCTGTGCACGCACGATGGCCGGTGCCGCCAGGGCCGCTGCGGCGCTGGCCATGGCACCCACCACCAACCGACGGTTGGCCTGAGAGGGCGAAAGTGTCTTGTCACTCATGAACTTGTCTCCTGTATGGTCCCGATAGGAAGGAAAGGAAGGGAAGGGAAGGGAAGGCCAGTGCGGCGATTGCTTACCCTGGCATCCCGATCGTAATCTGTGATCACAGATACCATGTCAGTGATTACCCTGTGCCTGATCCATATTCGATCAGGAAACGCTAAGCTTCGTTGCATATCCAGCACATGCACACAAACATGCCCACCCAAGAAGGCAAGATCTCCATGACGGTTTCGCAACATCTAACCCCTCTCAAACGCCAGACCCTGAGCGCCGACGTGTACGAGCAGTTCAAGGAACTGTTGATTAGCGGCCGCATGATGCCGGGTGAACAGATTTCTCTACGCAGCATGGCCGAGGCGCTGGGGGTGAGCGTGATGCCCGTGCGAGAGGCGGTTCAGCGCCTGAGCGCCGAGCAAGCGCTGGAACTCACGCCAAACCGCACGTTGCGGGTACCACTCATGTCAGTCAGTCAATTTCGTGAAATCACAAGCATCCGCATGAACCTTGAAGGACTGGCAACGGCAACCGCAACCGAACGCATGACTGAAGACGAGGTACGCCAGATCCAAGTCTGGCACGAGGGCTTTGTAGATGAAATGAAAAACCAGCCGCAGGACGTGGCACGGCTGATCGCTTTCAACAAGGAACTGCACTTTGGCATTTACCGCGGTTCGCGTATGCCGGTGCTGATGCAGTTGATCGAAGCCCTGTGGTTGCGAATCGGCCCGATCCTGAACTATGACATTCGCGCCGGCTCAGACCGCGTGGGCCAGCGCACCGCCCTAACCCACCACGCCGCCCTCGTAGAAGCCCTTCGCACCAAAAACCCGGAGAAGGCATGCAAAGCCTTGCAGGGCGACATCCAGTCTGCTGCGGAATTCATCATCTCAGCAGGAGTGCTAGTGGCGGCCGATGAGCCAAACAAAGGCACACAGCGGTCATGACAGTATGCGAACTGCCAACGCCGCCTTGCGAGGATGCCGGCTTAATACGGATCAGGCTCACCGACCCTGACCCACTGGACACATTCGGCACCTGTAGCGAACGACTGCTTATTCACTCAACGGCTGTACCATTGATGAAAATCGAGCGGCCGCATTCAGCCTAGACGGGCCCACCAGGGCGGACACACCAACGACGCCTTCTGGCCGGCAGCAGTCGACCCATCCCAGTCGTTGGCAGCGAAGCGAAGCTGTCATTCACGAAGCCAGCCCTTCGGCCATAAGCAGACTCTCAGTCCCCGCACGATATAGAGAATTGGGTGTCTCGCTGGAGAGTGAGACCTGCGTCGCAGGCACCCAGAAGACCAACAGTGAAAATGGGGCGAGTAGCTAGTTAACGACCTTCACCTTGCTCTCCGTTTCAGTGGCACAGTGCATACCCAAACGGCTCAATAGGAGGCGATCCTTCTCCGCCTGAGGATTGCTGGTCGTCAGCAGTCGATCCCCATAGAACATGCTGTTGGCACCCGCCAGGAAGCACAGCGATTGCAGGCTTTCAGGCATTTCTTCTCGACCTGCCGACAAACGAACCATCGCCCGAGGCATGCAGATGCGGGCAATCGCGATCATGCGGACAAACTCAAAGGGGTCCAGTCTCTGGGTTCCTGCCAAAGGCGTGCCTTCCACTTGCACCAAATTATTGATCGGCACAGATTCAGGATAAGGGTCCAGATTGGCCAGTTGGACGATCAGACCGGCTCGTTGACGGCGCGTCTCGCCCATGCCGACGATGCCGCCGGTGCAGACTTTCAGCCCAACATGGCGAACACGTCCAAGGGTATCGAGTCGATCCTGATAGGTTCGGGTCGTGATGATCTGGCCGTAGAACTCGGGGGAGGTGTCCAGGTTGTGGTTGTAGTAGTCCAGCCCGGCATCCTTGAGTTGTTCGGCCTGAACATCATCCAGCATGCCTGCGGTCAGGCAGGTCTCCATCCCCAGCGCTTTGACTTCGCTGATCATCTCTCCAATCTGCTCGATGTGACGCTCCTTGGGTGAACGCCAGGCCGCCCCCATGCAAAAGCGCGTGGCACCGCTGGCTTTGGCTGCACGGGCCGCGTCCAAGACCTCTTCCAGCGGGAGCAGTTTTTCGGCTTTGAGGCCCGTATCGAAATGGGCTGATTGCGGGCAGTATTTGCAGTCCTCTTCGCAGCCGCCCGTTTTGATGGACAGCAGCGAGGAGAGCTGAATCGCATTGGGGTCAAAATTGTCCCGATGGACCTGCTGCGCACGGAAGATCAGGTCATTGAACGGTAGCTCAAACAGTGCTGCCACTTCATCCACCGTCCACGGTTTGGTGTTGCGGCGGTCCGCGTCAGTAGTCGGTGTCAGTGTCTTGATTTGATTGAGGTTCATGCGTTTTCCAGTGCCACGCGCAAAGCGCTCAGGCTCAAGTGAGCGGCAACAGCCGCGGGATTGGGGTCTGGCAGACGAGGCACCTGACCCCAGCAAGGAGCATTCAGTCGGGCCGATAAAGCGGCCAGATTATCTTCAACATAGGCCATCGAGGGATCAACTGCATTGGCAACCCAGCCAGCCAGGTGCAATCCGCGAGCTTGAACGGCCTCAACGGTGAGCAGTGCGTGATTGATGCATCCCAAGCGCATGCCCACCACGAGAATGACTGGCAAATCGAGATCTGCTGCCATATCGGCGGTGTCCCAGCCAGCGGTCAGTGGCACACGAAAACCACCCACGCCTTCCACAAACCCAATGTCGCAAAGTCTCAGCGTCCGCTGCACGGTTGCGAGCAACGCTTCTGGCTCAATGGTGATGCCCTCGAGTTCGGCTGCGATATGAGGCGCGCAAGGTGTGCGCAGTTGTAAAGGCCCAACCTGGGCGTCGGTCAGTTCAATATTGGCAGCGGCGCGCAGGCGCAGTACGTCCTCGTTGACCCATCGGTTATTCACGATGTCCTGGCCCGCCGCCAGGGGTTTGACGGCTGCGCTGCGCATTCCAAGGCTACCCGCCAAATGGGTCAGCCCTGCTGTGATGGCGGTCTTTCCGATTTCCGTGTCGGTGCCTGTGACGAAAAATCCCTTCATGCACCCTCCATGCGTTGCACGGCTGCCTCTACGGCATCCAAAAGGCGGTCGATGTCGCTTGCAGTGTGTGTGGCGCACAAGGTAATGCGCAATCGCGCCTGCCCCACGGGAACCGTCGGCGGACGGATGCCGGGTACACGCAGGCCAGCCGTCTCCAGCTCCGATGACAGGATCATGGTGGCGTCGTTGGAGCCAACGATCAGCGGTTGCACGGGTGTGGATGAAAGGGTCAGTTGCCAACCCCAATGGGCATGGCGATCCAGCAATTCACCCAAGCCCTTGCGTAATTGGTGCTGCAGTGCCAACAGGTGTCTGCGGCGTTGTTGGCCAACATCTCCTTCAATGAGATCGAGACTGGCCAATAAGGCATGGCAGACCGCAGGCAAGGAGGCCGTGGTGAAGATGTAAGTGCGAGCCGCCTGCATCAAATAGGCGATGACACGTTCGTGGGCGGCGACAAAAGCCCCTGACAAGCCAGCCGCCTTGCCCAGGGTGCCGACCAGAATGATGCGCTCACTGCACAGGCCAAAGTGCTCCAGTGCACCACGTCCACGCTCCCCCAGCACGCCAAAGCCGTGCGCATCGTCGAGGACCAGCCACGCATCGTGCTCCTGTGCCAATTGCAGCAACTCCGGCAAGGGGCCCATGTCCCCGTCCATGCTGAAAATGGTGTCGCTGACGATGAGTTTGATTTTCGCCGTGCTGGACGCCAGAAGCTTGCGCAGCTCGGCCACATTGGCGTGGGCATAGCGCTGAACGGGTGCCTTGGCCAGGCGCATGCCGTCGATCAGGGATGCGTGGTTGAGTTCGTCCGAGAAAAATTCGGCTTCGGAATCCCCCAAAGCCGAGGTAACCGCCAGATTGGCCATATAGCCGGTGCTGAAGCTCAACACACGCGCCTGTGGAATGTGAGGCGCAAACCAGCTGGCCAGCCTGTCTTCGAGGCGCTCGTGCGCCAGCGTGTGGCCGCTGATCAGGTGTGAGGCGCCCGAGCCACCAGCCCAAATTTGCGCGCCTTCCGCCAAAGCCTCGGCAATGCGCGGGTGGGATGCCAGCCCAAGATAGTCGTTTGAACAGAACATCAGCCTCTGCTGGCCGACGCCGTTTGTACTCCGGACGATTTGATGAGGTGACGTTGGCGATTCTGCGGTGCGCAACACCCGGGTCAAGTGCTGCTGGGCTATGGCGTCGAGTTTCTGGGTCAGATGCTCATGCAGCATGGTGCAGAACCTCGTTCAAGGTGACGCCCACGGCATGGGCCAGAAAATCCGCTGCTGCCTGGTCGATTACATAGGGGGGCATCAGGTAGACCGTGCTGCCTATCGGCCGGATCAACAACTCATGACGCCGTGCAGCCAAGTGAAAACGTTCGCTGAATCGGTCGCCGGCATCTGTGACGTCGAAAGCGAGAATCATTCCCCGCTGGCGGAAGTTCTTGACACGAGGGTGCTCTGACAAAACTGCAAATGCTTCGCTCAAGGCCGAGGCCTGGACTCGATTGGCCTGTATCTGTCCAGCATCGAATCGATCCAGCACCGCATTGGCTGCGGCACAGGCCAGAGCGTTGCCCGTGTAGGAGTGAGAGTGCAGGAACCCACGGGATACGTCATCGCTCCAGAATGCGCGGTAGACAGCCTCTGTGGTCAGCACCAGTGACAAGGGCAATGTTCCACCGGTGATCCCTTTGGAAAGGGTGACGAAATCAGGCCACTGCGCTGTGTCAACCTGTTCCCAGGCAAAAAAGGTTCCTGTGCGCCCGCAGCCCACCGCAATCTCATCGGCAATCAAGTGAACACCGTGCTGGCGGGTGAGCGCGCGCACTTTGCGCAAGTATTCGGGGGAGTGCATGACCATGCCGGCCGCCCCCTGGACTAGCGGCTCCACGATCACTGCAGCAATGTGCTCGCCCCGCTCATCGAGCAAGCTGCGCAAGGCAGAAAACGCGGCATCCTCGTTGTTGAGTCGGCTGTCCGGCGATTCAACGATGTGTGCATGCATCAACAGTGGATCGTAGGCGTCACGGAAGATGGCCACGTCGGTCACGGCGAGCGCACCGATGGTTTCACCGTGGTAGCCATTTTTGAGACAGACAAACTCGCGCCGGAGCGTTTGCCCCTGATTGCGCCAGCTGTGAAAACTTTGCTTCAACGCGATTTCAACGGCACTCGCACCATCCGAGGCAAAGAACACATGACCCAGCGAGCCACCCGTTCGGACGCTTAGCCGTTCGGCCAGCCGAACGGCAGGTTCGTGCGTGCAACCGGCCAGCATGACATGCGGCAGCGTATCGAGCTGGGCTTTGATGGCTGCATTGACGTCAGGATGCGCATGGCCGAACAGGTTGACCCACCAGGAGCTGTTGGCATCGAAGTAGCGTCTTCCTTGCGTGTCAAACAACCAAGGGCCTTCGCCTCGTGCGATTGGCAGAGGCGGCGTCTTCTGTGCGCGAGCCATTTGCGTGCAAGGGTGCCACACCACGTTAAGGCTCCGAATGGCAAGCTCACCTTGCTGAGCAGAGTGAAATTTCATCAGGTATGAATCTGAACGCTCCCTCACTGGCATCCTCGACAGTGAATGGGAAAACAGCGTCACCTGGCGATGCGCCACCTTGTTGGCCGGTATCCGGGCTGGTGGAAGCTGCTGTCGCCTTCCCGAGCAATATGCTCAGTGGCTAGTGACAGGAGTGAGAGGTGAGTCTCGTCCACTTACCGTTGCGAGGACAGCGCAGGTTGAGTTTTCCCTGAAAGGGTTAGCTTCCCTGCTTCCCGTTTAACTGCGATGTGTGAAATACACCGCGAGCACCAACCTTTTTAGTTTAGCTCATACACCTACATTCGCATGCTGGTTCTGAAATGTGGTGGCTGCGCCGACATTGCCTGCGCTTATTGGCCGACCGCTTTGGGTCGATATGACCTGCAAATGACCGCTGTAGGAAATGATCACGGATGACTTCTCTTGGCCGAACTGAGTCGGCGGCCCTTGACCGGCTCTACCCGACCCAAGGCAGACACTCGAAGAATATATCCAAGTGAATGCCAATCGGGGTGACTGTGTTGAAGTTGGTCTTAAGAACTCTGCGTAATCGGGATGTAGACCTCGCCACCCGATGCTTTGAATTGAGCGGATTTTTCATCCATCCCGCGAGTCAATGCAGATTGGTTGTCCAGCCCCTGATTGTTGGCGTAGTCGCGAACGTCCTGAGTGATCTTCATGGAGCAGAAGTGAGGGCCGCACATCGAACAGAAATGCGCCACCTTCGCCGAGTCCTTGGGCAGGGTCTCGTCGTGGAACTCGCGTGCCTTGTCAGGGTCAAGCCCCAGATTGAACTGATCCTGCCAACGGAACTCGAAGCGGGCTTTTGAAAGCGCGTTGTCACGCACCTGCGAGCCAGGGTGACCTTTGGCCAGGTCGGCAGCGTGAGCTGCCAGCTTGTACGTGATGATGCCTTCTTTGACGTCTTGCTTGTTCGGCAGGCCTAGGTGCTCCTTGGGTGTCACGTAGCACAACATAGCCGTGCCGTACCAACCAATGGTGGCCGCTCCGATGCCGCTGGTGATGTGGTCATACCCAGGAGCGATGTCGGTGGTCAGCGGACCCAGGGTGTAGAAAGGCGCTTCATGGCACTGCTCCAGTTGCAGGTCCATGTTCTCTTTGATCATGTGCAGCGGAACGTGGCCAGGGCCTTCAACCATCACCTGAACGTCGTGTTGCCATGCCTTTTGCGTGAGCTCGCCCAAGGTGCGAAGTTCTGACAACTGGGCTTCATCGTTGGCGTCATAGATGGAGCCCGGTCGCAGGCCATCACCCAGACTGAAGGCCACGTCATAAGACTTCATGATGTCGCAGATGTCCTCGAAGTGCGTGTAGAGGAAGTTTTCCTGGTGATGGGCCAGGCACCACTTGGCCATGATGGAGCCACCCCGGCTCACGATGCCGGTCATGCGATCAGCAGTCAGCGGCACGTAGCGCAACAGCACACCTGCGTGGATGGTGAAGTAATCCACGCCCTGTTCGGCTTGCTCGATCAGTGTGTCGCGGAAGACTTCCCAGCTCAGGTCCTGCGCCTTGCCATCCACTTTTTCCAGCGCCTGGTAGATCGGTACCGTGCCGATGGGCACTGGCGAGTTACGGATGATCCATTCCCTTGTTTCATGAATGTGCTTGCCAGTGGACAAGTCCATCACTGTGTCGGCGCCCCAGCGGATGGCCCAGGTCATCTTGTCCACCTCGTCGCTGATCGAGGAGCCCAGCGCCGAATTGCCGATGTTGGCGTTGACTTTCACCAGAAAGTTGCGACCGATGGCCATGGGTTCCGACTCGGGATGGTTGATGTTGCAGGGAATGACGGCCCGGCCACGTGCCACCTCGTCACGCACGAACTCGGGGGTGATCCGTGCTGGAATGCTTGCGCCAAAGTCCTGTCCTGGATTCTGTCGGCCCAGTCTTTGTGCCAGTTTCTCGCCCCCTGGACCGCTGGCGGTCAGCGTGGCCAAGTAGTGCTCTCGGTTCATGTTCTCGCGAATGGCCACGAATTCCATCTCGGGCGTGACGATGCCTCTGCGTGCCTGATGCATCTGAGTGACGTTGGAACCTGTTCGCGCCCGGCGTGGCCGGCGCAGCAAACCGGGAAAGCGCAGGCTATCCAGCGCGTGGTCTTCGGCTCGGGTACGGCCGAAGTCGCTGGTCAGGCCTTCAAGGACCTGAGTGTCTTGGCGCTCCTCAATCCAGCGCTGGCGCAGCGCAGGCAAGCCATGGCGCAAGTCGATGCGTGCTGCTGGATCGGTGTAGGGACCAGAAGTATCGTAGACGAAGACTGGCGGATTCTCCTCACCGCCAAAAGCCGAGGGCGTGGGGTTCTGGCTGATCTCGCGCATCGGGACCATCAAGTCAGGGCGCGAACCAGGTATGTACACCTTGCGCGAGCCAGGCAGGGGCGCAATAGCGGCCTCATCCACGGTAGCCGATTGGGCGATGAATTGATCGGGAGCATTCACGAGCAGATTCCTTCAGTGTGTGCGCTCCGAAGGTCGCCCTGGTTAGCATGCAGGCGCAAAGCCAGCATGGGCAGAGGGAAATGCTCTTCTTCCGCCGGTATGAACCGGATCAAGTTCGCGGGTTTGGACAAGCCATCTCAGCCCACACCATGTGGACACCCCGGAGCGTTGTTTCAGTATATCAGCCGCGAATAGAGCAATTTATTGCCGCATGGCTAAATTAGATTTTTAATTGGTTCTGGACGGGAAGAACTATTCGACCCATATGGCAGTCGTAGTCATCGGTAATCAACTCAACACTGCTGCAAACACCAAGGGTACAGTCGCATCCAAGTTGATGGCGCTGGGATCAAAGCTCTCCAACTACGTTGGCTCGCGACTGCAGAAATGAAACATCGCAAGCCATGCAAAGATCTGCAGCCCAGGCCTGACCTGCAGGATGAGAATGCGGATGACGGCTTATGGCCGGCAGCAGTCGACCCATTGCTGTCCTTCGGCAATAACCGAAGCTGTCATCCGTGAATGAGGTCTTCGGTCATAAGCTGTCATTGATCGTCAAATTTCTGAAAATCGTTTCTCCATCTCGCGGCGCATGGTTCTCCGAGTCTCTGCTGCAGCAAAGCGACGTTTCTCCTCTGGGGAGAAGGGCCGAAGCGGAGGAACCCCTTGCGGTTTTCGTTCATCATCCACCGCGACCATGGTGAAGAAGCAGCTATTGACGTGCCGTTTTTGTTGGGTGCGGATGTTTTCGGCAATCACTTTGATGCCTACTTCCATGGACGAAGTACCCGTGTGATTGACTGAGGCCAGGAAGGTAACCAATTCACCAACATGGATGGGCTGTCGGAACATGACTTGGTCAACACTTAAGGTTACAACGTATGCACCTGCATACCTGCTGGCACAGGCATAGGCCACTTGGTCCAGCAGTTTGAGGATGGTCCCACCATGCACATTCCCAGAAAAATTCGCGGTATCGGGGGTCATAAGCACCGTCATGGTTAATTGATGCGCAGGCAGTTCCATGGCTTGTCAAGGAAGTAAGTTGATCAATTCCGGCACGGCCGCAAACAGATCGGCTTCGAGGCCGAAGTCAGCCACGCTGAAGATCGGGGCCTCGGGGTCCTTGTTGATCGCGACGATCACTTTGGAGTCCTTCATGCCCGCCAGGTGCTGAATGGCGCCCGAGATGCCGCAAGCCACGTACAGATGAGGGGCGACGATTTTGCCGGTCTGTCCAACCTGCAGGTCGTTGGGGGCGTAGCCCGCGTCCACCGCAGCGCGGCTGGCACCAATGGCAGCGCCCAGCTTGTCGGCCAGGGGCGTCATCACTTCGTTGAACTTCTCGCTGCTGCCCAGGGCGCGGCCACCCGACACAATGATCTTGGCGGCGGTCAGCTCGGGGCGGTCGCTCTTGGCGATCTCGCTGCCCACATGGCTGCTCTTGCCGTTGTCGGCTGCTGCAGCGGCAGACTCCACAGCAGCAGAACCGCCGGTGGCGGCAGCCGCGTCAAAGCCGGTGGTGCGCACAGTGATCACCTTGGTGGTATCAGCGGACTGCACGGTGGCAATGGCGTTGCCCGCGTAGATCGGGCGCTCGAAGGTATCGGGCGAGTCCACCTTGGTGATGTCAGAGATCTGCCCCACGTCGAGCTTGGCGGCCACGCGCGGGGCCACGTTCTTGCCGCCGGCAGTGGCCGGGAACAGGATGTGGCTGTAGTTGCCGGCGATGGCAAGCACTTGCGCAGCGACGTTCTCGGCCAGGCCATGGGCCAGGGCTTCGCTGTCGGCGTGGATGACTTTGGCGACACCAGCGATCTGGGCGGCGGCCTGTGCAGCAGCAGCGGCGTTGTGGCCAGCGACGAGCACATGCACGTCGCCACCGCAAGCGGCAGCAGCGGTCACGGTGTTGAGGGTGGCGCCCTTGATGGACGCGTTGTCGTGTTCGGCAATGACGAGTGCGGTCATGATCAGATCACCTTTGCAACGTTCTTGAGTTTGTCGACCAGCGTGGCGACATCAGGCACCTTGATGCCGGCACTGCGTTTGGCCGGCTCCATGACCTTGAGGGTCTTGATGCGCGGGGCGACATCGACGCCGAGGTCTTCGGGCTTGAAGGTGTCGAGCTGCTTTTTCTTGGCCTTCATGATGTTGGGCAGCGTCACATAACGCGGCTCGTTCAGGCGCAGGTCGGTGGTCACCACAGCAGGCAGGCTCACAGCCAGGGTTTCCAGGCCACCGTCGATTTCACGGGTCACATTGGCTTTGCCATCAGCAACTTCGACTTTGGAAGCGAAGGTGGCTTGCGGCAGGTCGGCCAGCGCGGCCAGCATCTGACCGGTCTGGTTGCAGTCGTCGTCGATGGCCTGCTTGCCCAGAATGATCAGGCCAGGTTGTTCTTTGTCGACCAAGGCCTTCAGCAGCTTGGCCACGGCCAGGGGCTGCAGCTCTTCAGCGGTTTCCACCAGGATGCCGCGGTCGGCACCGATGGCCATGGCGGTGCGCAGGGTTTCCTGGCACTGCGCCACGCCGCAGGAGACGGCGATCACTTCGGTGGCCACGCCCTTTTCTTTCAGGCGCACAGCTTCTTCGACAGCGATCTCGTCAAACGGGTTCATGCTCATCTTGACGTTGGCGATGTCCACACCACTGTTGTCGCTCTTGACGCGCACCTTGACGTTGTAGTCCACCACCCGTTTGACGGGAACCAGAATCTTCATAGCAACCTCTTGAAAATTTATCTAAAACAGTTCTGACAGATTGGCCGAGAACCTCTATCCAAAGCGCCCGACCAAGATTGCACGATCCTGGGGTTTCGTCTTTAAATGCCTGGACTCGATGTCGGATCAGCAATAGGGGATACCTCACTCAATTGCCCTGAGGTCCACTCAATCCAGGCTATTGATTACGATGCGGCAAGTAATGCGTCGAACCGCTGGGGCCGTCAAACTTCATTGCCTTTTTCGAGGGCAGCTCAGCGATCGCGCGCAGCAGAACACTCATCTCGAACCTAAGCATTTACGGCTTTGGCACGAATACCGAATGTCGTCACGCAATAACCTTACCGGGGTTCATTCGTCCTTCGGGATCAAACGCCGATTTGATCTGGCGCAGCAGCGCCATTTCGAGCGGGCTTTTGTATCGTTGGTTCTCATCTCGGCGCAATTGCCCCAGGCCATGTTCGGCGCTAATCGAGCCGCGATGGTGTACGACCAGATCATGAACAATTTCATTGATTTCATTTTGACGAGCAGCGAACGGCATGGGATCGGCGCCTGCTGGGGAAAGCACATTGAAATGCAAGTTCCCATCTCCCAAATGGCCGAACCAGGCACAGCGTGCACCTGGTGCAGCCTGGCTCAAGGCCTCCTGAGCCTGCGCGACAAATTGAGCAACGGCTGACGCGGGCACGGAAATATCGTGTTTGATGTGCGCCCCTTCCAGACCCTGTGCCTCGGAAATTGACTCACGAAGCGACCACAACGTCTGAGAATGCGCAACCGATTCGGCAACAACACCATCCAAGACGTCCCCTGCTTCCATTGACCGCATGAGTAATCGTTCAAGCTGATCGCGCGCATGTGCTTCGTTGTCATGATCAGTAAGTTCCATCAGCACAGCTACTTCGCATGGATCGCTGAAGGGCCAGCGAAGGTTCGGGTAGTGTTTTTGGAGCAATGGCACACAAGGCGCTGAAATCACCTCAAATGCTGTCAGACCCGGTCCGAGGGCTTCTCGGGCTTGGGCCAACAAATTGACGGCTTCAACCAGTGATGGCAGAGCCATCATGGCGGTCAGGTTGGCGACGGGGTGCGGGAATAGCTTGAGAGCGGCAGCAGTGATGATGCCCAAAGTTCCTTCAGAGCCGATGTAGAGTTGTTTAAGGTCGTAGCCTGTGTTGTCTTTGCGCAAGGCTCTCAGGCCGTCCCAGATTTCACCGTTAGGGGTGACCACCTCTAGGCCGAGCGTGAGGTCACGCATGCTGCCGTACCTCAACACAGCCGTGCCCCCGGCATTGGTGGCCAGGTTGCCTCCAACAGTGCAGCTGCCCTGTGCGGCCAGCGAGAGGGGGAACAGTCGGTTGTTTTCCCGGGCCACATCCTGCAGCGTTTGCAGCACGACACCGGACTCCACAGTCACAGTGTCATTGGCTGTATCGATCTGCCGTATGCGATTGAGGCGTCGCGTACTCAGGACCAGTTGACGGGCATTGCCCGAGGGCGTCGCACCGCCTGAGAGTCCGGTGTTTCCGCCCTGGGGAACAATGGCCAACCCGTGTTTCTGTGCCAAGCGCATGACCGCCCCCACCTCCAGGGTGTTGGCAGGACACACCACGGCCAATGCAGTGCCATGGTATTTTTTGCGCCAGTCCTCGTAGTAGGGTGCGGTGGCCTGGCCCTCGGTCAGGACATGTTTCTCGCCCACTGTGCCGCGCAGTTGACTCAGCACGGATTGATCGTCAGACATATTTTCTGGACTCATCATCAGGGCACCAAAGCCAGTGCAAACGTTGGCACGTAGGTCACAGCGATCAGCACCAGCAGCATGACGAACACGAAAGGCAATATCGCACGCGAGAGCGGCCACAACTTCGTGCCGCCGATGGCCATGCCAACGAACAGGCAGTAGCCGATAGGAGGTGCCGCCATGCCGATGGCCACGTTCGTCACGATCATCGCTCCGAAATGGATCGGATCTACGCCGAACTGCTTGGCAATGCTGATTAGCATGGGGCCAAGAATCACCATGATGGCGATTTCGTCCATCACCGCTGCCAGTAGGAAGAAGCCCAGGTTGAGCGCGAGCAGCATCATCCATCGGTCGTGAATGTTCTCTCCGAGCCAGGTGGCCAGTCGGGTTGCCAATTGTTCTTGAGCGACCAAGAATCCAAAACCTTGCGATACGGCCACGATGGCCATGACGATGGCACTGACGGTCATGCCGGACATCATGATCTTGGGCAGATCTTTCCAACGCAGCCTACGTTCAATGACGAAGCCGACAAGCAGTGCATAGAGGCAAGCGACGACAGCTGCTTCAGTGGGGGTAAATGCGCCACCATAAATGCCGCCCAAGACAACGATTGGCGCCATCAAGGCCCAGATGCCTTCCTTGAGAACGGACATGATTTCGGCCAGTGAGGCTCGAGGTTGGCGAGGCCTCTTATCTTGAATGTCTTTGAAGATGACGATCAAGGTGATGCCAAAAGCCATCAGAAAACCAGGCAGCACGCCGGACAGGAAAAGCTTTGAAATCGACTGCTCCGCAATGACACCCCAAATCACAAACGCGATTGAAGGCGGAATCAGTGGGGCAAGCACGCCAACGGCAACCACCAAGGCGGTTGCATAGTTGCGGCTGTAGCCCCGTTCGACCATTGACGGAATCATTACAGAGCCGATGGCTGCTGTTGTGGCAGGTGCTGAGCCGCTGACCGCTGCGAATATGAGAGCCGCAACCACAACCACAAGTCCAAGCCCACCCGGAAGGTGGCGCACAAAAACGTCTGCCACTTTAACCAGGCGCTGCGACAAGCCACCCGAACTCATCAGCTCGCCAGCGAGCATGAAAAACGGGATGGCAAGCAAGCTGAAGCTTTGCGTGCCGGCAACCATTGTCTGGGGCAGCAGCATCGGCTCAATGCCGCTGAGCACGAGAATGGCCAAGACGCTGATCGCGATGGCAAAGGCAAACGGCATCCCGAGCACGACCAGACCAGCAAAACCAGCCGTCAAAATCCAAGAAGTTAATGTCATTTTTATTTATCCTTTTGAGACATTGACCTCGGCCAATTCGTCTTGTGATTTGTCCGGACTACCAAGAATCAAGTGCTCCAAAGCAAAGAGCGCAATGACCAGGCCACAGACTGGCGCGCAGGCATACAAATAAACGATCGGATAACCAATCGCGGCAGAGGTGGAGCCCACGGCATCTGCGACGTAATCTTTGCCTGCAACGGCAAGGAATGCACCAAATCCTGCGATGCAAAGCGTGACCACTTTCTCAATCACCAAACTCAAAGCTTTGGGCAGGTGGTCCACCAAGATGTCCATGCGTACGTGGGTTTTCTGGCGGACCCCCAATCCGATAGCGAGCAGCATGCTCCAGCTAAAGCACGCCAGGGCCAACTCCTCGCTCCAACTCAAAGGCTTATCCAGAACAAAACGCATAAACACTTGTAAAGATAGAGCCAGAAGCATGACAGTTGCGAATGCCATCACGGCAGTTCGCACTCCCATGTCCAGCCAGTCGAAGCCTTTGCGAAAGAGCGATTTCATGGTCTACCTCGAATTATTTTGATGCGCTCAACGCGAGTTCCAGCAATGAGCCATTGCCGCCCTGTCGGTACTTTTCATACAGCGAGGAAACACCCTTGCGGAATGCTGCGACATCACCAATGGCATTGACTTTCATTCCGCTCTTTTCCAGCTTGGTCAAAATGCCCTTGGCATCGGCCTTGGCCGTTGTTCGCTGTTCGATGGTGGCGGCCTTGGCTGCTGCGATAACGGCCGAACGCTGCTCTGGTGTGAGTTTGTCCAGCGCGCGCTTGCTCATCATCAGACCGATCATCGAATAGGTGTGATTTGTCAGAGAAAGGAATTTGGTCACCTCGTAGTATTTGTTCGCTTCGATGACTGCCAAGGGGATTTCAAGCCCGTCGATCGTGCCTTGCTGCACAGCTGTAAACGTCTCGCCCCAGGCCATGGGAACGGCAGACCCCCCCAGTGAATTGAACATGTCGATGTAGATAGGGTTTTGCATGACCCGGTACTTCACGCCCTGGACGTCTGCGGGAGTAGAGACGGGGCGCTTGTTGTTGATCATGTTGCGAAAGCCACCCTCCATATAGCCCAGCGCGACAATGCCTTTGCCCTCAATGCGCTTGCTCAGCTCTGCACCAAGCGCTCCATCAAGCGCCTTATGTGCTTGTTCTTCGTTTGCAAAGAGGAACGGAAGATCATTGATGCTGAAAGAAGGTTCGATCTGACCGATCACGGCGTTGGTGATTACGCCAGCATCCACTGTGCCAAAGCGCATGCCTTCAAGCATCTGGCGTTCATCGCCGAGTTGACGGTTGGGAAAAAGCTGTACTTCGACGGTGCCCTTGGTGTTCTTTTCCACCGCTGCCTTGAAGGCGCGTGCGCCAATAGCGTAGGGGTCCTGCGCGCCATCGGAAGTGGTCCAACCGACCTTGATGATTGGCTTGTTTTGTGCATGCGCTGTGGGCGCGATGGCCAGCAGTGCCGCTGCGGACAGGCTGGCGATTAGTTTCAGAGGGGTGCGACGTTTCATGTTGTCTCCTTTTTGGTGGTGGGTTGATCAATGAGATAAATCACGACTGAACTTCTCAGTCGTTCCAGTAAAGCCGTGTAGGGTTATCGACCAGAATCTTTTGAATCTCCTGTGGCCCGCAAGCATCAAGCAGTGCATCGATCAGGTGCCCGTCGTCGGGCATAGGGGCCGCGATTGATGGGTGCGGCCAGTCGCTACCCCAGACGAGTCGGTCGGGGTTGGCTTTGAGCAATGCCTGCATCAGCGGTGCGACGTCTGTGAATTTGCTGCGTTGTGGAGAAATTCGGTAGCCTCCGGAAAGCTTCACCCAAGTGTTGCCCTCCTTGATCAGGGCTTGGAGGTTGTTGAAGCCCTTGCTGTTGATCGCTCGCTCGGCGGGAACATGACCGTAGTGGTCGACCACGAGTGGTACGCCGAACCTAGACATCTTGATGACCATTTCGGGGTCTTTATCGACATCAATGAGCACTTGTAGATGCCAGCCCAGGGGTTTGATACGTGCCACAATCTCCGGTAAGTCCTGCATGGCAGCACCCCCATCAAACAGTGCGTTGCAACGCGTTCCACGAGCGCCTAGCTGATGCCAATACTGGATTTGCCGATCGGATATATCGGTGTAGACCACCGCAACGCCTCGCAGCCAGCTGGTGTTCTCTGCCAGCGCATGCTCAAAACTTGAGTGGTCGCGTCCGTAGACGCTTGGATGCACAAGGACGGCACGCTCAATGCCCAGCGTACGCGTCATTGCCCTGTACGCTCCCATGGGCGCAGGCGTTGGCGTGTAGCTGCGAGCAGCGGCGAACGGATACTGGTTTGCGTCTTCAAAGACATGAAAGTGGCAGTCGCACGCGCCAGCTGGCAAGCGTTTGGACGGCACCGAAACTTCCGCCTTGTAGGGCAGATATGTGTGGGTGGCGCTCATTTGTTTTCCTGACGGTCTGAGGCGACCTTGCTCTGTACATCGGCTTGAGGATGCGGACCAACGCGCAAACCCAGTCGATTGGCCGCGCCATCGAGGTGAGCTTTGACAGCCAGTCTCGCGGCCAAAGGATCAGCTGCCTCAATGGCAGCGTAAATCGATTGATGTTCAAGCTGTGTTTTCTGGGGCTGTCCAGGCGTCTTTTCACTGTTAACACGGGCCAACTGAACGCTTTCTTCCAGGGAGCCATGCAGGAACCTGAGCAACTTCAGCATCGCCTCATTGTGTGTGGCCCGAGCTATCGCGAGATGAAACCGGACATCTGCTGGCGTGCCATTGGTGTGGTTTTTGACCGCCTCGGCCATCTCGTCCAAGGCCAAGCGCATCTCGATCAGGTTTTCATTTGTACGGCGCAAAGCTGCCAGCTCAGCGCACGATTGCTCGACATGAAGACGTACTTCATAGGTATCAGCAAGCAACGCTTGGTCAGCAGTCATGCCTGCGCCGAGCCGAAGGCTAGGTGTTGACTGCCGAGTACTGACAAATACCCCCGAGCCTTGACGCGCTTCAACATAGCCATCGTGCTTGAGCCGCGACAGTGCTTCACGCACCATGGGTGGGCTCACATTGAACGCCTGTGCAAATTCGCGCGTTGAAGGCAATTTGGAGCCAGGCGTGTACTCACCCGACTCAATCCTGCGTAGCAGCACAGTGGTGATTTCATCGGGAAAGCGCAATGGCTTCGGAAGAGCTGTCATAGTGTGTTCAAACATGGTTACCAGGTTATCTGATAAGTTGAGATGTCGTATTGGTGGAAACCCTTGGAAAATTAGTTAATTGATATCAAGTTGACCAATAAATCACTGCGGTCCGCAATGAACTGTGAACGACTGAATTCAGGAATGGCCCAAGATCTCTGCTTCTGGCCGAAAGCTGCCCGAGGTTCGCCATTAAGCGCTTGCGGCTGAGGACCTTAGTGTACTTGAAATGCTGTATGAAATAACAGTATATTCGGTGGCATGAAAGCCGCAGTACTTACCCACCCGCAACCCGTTCTCGTGACCGACAAGAAGGTCTGGCTGGAGGTGTGTGGCTGGAAGGTGCCTGCGGGATTTGCCTCCCCCGCAGGTGATCACACGCGCAAGCGTATCGACCTCAATGACCACCTGATCCGCAATGCGGACGCCACGTACGTTCACCGGGTCAAGGGTGACTCGATGATTGACATCGGCATCTATGAGGGCGACTCCTTGCTGATCGACCGCTCTATCGAGCCCAAGCATGGGGACATCGTGTTGGCGGTCCTGAGCAATGAGTTCACGCTCAAACGGCTGTACCGAAAAGGCGGCGTCATCAAGCTCGTCCCGGAAAACCAGCGCTACCCGACCATCGTGGTCAAGCCGGAGGAAGAGTTTTCCGTCTGGGGTGTGGTGACCTACAACTTGCACAAGCTGTACTGAGACCATGACGCAGCCTGACGCTTCACCGCTACCGCATCAGATTGACCCAGGCTCGCTGGCGGCTTTGCCACGCACCTCGGGTGTCTACATATTCAAGGGCGAGGGCACGCTGCCTCTCTACATCGGCAAGAGCGTGGATATTCGCAGCCGGGTGCTGTCACACCTGCGTGCCGAAGACGAGGCCGAGATGATTGCCCAGTCCCGGCGGGTGGAGTTCATCGAGACTGCAGGAGAGATCGGCGCACTGCTGCTGGAAGCGCGTCTGATCAAGCAGCAAAGCCCCTTGTTCAACATCCGACTGCGGCGCCTGCGCAACCTGTGCTCAATCCGCCTCGCGGAGCAAGACGGCGTTGTCAGCCCGGAAATCCTCTCCGGTAAGGCGGTGGCTGTTGGGCAGGCCGATGACCTGTACGGCTTGTTCAGCTCCGTGCATTCGGCCCAGAGCAAGTTGCGGGAGCTGGCCGACCAGCACCGGCTGTGTCTGGGCCTACTGGGGCTGGAGAAGATCAGCAAGCGGGGCTGCTTTGGCCTCCAAGTCAAAACTTGCCTGGGCGCCTGCGTGGGCAAGGAAGGCCGTCGGGAGCATGACCAGCGGCTGTTTTCAGCACTGGTGGACATGAAGGTGCAGGTGTGGCCGTTCCCTGGTGCCGTAGATCTGGTCGAGCAAAGTGGCGACTGGGTCCAGCGTCACCGCATCCAGGACTGGCGCTACATGGGCACCTGGTGCTCCAGAGCCAACGAACTCAGCACGCACGAGCAGCACGGGTTTGACCTGGACACGTACAAGATTCTGGTCAAGCCGATCATGATGGGGACCGCCACGGTCGAGGTGGTATGACCCAGCAGCTGGCCCTGGTTGATTGCAACAACTTCTACGTCTCCTGCGAGCGGGTCTTCCGTCCTGACCTGACGCGGGTGCCGATGGTGGTGCTCTCGAACAACGATGGCTGTGCGGTGTCCCGGTCCAACGAGGCCAAGGCCCTCGGTATCCGGATGGGCCAGCCCTGGTTCGAGTGCAAGCAGTTGGCCGAAGAGCATGGCATCCTGGCCTTCAGCAGTAACTACGCGTTGTATGCCGACATGTCGAATCGGGTGATGTCCATCCTGAGTCATTTCTCTCCTCGGCACGAGGTGTATTCCATCGATGAGTGCTTCGTGGACCTCACTGGCATCCGCAAGCTGCGGGACGTGAGCTACAGCATGCGCCAGCGGGTTGGGATGTGGACGGGCATCCCGGTGTGCGTCGGCATTGGCCCGACCAAGACCCTGGCCAAGCTGGCCAACCATGTGGCCAAGAAGCACCCTCGCTCCAAAGGCGTCTTCAACTACAACGAGCTGACCGATGAGCAGAAGACAAGGCTGCTCAAGCAAATTGCCGTTGAGGAGGTCTGGGGAGTAGGGCGCAAGCTGACCAAGAAACTGGCAGTCCACGGCGTGCAGACCGTGCATGACTTGCGCCACGCGCATGTGCCGACGCTACGTGCCGAGTTCGGCGTGGTCATGGAGAAGATCCAGCGCGAGTTGCAGGAAGTGCCCTGCATAGACTTGCAGGAAATCCAGCCAGACAAGCAGCAGATCATCTCCAGCCGGTCATTCGGCAACATGGTCACGGAGCTGGTCATCCTCCAGGACGCGCTGTCCACCTTCGTGGCCAATGCCTGCGCAAAGCTGCGCACACAGAAGAGTCACGCGGCAGTGATCCAGGTTTTCTTGCAGACCAACCGTTTTCGCAAGGACCTGCCGCAATACAACCCAAGCCTGGCGGTCCCGTTGCCATACCCCACGAACGACAGCCTGGAGGTCAACCGCTGGGCGGCGTACTTGTGCGAGCGGATGTTTAAGCCGGGTTACCAGTACAAGAAGGCCGGGGTCATGCTCAGCGAGATCAGTCCAGTGACGCATCGGCAGGGTGATCTGCTGGAGCCAGTGACCCTTGCCAACGACAAGCTGATGCTGGCGCTGGACACCCTCAACCAGCGCTTTGGGCGGGGTACGGTCAAAGTGTCCACGCAGGGGGCGTTCAGGGACTGGGAGATGCGCCAGGAGCGCAAGTCACCGAACTACACGACGGCATGGGACGAGGTGCCGGTGGTGTGATTCGGTATGGCCAACAGGGTCTTATTTATTAGGCCGTACCAGCTTCGCAGGCAGGCCCATTTCTCTCCGCCAGCCACTCATGCCGCACCTGTCGAGGAAAGTTCAGCGACGGTGCTTCAGCGAAAAGGAAGCAGTCGCTTGATGCGATTGAGAAAGCCGTGCAGTCGGCCCTGAAAAGTGTCCCTGACGCTCCCAGGGTCGAAGTATTCGCCGAGCCCAGTGCCGCAGGGGTATCGGTCCCGCCTGGCATAAGTCCAATGGGGGGTACTCTCCCAGATGGACGAATACTTCTCATTGCCGACGGCCTCGGGTCGCGCCTTTTTGTTCATGAGAGTCCCTTTCATAGGTTATTTTTTTGGCTGTCTTGAATGATCGCATCTTTCATCATGGCTACCCACTCCTCTTCGGTCATGGGTTCTGGGACCACCAAAATAGAACCAGTCATCCCTGCGAGCCTGGCTCGCTCAATGGCTTCGTCTGCCGTCTCATGCCGCCCAAACGTCACCACGCCGCAAGTGGGTCGACTACTCGTGCGGTTTCGCTCGAGTGCCAGCAGGCGCATTTCAAGTTTTCTCAGGTTATTACCCATGCAACCCCTCTCGGTTTGTGTGCGTGGCTTCCAGTGCTTCGATGCGGGTAATCAGTTCGTCAATTTCAGCCACACGAGCCAGCGTGCCGATTGCCCCTAGTAGTGATGCGCCCTGACTGGGAGTCAGCTCGCCGGCAGCGACCGCTGTCAACACGGCCCGTCCCTGATCCGTCAGGGTTCCGTTTGGCAGGCTCAATGCCTGCGCTGGTTCGATGGCACGCAATGGCGCGATGGTCCGTTCCAGTAGCAGGCGAGCCGCCCCCACGTCCCCATGGATGGCTTTGGCCACGAGGGCTTGGAGCAACTCGGGAATATGCTCAGCGATGGATGCGCGCACCTGTGCCACCTTGCCTGTGCCTGTAGGGCGCCCCTTCGGATTTCCGCTCTCTCCGGCTTTCCAGCGGCCTTGGCGTTTTTTCTTGATGGGTTCGGTCATTGTTTCGCCTCTGTTAAATCAAGGACACCTGTCTGCTGTTGCCTGGCCTTTGTAGGGCCCAGGTGTATCCCTGCAAAATTCCAACAAGTGTCGGCATCCAGCTCCTTGGCCCGGTGCCAGAGTAGGCCTTCCAGCCCAGCGTTATGGCCACCTTGACAAGGAATTTGAGCTTGCGCTCGAATCCCCCAGGCAAATCGAGTGCGGCAGATGACTTGGTTGACTCGCACGTCAAGTACCCACCTTGATGTCAAGAGCCTCGCGGGCGAACCGCAGGGAGACCTGGGGTACTTTGTCTCCGGCTTTCTCGCGAGCAACGATGACCTTGGCCCACTCCTTCATGTCTCGGCCGCCCTGGGCGAGTAGTACGCTTATCGGCCTGAGCTTGGCTACTTCTGCCTTGACCCGCTCGGGATCAGCCTTTGGCTCGGGTAGCTTGGGGACACTGGGGGCTGGCGCGCGCCGGCAGAGGTTGCGAAACTCGATGATGTTGGGGCAGCGCTCCGGCAGGTTCTCCAATGCCCAGGCCAGAGCCTCAAGCTGTCCAGCAAAGCCTTCCAACTCATGTGCCCACGAGCTCTTCACGTCGTTCATCGGGACATCGGCCCATTGGCGTGTCCAGGCTGCGCCGTAGGTGGCCGCTAGGCGCTCGAACAGGCGGTCAATGGCATTCATTGGCAGGCTCATTGCAGAAACTCCTGGATTTCGCTGTTCACGGCGGCCACGTCAATGACCTCGCCACCTTCCGGCCACTTGCGCCCGGTCATCTCCTCCCAGCGCTTTCGGCGGGTTTTTTCGTCACGCTCGGCGAAGCTCAGGGTTTGCCGGCCTGCGCTTGGCTTGCGGTCTTCGATGAATTTCTGCTCGCGGCGCATCCAGTTGCGCCATGCGCCAGCCCAGTCCGCAATGCCGGTCTTAAAGGTATGGTCGCGGAAGGTGGCCGTGGCCTGGTTTTGGTTGACCAGGGGGGTGTTCTGGTCTGCCCAGTCCTGCATAGCAGGTGTGACCATGAATGTCTCGGGGCACTTGCGGGTGGGGCGCGGCTTTGGCGCGCTTTCCCCCACTACGTTGGTAGTGGTTATTGGTGTTGGTGTTGGTGTTGGTAGCTCAACATCCGCTGAACGTTTGTTGAGCGTCCGTTGAGCGTTCGTTGAACGTTCGCTCCGAGGCTGGTCGTCAGCCTTTGCCTTGCGCGCATGAACGGATGCGGCGGCAGACTCGCGAGCCTTCGACTGCTTTTTCTGCATGTGCTTGATTTCTTCATCGCAGCGGACATGCCTCCAGCCGTCGTCCGAAAGGTCGAAGAACTCGCCAAGCACTGCTTTCACCTCTTCCAGGCAGTTGCGCAGACGAATCAGCCGGGCTACTTCGGCAGGGTCGGCATGAAGCGCGGATTCGCGCCTGTAGTACAGGTCGAGCATCCGGCGGTAGGCCAAGTCTTCCATGGGCTCAAGATGGGCCGTGTCGGATGCGTAGTCGCCTATGTGAAACGGGAAGTAGTTCATGCGGCCTCCCGGTTGGCAGCAGCATTTTTTTGCGCACTTTTCCATGTTGGGCAGAGTGGTGGCCGGGGGAGAAGTGACAGGCGACAGCGAGCGATCAGCGCCAGGTGTTGCAGTGCGACCCACGAGCCTGTCAGAAAGTTTGTGTGTGAGGCATAGCATGTCAACAAGGAGCATGAATGCCACGCAAGACGAAGACC